>NZ_JPOI01000001.1:2295000-2659705 GCF_000733845.1 Geobacillus vulcani PSS1
AATTCCTTGTCGGGTAAGTTCCGACCCGCACGAAAGGTGTAACGACTTGGGCGCTGTCTCAACGAGAGACCCGGTGAAATTATACTACCTGTGAAGATGCAGGTTACCCGCGACAGGACGGAAAGACCCCGTGGAGCTTTACTGCAGCCTGATATGGAATTTTGGTATCGCTTGTACAGGATAGGTGGGAGCCGGGGAAGCCGGAGCGCCAGCTTCGGTGGAGGCGACGGTGGGATACCACCCTGGCGGTATTGAAATTCTAACCCGCACCCCTGAGCGGGGTGGGAGACAGTGTCAGGTGGGCAGTTTGACTGGGGCGGTCGCCTCCCAAAAGGTAACGGAGGCGCCCAAAGGTTCCCTCAGAATGGTTGGAAATCATTCGGAGAGTGCAAAGGCACAAGGGAGCTTGACTGCGAGACGGACAGGTCGAGCAGGGACGAAAGTCGGGCTTAGTGATCCGGTGGTTCCGCATGGAAGGGCCATCGCTCAACGGATAAAAGCTACCCCGGGGATAACAGGCTGATCTCCCCCAAGAGTCCACATCGACGGGGAGGTTTGGCACCTCGATGTCGGCTCATCGCATCCTGGGGCTGAAGTCGGTCCCAAGGGTTGGGCTGTTCGCCCATTAAAGCGGTACGCGAGCTGGGTTCAGAACGTCGTGAGACAGTTCGGTCCCTATCCGTCGCGGGCGCAGGAAATTTGAGAGGAGCTGTCCTTAGTACGAGAGGACCGGGATGGACGCACCGCTGGTGTACCAGTTGTCCCGCCAGGGGCACCGCTGGGTAGCTATGTGCGGACGGGATAAGCGCTGAAAGCATCTAAGCGTGAAGCCCCCCTCAAGATGAGATTTCCCACCGCGTGAAGCGGGTAAGATCCCTCGAAGATGACGAGGTCGATAGGTCCGAGGTGGAAGCGTGGCGACACGTGGAGCTGACGGATACTAATCGATCGAGGGCTTAACCTAGAAAAGCGGAGGCGAGCGGTTCGCCGCGACGGGCAAATGTTCTTCGCCCGCAGGGGTGCTTGCACCCCGAGGGAGAAGGTTATTTGACCTCGAGCGGCGGCGAGCCGGAGCTAGACAGTACGAAACGCGGCTTCTTCCGACGGTTATCTAGTTTTGAAGGAATGAATTCCTCTCATGATGCGGAAGTAGTTCAGTGGTAGAACACCACCTTGCCAAGGTGGGGGTCGCGGGTTCGAGTCCCGTCTTCCGCTCTCAATGATGCGCTCGTAGCTCAATTGGATAGAGCATCTGACTACGGATCAGAAGGTTAGGGGTTCGAATCCTCTCGAGCGCGTTTATCCACTAGCTTTAAGAAAGATATTGACAAAAAAGAAATTAGCGATTATATTTTTATTGCAGTCGTTTCTAAGACAAGCTCCAATGATATTGATCATGCGGGTGTAGTTTAATGGTAAAACCTCAGCTTCCCAAGCTGAAGTCGTGGGTTCGATTCCCATCACCCGCTTTCCTTTATTTTATCGTGAATATCGTGTAGATATCGTCCCAGTAGCTCAGCAGGATAGAGCAACGAGCGAGACATCTTCGAATGGGTTGCGAGTTGCCCCGACGCATCAGGCTTCTTTGTGTTAGCTGGTAGAGGAAGGGGCAGCAGGAAGATTAGAGTGTCGTCTTGGTTATGTCCCAGTAGCTCAGCAGGATAGAGCAGCGGCCTTCTAAGCCGTCGGTCGGGAGTTCGAGTCTCTCCTGGGACGCCACTTACATACGATCGGTTCGGGTTAACATTGCCGAAACCCTTGATATGACCGCGTTTGCGGTCATTTTTCATTTTTGGGGAATCCTGAAAAAAACGATAGAATGCGAAAAAATTTTGCACGAATTTTGCACAGCTATTTAGCATGGTACAGCTCCTCCATTGCAAGGTCAACTTGCCTAAAATATGCGAGTATGTTTGCGGCGTGGTTACAATATCTTTATGTCCGAGACTCCAAAAAACGTATTTGATATTCCCTCCTTAATATAAAGCATGGAGACGTGAGTATGCTTGAGCCCATGGCAAGCGATTGTTTCCATCCCGTTTTTTTTGCGTCTCCCATTTCGCGCCCTCCTGCTGAAAATTGAAAGGATCTGTTGGTTGTGTGTCGAATGCTTGCCCATCTTTCTCTTTTTTTGCATCCCGCGCTTACCGCGATCGCAGAAGCATTTTTTCGTTAATGGAACAGCTATGTTTTGTCTTGCAAATGAAAACAAATTGAAACGTTCCTTTCCGCGAAAGTTTGTTAAAATATATGGGATAGAAATAAAATCATAAATCGTGCCATACAATGAACATGCATGGCAAATATACGAGTCAGGTGATCGACATGGGGTTTGAACAGCAACTGGTTCATAAAACATTTTACGAGACGTTGATCGAGGCGGGAGAATGCGACATTGTCAGCGCGCTTGGCGATATTTTTTTCACGGCGCATCGGGATGGCACTGATTTGTCGTCCATTCGCTTTGCCCAAGGGGAAGTGTATTTCCACCGCCGCGACTATGAAGCGGCGATCTTTAAATGGGAACAAGTCCATCATGACGATTTGCGCCCTTGGGCGCAAAAAAACATCGCCGACAGCTACTATGAGCTTGGACGGCTCGAGCTGGCAGAGGAGCTGTACCGCTCGATTGAGACGGAAAGCGAAACGTTGCATGCGGAAATCATTTTATGCCTGTTTTCGCTCTATCGCGAGTTGGGGGAAAAAGCGAAAGCGGATGAAATGATTAAGCGCGGCGTGACGTTGTATCCGGATTATCCGAACATGACCGAATGGGCGCGCGCCTTTTTCGAGGAGCAAGGTGATTGGGAAAGCGCCGTCGAGCTTGCTTTAGGAGAGGCGGTGCGGACCTCGGCGCGCCGCTGGGCGGACATCTTGACCGGTTATGTGGAACAAGGACATGCGCGAACGATGGCGCCTGCGCGGTTTTCACGCTGCCTAGCGCTGTTGTACGAAACGGATCGCGTGAAGTTTGAACGGCTTGTGCAGGCGCTATGGAACGGTTATCGAGATGGAGACCTCTATTTTTCGTGGCTCGCGGAGTGGAATCGCCTCTATGATGAGTTGGCGATCGGCCGCGACTATGACTGGAAGCGAATTCCCGGCCTTTTAGGGGAAGCTTATGCGGGATTGATGAAGGGGCCGTATCGATTGAAAGAGTTGGTGGAAGTTGTTCCACCGCTTGTCAAAAGCTGGGTGAGTTTAGCTGAAGGTCCGGAGACAGCCGTGGCCGCAGCTGCCTTGTTGGCGTGGAGTGAGAAATTTCCTGAGGCGTTTGAAGAAGAGACGGTCAACGACGCCGCTAAGCGGCTCGTCCATGCGAAACGGCAGGCTGGGGAAGCGGGTGTGTCGCTATTTGAAGAAATTGCCGATTGGGCGGAAGAGCAGCGGGCGGGCTCGCATTTCCGCTTCCGCTGGTTCGTGCGGCAGCTGTCTGATTCGCGGACGCATTTCGTTTTGATCGCTGGGGCGTCGCGCCATGAGCGGTTGGCGTTTTTGCGGACGTTGGTCGGCGAGGCAGCGTTGGCGGCGCCGTCTGCGCCGGTGATTGCGTGGAGAAACGGTGGGGAGATGGAAGTCGCGAAAATCAGTGACGACCAGTTTACCGTTTTTTCGAGTATTGACGAATTTCAACAGGCAACGGGCGGCCGCGGAAGCCGATTCCCTGATGACGCTGTCATTGAATGCAAGGCGCCGTTTTCACTCGTGCCGCAAGGGATTGTCTTGTTGGATATCGGCCCGCTCGGCGGGCGCGCTTCATCCGACCATGAAGCGCTTGTGTCGTTTTCGCTTGCTGACAGCATTCTCTTTCTTCTCAACGGAGAGGATCCGTTTTCTAGCGCCGATGAGCAGTTGATGCTACAGCTTCGTGAGAGGGCGCCGAATGCGCCGATGTACGTTTTGCTTCCTCCGGGCGACGGAATGGTGGATGAAGAGGAGACGGCGAGAATCGTTGAGGAAGTGGAAGCGCACGTTCGTACGATTGTTCCGGGGGCCCATGTTATGGTCTATTCGCCCCATGCGCCAAGCCGCAAGCAGCAACAATTCCTCGTCGGCTGGTTTGAGGAGATGCGCCGCCATGTATCATCGGTCCGCCGCGAGGAAGCGATTTTAACGACGATCCGCCAGTTCATCGCTCATTTGTTCCGGCAGCGGGCCGAGGCGGAAAGCCGGTTGGCGGAGCTGGTCGTGTGGAAAAAAGAAATGGCGGCTAAACTCAGCGGCGCTATTCATCAGCTTGGCGACCTGCAAGAGGAAAAAATGGCCAAAACGGCAAAGTCATTCCATACTGTCTTGGCGGAAATGCGGGGCGAGCTGTCTGCGGCGATTCCCGATCTGTTGCGCAACATGGCGGATCTTGTGAGCGAAGACAGCGATTTTTCCCGTTTGCATCTTGAACTGAACCACAAAGCGAACGAACGGCTTCGTGCTTACCTTGATGAACAGGCGCTGCCAAAGCTGCGCCGCTCCATGGAACAGTGGATTGCAGCGACGGAAGACGAATTCAACGAATGCCAGGCGTTTTTGCATGAAATGGGTGAAGGGTTTAACGCCATGTTTGGCGATGAGCGGCTCAAGCTCGAATGCGATTTTCGCCTTCTCGCCGATTGGCGGCGCGATATGGATCGGTTGATCAGCGGGGTGCAAATAGACAAGGTGAACGTTTTCTTGCGGAGAACGCCAAGCCAGCTGCTGTTGAAAGGGGCGGGAAAACTGCTCGGTGCTTTTGCGCAAAACAAGGCAATGCTGGCGCAAAAGTATAAGCAGTTCATCCAGGCGCAAGATTACGCTGAGGTGGTGGAGGCGATCATCCACCAGTTGCTGCTGCCGTTTGAATGGTTTGCTAAATCGCTTGAACGCGATGTCACCCGATTTTTCCATGCGCCGTTGACAGGGCTCGATGAAACGTTGAAACGGTTGGAGCTGGAGATTGCTGCCCAGGAAGGTGAGCTCAAACATATGCGCACAAATCCGGAGGCGTACCGCGACCCGCTCGTTCTCTTTAGCATTCGTTTGCGGCAATGCGAGCAACTGGCGCAGGCGGCATCGGCCGCTGTGCATTTGCGGCAAGATGAAAACAACCCTATCGGTTCGCTTTGATCGTTGCGTGTGAATCCGTGTTGGAATGGAATCAGGCTGCGCCAACGGTCGGGTCTGCCCGCCTGTTGGACGCAGCCTGATGGCTTAGAGTGAAGGGAAACCAGCTTACGACAATTCGAACGCCCAGTTGCCGCGGCGGAAAATCGGTTCGCGCTTGCCGTCTTTGGTGACGCCGTCGATGTTCAGTTCGGCCGAGCCGATCATAAAGTCGACGTGGACGAGGCTGTCGTTGACGCCGCGGCGGTCAAGCTCTTCTTTGGACAGCGCCGCGCCGTTTTCGATGTTCGTCGGGTACGCTTTGCCCAACGCAAAATGGCAAGCGGCGTTTTCATCAAACAGCGTATTGTAAAAAATGAGATTGGACAGCGATACGGGCGACTGATGCGGCACGAGAGCGACTTCGCCGAGGCGGCGCGCCCCGTCGTCGGTGTCAAGCAAATGCTTGAGCGTCTCATATCCTTCTTCGGCGCTGAAGTCGACGACTTGACCGTCTTTGAACGTGAGCGTAAACCCATCGATGACGTTGCCATTGTAATTGAGCGGCTTCGTGTTGCGGACGGTGCCGTTGACGCCGTCTTTATGCGGCATCGTAAACACTTCCTCGGTCGGCATGTTCGGGTTGAAGCGCACCCCGTTTTGACTGGTCGCGGCGCCGCCGTGCCAAACATGCCCGTCGACGAGCTCGACCGTGATGTTGGTGCCCGGCGCTTCGTAAACGAGCTGTTTGTATTGCTTGTTGTTTAAGTAATCGACGATGCGGGCGAGCCGATCATTATGTTCGCGCCAAGCAGCGATCGGGTCCTCTTGGTCGACGCGGACGATGCGGAAAATCGCTTCCCATAGTTTGTCGATGGCTTCTTCATCACGCAGATCCCCAAATACTTTTTGCGCCCATGCCGCCGTCGGGACGGACAGGAGCGACCAACAGTTCCGATCGGCCATGATGGCGCTCCGATAGTTGGCGAGCGCTTGGGCGGCCGTTTTATTGGCGGTGGCGATCCGCTTCGGATCGACGTCTTTTAACAAGTCAGGATTAGGGGCGTAAATGGATAAAAAGGCTGCTCCTTGTTCGACGAGCTCTTCCATCGCTTTGGCCCGCCACATCGGATATTCGGAAAACGCTTCCTCAGGGGCGTGATGAAATTTGATGTATGTAAGCGCCTCATCGTTCCACTCGACATACACGTGTTTCGCCCCGGTTTCGTACGCCGTTTTGGCGATTTTGCGGACGAGCGGCGCCGCCTCGAGCGGGGCGTTGACAAACAGCGTCTGCCCAGGCTGAATGTTGACGCCGACTTTCACGGCCAATTCGGCGTATTTGTCCAATTCCTTCTCCCAACGGTTCATCTTGTTCACTCCTTTTTTTGGATTCATCTCCACTTTATTATAATTCGAGCCGTCTGGCAACTTGTAGTGTTCCACATGTTGATTCTGTCCGAGCGAAACTTTGCAAGGTGAGACGCGGTGTCATGCTGGAATAACTGGCTCGTTTGCCACATATGTAAAGAGTAAACAGATGCCTGTGAGGAGCAACCATTCTCGCTGTCACTGGCATGATCGTCGATCGTCGCAGTCTGATGATAGCGCCATGTTTATGGAAGGGGAGTGGGATTGGCAGGCCGAGAAGAGAAAGACATCCCTGCAGATTCCGTGTGCGCCTGTGCAAAACCGTACAACAGGGAGGAACAACGATGAGTGGCATCATCTTGGTGGAACTCGTGCTGTATTGTCTTGTGATGGCGGCGCTTGGCTATTGGTATGGGAAAAAGGAGATGAGCCATTCCGACTTTTTGCTTGGGGGAAAACGACTGCCGGGTTGGGCGCTCGCTTTTTCTGAGCGGGCGACGGGCGAATCCGCCTGGCTGTTGCTTGGCTACACGGGGTTTGTATTCGCCAATGGGCTTTCTGCGATTTGGGTGGCCGTCGGCATTGTCATCGGCATCGTCTGCGCCTGGCTCTTTTTGGCCGACCGGTTTCGCCAAGAGGCGGAGCGATACGGTGCGCTGACGTTGCCCGGTTATTTAGCGAAACGGTTCGGCGCGCATGGGCAAACGATTTTATGGCTTGCGACTGTCCTTATTTTTAGCTTTATGATGTTTTATTTCAGCGCGCAAATTGCCGGAGCGGGCAAGACACTGTTTGCCGTGTTTCATATCGATCCGCAGCTTGGCATGGTCATCAGTGTGGCGATTGTCATTATCTTATCATACACCGGCGGGTTCGTCAGTGTCGTTTGGACGGATATGATTCAAAGTATGCTCATGCTGGCGACGCTCGTGATTTTGCCCATTGTGGCGTTCGTGGAAATTTATAGTGGTGGCTTGTCGATCAGTGAAGCGCTTCATCACGCGAAGCCGGGCCTCGATTCATGGACGGGGGGAGTCACTGGATTTGCGCTTGGGCTATTGTTGTTTAACAATTTTGCTTGGTTTTTTGGCTATCTGGGCGGACAGCCGCAGCTGAGCGTCCGCTTCATGGCGTTGAAAGACGCCCGCGAGGCGAAAACGGCCAAAACAGTGGCGATCATTTGGACGCTGATGGCCTATGGCGGCGCGTTTTGCATCGGTCTTGCGGCGATTGCCCTTTATCAGGGCCATTCCTTCGCCGACGTGGAAACGGTATTGCCGCATATGGCGCTCGATTTGTTGCCGCCGTGGCTCGCGGGGGTATTGCTGTCGGGCATTTTGGCGGCCATCGTGACAACGGCCGATTCGCAGCTGCTTGTCATCACGAGCGCCATTAGCGAAGACATTGCGCGGCGTTCTTTGCGCCTTCGCCTGTCGGAAAAACAGCTTGTCGCGCTTTCCCGCGCGGTGGTGGTCATCGCTGGACTGCTCGGTTTGGTGCTGGCGATGACATCCGAGTCGCTTGTGTATTTCATTGTCAGTTGGGCATGGGCAGGGATCGGCTGCACGTTGTCGCCGGCGATTTTGCTCTCTTTCTTCTGGAAGC
This sequence comes from Geobacillus vulcani PSS1, assembly GCF_000733845.1. GTDB lineage: Bacteria > Bacillota > Bacilli > Bacillales > Anoxybacillaceae > Geobacillus > Geobacillus vulcani. The sequence continues at coordinate 2,303,053 of NZ_JPOI01000001.1, forward strand.
GGTATTCCGGCATCGGCGTTATCGCCACGATCCTTGCCGGGTTTCTCAGCACGGTCATCTGGATTTCCTCGCCGCTTGAGGCCATCATCAGTTCACGGTTTACGACGTTTGCCATTGCGCTGGCGGCCGGGGTGCTGTTCAGCTTGTTGTTTCCCGACCGTCAGCGGACGATGTGATCGATCACGTGTCCATTCGCATGAGGGTGTCCCGAAAGAGGCGGGGCACCCTTTCCGATTGTTGGATCGGTGCGCTGAACGATTGACGTGATCCCGCCTCTTTGAAGAAAAGGCGGGCGTTTATGGTTTATGCCGGTCCAGTGCGATGGTTGCTGCCGTTTTGTCAACGTTGTTCGCTGTCCAAAAACCGTCGCACCATTTGGGCGCATGCTTCCCGGTCGTAGCGATGGTAAAAGGTTGTCGCAAACCGGGCTGGATCGCCGAAGAAAAACCGTTCGTACAGCGTCTGCCGCGTCCCGAAGGCGCTCATCGCCAGATCCCAGGCGAAGCGGAACAGCTGCACCCGCTGTTCGGCCGGAAGCGTCGCTGCCTGCAAATACCGGTCCAAATCCGGGCGGAGCGGGGAAGAAAAGTCAGCTTCCGTCGGCAGGCAGACAAGCCCGCTGGCGCCAAGCAGCTGAACGATGTCGGCAAAGCGCGGGTACAAGCGCGGATACAAAAAGGCGGCAGCGTAAAGCGGGGCAGGATCGGGCACCATGGTGCCGCGCCGGTCCGGTTTCGCGTGGAGCTCGGCGGCGAGAAGCATTCCCCGAAGCGCTTCAAGGGCGGCGGCGATTTCCCCGATTTTTTCTTGCACATGCTGGTATCCGCCAATTTGGATGGATTCGCTGAGCAGCTCCACCGTTCCAAGGAAAAATTCGGTTTTCACGATGCGCCGCGCCAGCACTTGGTGCAGCAGCATAATGCCCAAATGGGTTTCTTCATCCAGCTCTTTGGCCACCCATGCGTTTTTGTAGAAAAAGATCCGATCCCACGGAACGAGCACATCATCAAATACGACAACGGCGTCGATTTCATCAAAGTGCGCGCTGAGCGGGGCGTCAAACGAAGAGGCGCCAGCAGCAAAAGAAGGGCGGCAGATGAACTTCAACCCCGGCGTGTTGCTCGGAATCGAAAACGCGTACATGTATTCATCGCCAAGAAGCGTCCCGCCGGCCGGCAAAACGAGAAGTTCGTCAGTCATGCCGCCTTGAGTGGCGAGCAGGCGCGCGCCTTTGATGACGAGTCCGTCTGTCGTTTCGCGGATCACTTTGGCGGCGATCGGCTCGCCGTCTTCTTCCATATAGCCGAGGGAACGGTTCACTTGCGGGTTGACAAACGTATGGGTGAACGACAAGTCGTTGTTGATCGCCCGCTCATAGAGGTGTTCGATATGTTCGGCGTAGGACGGGTGCTGCTGCCCGAAAAAATCGGCCGCGGAAGCGAGCGCCATCACGGCGGTGTTCATGTAGTCGGGAGACCGCCCCATCATCCCCGCTGTCAAGCGCGCCCATTCTTGGAACGCCAGGCGCCGGTGTTCGAGATCGTCTTTTGTCGTCGGCCGCAAAAACGCCGCGCCGGCCAGCTCCCCCGTCGATGTGCGGAACGTCAGCACCGGCTGTTTGTTTGGATGGTGCTGGGCGTCATATAAGCGCGCTTGGCTTCGCATCACGCCGGCAAAAGCCGGGTGTTCCGACAGCTTTCCCTCGACCTGAGCGCCGTTGATCCATACATTTGACCGAAGATTGTCAATGCGCTCGATATATTGGGTTCCGTTACTAATGGCCATAGTCTCCATTCCCCTTTTTTCCGTAAAGACCGTTTATGGCCATTGTATGCGCGCCTAGAAAAAAGGGGAGGAGTTCATCTGCGTTGCCATGTCGGAGAAAATAATGGGTCGTTCGAAAAAGGAAATCAACGAATGACAGCGAAATTCTATTCATAGGAATGAAGCAGAGGACATGATCATAGGTTGAAAGCGTTTTCTAAAACGAAAATACTGACCGTTCAGTATTCTATTCGGAGGATGGTGAAACAGGTGAACCAAACGCGCCCGTATTGGCCGAGCGGGTTGCCGAAGAAGCTCCGCTATGTGCTCGGCGAACAGCCGCTCTATCATTATTTGCGCCACCGCGGTGAACGTGAAGCGAACGAACCAGCGTACATCTTCTACAATACGGTGATCACATGGGGGACGTTGCTTGACCATGTCCACCGGTTTGCCCGCTATTTGCGGGAAAAGGGGGTGGAAAAGGGGAGCTGCGTGGCTTTGTACATGCAAAACTGTCCACAATACATCATCGCTCACTTCGCCGTTCAGCAGCTCGGCGGCATTGTCGTTCCGCTCAATCCGATGTACCGCGAATCTGAACTTGCCTACTTCTTTTCCGAAGTGCCGCTTGTCGGCATCATCGCTGGGGAAGAAGGATTATCCCGCATTCAACAAGCTGAACAACAAACGGCGCCGCTGTCGTTTACGGTCGCTTGTCATTACGGTGACTATGCGGATCCGGCAGGGGAGATCCCGCTTTGCGAAGAGGTGCTGCAGCCGAAGCAGACGTGTGAAGGCGCGGATGAGCTCACCGCCATCATCGCCGCTTCTCCGCCGCTTGATGAGACCGCTCCCATTGACTTGTGGAACGATGTCGGGTTGATCGTTTTTACGTCGGGGACGACCGGTCGGCCGAAAGGAGCGATGCTCACCTATGGTAATGCGCTATTTAAGACGGCCGCATCGGCCCAAGCGAACCGGCTGACGGAAAAACCGGAAACGTTGATGGCCCATTCCCCGCTTTGCCATATTGCCGGCATGGTGATGGGACTGAATATGCCGGTGTACACGGGACATCCGTGCGTATTATTCACCCGCTTCGACCCGCTGGCGACGATCAAAGCCATCGAAACGTACAAAGTCACGGCATGGTACAGTATCGCTCCGATGAACGCGGCCATCCTGCAGGCGCTCTCTTCTGTCAATGCGGATTTATCGAGCCTAAAACGCAACTTAGCGACAAGCTTCGGCCTGCCGGTGACGAAAGACCTTGCTGAGCGGTGGGCGGAAGCGACCGGCGGCTGCCTGTTGTACGAAGCCGCCTACGGGTTGAGCGAGACGCATACGTGTGACACGTTCATGCCGGATGACCGTGTGAAATTTGACTCGTGCGGCATCCCAACGTATGAGACAGACATTCGCATCGTGGACCCGGAAACGAAACAAGAGCTTGGGACCGGACAGTCGGGGGAAATTGTCGTCAAAAATCCGGGGGTTTTTAAAGGCTACTTCCGCCGCGATGACGCGACGAACGAGACGCTGAAAGATGGGTGGGTGTACACCGGCGATATCGGGTATGTCGATGAAGACGGCTATTTGTATTTCCAAGGGCGGCTGAAAGAGATGATCAAAGTGTCCGGCTACAGCGTCTTTCCAGAAGACGTCGAAGCGTTGTTGAACGAACATCCGGCCGTCAAGCAATGCGCAGTCATCGGTGTGCCTGACCCGATGAAAGGGGAAGTTCCGAAAGCGTTTGTTGTTCTTCACGATTCGTACAAAGGAAGGGTCGCGCCGTCTGACTTGATCGAATGGGCGAAAACGCATATGGCGGCGTTCAAGTATCCGCGTTATATCGAGTTCATTGATGAATTGCCGGCGACGCCGTCAGGCAAAGTATTGCGAAAGCTGCTTCCAAGAGAATAACATAGCGGCGGGGGCACGGGCCGCCCCGCCTTTTCCAAAAAAAAAAGGGGGATCATGGTGGAGAATTTGCGGCAATTAACAGACGAACTGATGGCGAAAAAAGCGAGCGCTGCGTTGGGCGGCGGCGAAGAGAAAATCGCCAAGCAGCACGAGAAAGGGCTGCTAACTGCCAGAGAGCGGATCGCCCTGCTTGTGGATGCGGGAACTTTTATCGAGTTCGGACAGCTGAACGCGTCCGACCAGCCCGGCTTGGAAGAAACAACGTATGGAGACGGGCTTGTCGCCGGCATCGGCAAAGTGAATGGCCGACCGGCGGTCATCATCGCCGGGGATAAAACGGTGCTCGCTGGAACGGAGGGGAGCGTTCATTTGCGCAAGTCGCGGCAAATGCATGCACTGGCTGTGCGCAATGGCTTGCCGATGTTTTTCCTCCATGAAGGCGGTGGGTTGCGCATGCCGGACGGGATGGGGTCGGACGGGATCAGCGACAAATTGTTTCCACGCGAGCTGCTCGCCCACCACCGGCAAGTGCCGACGATGGCGGCGATTTTGGGGGACAGCTACGGTGGGCCGACATGGACGGCGGTCAGCTGTGATTTTGTCACGCAAATGAAGGGGACATGCATGGCGATCGCTGGGCCGCGCATGCTCGAATTGGCGAATGGGCAGCGCGTCACGCCGGATGAGCTCGGCGGCGTAGACATCCACCATAAATATACCGGACAGATTGACGCCGATGGCGAGACAGAGGCAGAATGCATCGAGCAACTAAAAAGGTTTTTTTCATACATGCCGCAAAACGCTAACGAGCGGCCGCCGATGCGGAAGACGGATGATGACCCATACCGGATGGTTGAGGAAGTGTTTTCAATTTTGCCGGACAAACGTAGCCGCGTCTATGATATGCGAAAAATTATCGCCTGCCTTGTTGATGAAGGAGACTATTTTGAGTATCAGAAACAATTTGGCAAGGCGCTGATCGCCGCTTTGGCGTATCTAAACGGTCATGTAGTCGGCATCATCGCCAATCAGCCCAACCAATACGCAGGAGCGCCCGGGCCGCAGGAATGCCAAAAGGCGACGGAATTCATTTGCTTGTGCGACTCGTATCATATTCCGATCATCTTTTTGCATGACACACCGGGGTTTCGCATCAGCGTCGAGGCGGAAAAAGCGAAAATGGCGACGAAAATCATGGTGTGGAATCAGGCGCTTGCTCTATCAACCGTCCCAAAAATTTCGGTTGTCATCCGCAAAAGCATTGGCGCGGCGTACGGCAATATGTGCGGACCGGGGATGGGAGCGGATGTGGTCGTCGCCTGGCCGAGTGCGGAAATCAATTTCACCGGTCCGGAAGTCGGCATCAACGTCGTATACGGCCGCGAGCTTGAACGTGCCGACAACCCGCATGAGCGGCGTCAGGAGCTGCTCATGCAGTGGTCGTTTGACAGCTCGCCGTATGGGGCGGCGCGCAAACATTTGATCGACGATGTCATCCATCCGGCGGAGACGAGAAAATTCCTTTGCCAGACACTTGAATATTTGCTTACATCCAAGCGCGAAAAAAGTGAGCGCTTGCTCGCCGCTTGGCCCACGGGGTTTTAACATAATTCCGAAAGAAGTCTCCCACTTCAAGCGTGTGAAGGGCGTAGCCCAACGATCAGTGGGAGATGAGTGTGAGTAAAATATTTGTGGGTAACGTTCAGGAAGGATCCCCGACGAGGGTTGCGAACTTTTGTTCGCGACGCTCGTCGGGGCCACCAAGCGAAACGCGGTAGGAAAAAGCGGATCTCATGCAAAAAGGACTCTCTCCCTGCTATGATAGTGATTGTCCACATCAACCGAAAACAGGAGGGAGAGAGTCCATGAAACATCTTACCACAGAATGGCCTTTATGAAAAGAGCTGGAGGAACAATTGTTGAGAACCCTTCAAAACGTGTTTGCCACCGTGTTGGCGTCCCTTTTGGAGGAAATCGATCAACAACTGGCGGAAGCAAGGGACAAGCGCCGCTATCAGCTGAAAGACAAACGGCCGACCACACTCCAAACGCTGTTTGGAGAAGTGACGTTCCGACGGAACTACTACTATGATCGGCAGGCAGGGGCGTATACCTTCTTGTTGGATGCCGAACTGGGCTTTGATGGAGCCCAATCGATCAGTCCTTGCCTCGAGGAAACGGCGGTCGAGTTGGCCATAGAGTGCTCTTCCTACCGCAAAGCAGCCCGTACGTTGGAGGCGATCGTGGGGTATGCGGTCCTCAGCCATGAGGCGATTCGTCAGCTGGTGTTGGCGGCCCCTGTCTCGCTGCACCACCCTGTTTCCCAACGGTATGGCCGGGTGCTGTTGGTGGAAGCGGATGGACTGTTCATTTCCCGCCAAGGGAAAGGGAAACGGGCGAAAGAGCAGAAAATCTTGGCGGTTCACGAGGGATGGAGACGAAACGGCTCGCAGCTTGAGCTCGTGAACCGGCGCCACTACCTCCATGAAGGGCCGGGGGACGTGTGGGAAGGGTTCGAAGAGTGGCTGATGAAGGAATATGCCTATGACCCGTGCCGGGACCTGTTGGTCATCAACGGCGACGCGGCATCCTGGATTACGGCCTGCCGGACATATTTTGGGAAGCGGGCGTGCTTTCAGCTGGATCGGTTCCATGTGGCGCGGGAGCTTCGTCAGTGTCTGTCCGGCCACCCGCGTTGGCGGGAGGTGCGGAAGAAGCTGGCGAAACAAGACGAGGAGGGGCTTCTCGTGGAGCTAAACAGTGCCATCGGTACGTTGGGGGACGAAGCCAAAGAACAGCAGTTGGCCGAAATGATCCGCCGGATCGAGTCGATGCCAGGATGCATCCGGGACTACCGAGAGTGGCTGTCGGCGCAAGGGGTGGAGACGGCCGGCATGCGTCCGATGGGTCACGCCGAGAGCGTGATGAGCCGGTTCGCGTACCGGGTGAAATCCCGCCGCAGCTGGAAAGACCAAGGACTTTGGGCGTTTCTGAAGGCGATGGTGGTCCGAATCGACGGAATATGGCGGAGAAAGGGGCAGTTGGAGGAGGAAGAGCCCCAGAGGGCAGCCTCAGCCCCGACGAAGCCTGAGCGGATCAAACAGGCCAAACGGAAGGCAGGGCGGTTGTTGGCGGAGGTGATGCGCCAGAACATCCCGTGTCTTCAGCGGTCATCGGGGACGCCGATTTACCAAGCATTGTCGGCGCTTCGGGACGGTGGATGGATGTAAAAAAATGGATAGAAAAAACCATCTCAAGATGAGGGATGAGAGTCCGAAAGCGCTTACGATATCAATTCCTAAAAATGGTCTATCAACCGATGATTGACAACGCCCGTAGTGGACCGAAAAAATCCCCCACAAAGTCTTGACTGACTCGGGAGATGAATTTCGGTTGGCGTTAGCCAAATCTTATGATAAACTGAATATATCATATGTTTCTTGATAAGTGGCTATATGGGGGTTGAGTGGACAAATGAATAGGCGAGAACCAAGCAGATTCCTTCCACTCGTAAAATAGCCAAGGTAGAAAAGAACTTCCATCATGTCGGATATCTAGGGTTGGAACGACCCGAAGTCACGCTCAGGGAGACGAAAGGTTGCTTTCGTCGCGGAACTGAGAAGCTCCCACTTCAAGCAAAGCTAAGTGGGAGTAGTTCACCGGAAATCAGTGGGAAGCCAAGCCCCACGTTACCATGGACTCCGGGGGCGCCTAGCTGTGCGTCCTCCTTTCCACTGATATCTACGGGGGAAAACGGGAAAAGACATTGACAGTCAAATGGAATATTCTTTAATTAATAGCGAATCGTTTATCCGATATTTAGATGTTTTTCTAAATATCTAATTATATACGTATACATGTATGAAAACCTGTTCACATTGGTGCATAAGAGACAACGACAAACGAAAGCTCTCCCGGTGGTTGTCAACCCCTTAAGATGCATCCCAAAATCGTTCACAAGGTGGGATTACCATTGTCGTTCAACGAGGCGTTTAAAGCGATTGCTGATCCGACGCGCCGGAAGATTTTAACGTTGCTCCGGGAAGGAGAGTTGACGGCAGGAGAAATCGCTTCGCATTTTGCTATGCAAAAGCCGAGCGTATCGCATCATTTGAAAATTCTCAAGCAGGCTGATTTGGTGCAAGACCGGCGTAGGGGACAGCATATCTACTACTCTCTGAACACGACGGTGTTTCAAGATTTGCTTCGCTGGTTTTACGATTTTGTCGAAAAGGGGGAGAGACATGATGAACGTTAGCCGGCTGACGATCGTGTTGGCGATTCTCGCTTATTTCTTGAGTTTGGCCGTCCTTCCGTATTTGCCGGATCAAGTGGCGATCCATTGGAACGCATCAGGGGAAGCTGATGGCTTCAGCAACAAATGGTTTGGCGCCTTGCTGCTGCCCGTTCTCATGACGGTGTTCACGTTTTTGACGGCGGTGTTGCCGAAGCTCGACCCGAAAAGAGAACATTACGCCCGCTTTCAAAAAAGCTATCGTATTGTCAATGCGGCGCTTTCCTGCTTTTTCTTGGCGCTGCATGCCGTGACATTGGCGTACAACCTTGGATTTTCCATCGATGTTGGGGCGTTCATGCCGCTTGCCATCGGCGGTCTGTTTCTTGTCATCGGAAATTATCTGCCGAAAATCAAACACAATTATTTCATCGGCATTCGCACACCGTGGACATTAGCGAGTGAGACGGTTTGGCACAAAACGCACCGTCTTGGCGGCAAAGTGTTTATCGCCATGGGGATTTTGTCGATGCTCACCGCGTTTTGGCCCGGAGAGATGAGGGCTGTTTTGTTTCTCGTCATCATCGTTGTCGGCAATTTGTATCTTATCGTTCGATCGTTTCTTTATGAGCAGCAAGAACAACGCAACCGCTCATAAATAAGCGGGAGGGGGGAGAGGACGTGGGAATGACCGGTGCGGCGGTGCAGCTCGCCATTTCGTTGTTTGTTCCAGTTGGTCTCGCATGGTACGGAAGAAAAAAAGGATGGCTTTCGTGGAAAGCGCTCGGCATCGGAGCGCTGATGTTTCTCTTGTTTTCACAAGTGTTGGAAAAAGCGCTTCACATCGCTCTACTCGAACCGGGACGGCCGGCGCTGAAAGGGACAGACAGCGTTTTGCTCTTTGTGTTGTACGCCGCGCTTGCTGCCGGTGTGTTTGAGGAAATCGGCCGTTATGTCGGGTTTCGCTGGCTGTTGAAAAAAAACCGGGCGTATGGCGACGGCTTGTCATTCGGGCTTGGGCACGGCGGGGTGGAAGCAGTGCTGCTTGGCGTGTTTGGCGCTGTGAACACGATTGTGCTTCTGAGCTTGATTCAATCAGGCGCCTTCGACAAAACGATCGCCCCATCGCTCCCGGCAGGCCAGGCGGAGCTGATCAAAGAACAAGTGCTGCACACGCCGTTGGCAATGTACGTGTTGGGCGGCATAGAACGGCTGTTTGCTTTGGCGGTGCATGTGGCGCTGTCGCTCCTCGTTTTGCTTGGCGTGCGCCAGCGGCAGTTCCGTTATGTCCTGTACGCGATTTTGCTTCATGCGGCAATGGACGTCTTGCCGGCGCTTTATCAAGCGAAAGTGGTCACAAACATCTGGGCGGTCGAGGGAGTGCTGCTCATTTGGGCGGTTGCTGCGGTTTCGTTCATCCGCCGGATCAAACCAGCGTTCGCACAGGGGGGAGAGGAACGATGATTCGTATCAAACGGCTTGATCATGTGCAAATTTGCATGCCATTTGGCGCTGAGGATGAGGCGCGTGCGTTTTATACGGATGTGCTCGGTTTTCAGGAAATCGAAAAACCTGAGTCGCTGAAGGCAAACGGCGGACTTTTGATTAACAAAAACGCGGGAGAAAGGACGATCCCTTTCTCCCGCGTTTTTCATGACGAATGCTCTTCTAAGCTGGCGACCGGCACGCTTTGTTTTTGATTCGGATTGTCAAGCGGATGGATCGTTGCCATCCCTTTTTGCTGGTCGACATGCTCAATGTAAATGCGCTGGCCGTTGTACGTGACGTTCGCCATCACCGGCGACGACGCGATTTCTTGTGCCCGACGGACATCCATTTCTAACACCTCCTTTTTGCCGATAACACGTATAGTATGACATGTCTGCGGTTGGACTATGCATGTGGTCGAGGGTGGAAATCAATAATTAACAGAACTATATGCTAAATAATCAGCAAACGAAACTGACCATCTTTTCCTAGCCGATTCGCGGTTTTTAATGTAAACTATTTTTTATAAAAAGTTTACATATAAGGGGGATAGGGATGAAAACCGAACTAATCGCCAAACTGCACGAATGGGAACAAAAAGCGCAAAAGCGCCAGCTGCGCCGAGCACAGGCCTCAGGCGCTTCGGTCATCCTGAACGGAAAGCCGATGTTGAATTTAGCGTCCAACAATTATTTAGGGTTGGCGGATGACCAACGGCTCATTGAAGCGGGTTGCGAGGCGATGCGGGCCTACGGAGCCGGAGCGGGTGCGTCACGGCTTATCGTCGGCAACCATCCGCTCTATGAGCGGGCGGAAGCCGCGTTGAAACAGTGGAAAAAAGCAGAGGCGGCTCTTATTTTCAACAGCGGCTATACGGCCAACATCGGCGTGTTGACAGCGTTGATTGGCCGAGATGATCTTGTCTTTAGCGATAAGTTGAACCATGCGAGTTTGATTGATGGCATCCGACTGAGCAAAGCCGCCTGTTTCCGCTACCGGCATAATGACGTCGATCAATTAGAATCATTGTTGAAGCAATCTTCGCCTGCGAAGCGAAAATGGATCGTCACCGATGCTGTTTTTAGCATGGACGGCGATCTGGCGCCATTATCGGAGCTTGTCGAGTTGAAACGGCGCTACCGCGCGATATTGATTGTGGATGAAGCGCACAGCGGAGGGGTGCTTGGGCCGAACGGCGAAGGGCTGCTTCACCATTTCGGGCTCGAGAAAGAAGAAGATGTGATCGCCATCGGCACTTTCAGCAAAGCGCTCGGCAGCTTCGGAGCGTATGTAACCGGCGAGCCGTGGCTGATCGACTACTTGATGAACAGTGCTCGCAGCTTCATTTTTACGACCGCCTTGCCGCCTGCTGTCCTTGCCGCCAATGAAGCGGCCATTCGTATCGTCCAATCCGAACCGGAGCGGCGCGAGCGGCTGCACGCCTTCAGTGAACGGTTCCGCATGAGTCTGAAACAGCTCGGCTTTGACACCGGCGGCAGCGAGACGCCGATCGTTCCTGTGATCGTCGGTCCGAACGACCAAGCTGTGGCGATGAGCGAGTTGCTGCAGGAAGCGGGCATTGCCGCAATCGCCATCCGGCCGCCGACCGTCCCTGAGGGAACGGCGCGCATTCGCTTTTCCGTCACCGCTGCCATGACGGCAGAAGACGTTGATATGGCTGTTGACCGTATCGCTTGGGCAGGAAGGCAGATTGGATTGATTTCATAGGGAAAAACGGCGGTCACGAGGAGGAAACGCGTGAGAGAACAAAAAAACCAGCCGGATGTTTTTCGGCTGGTTTCCTTCGATCGGGATGACAGGATTTGAACCTGCGACCCCACGCACCCCATGCGTGTGCTCTACCAAGCTGAGCTACATCCCGAAATGGTTTGTCAGACATACTTCATTATACAAGAAAAACAGGATAAGATCAATGGCTAATTTTCCATGAAGGCAGAAAAGGATGCCGTTGAAAGGCCATCGGCATCCGACAAGGCTTCGTCTGTCAGCCATGGATTAGCCGTGCTGTGAAACGAGGTTATGCCATCGATCGAGCGATTTGCTCCAACTGTTCACGAATCTGGCCGCGGCAAACTCCGCTGTGGTAACAGACGACCGTCTCGATGCCAAAAATCAAGCAACTTTCGGACAGACCGCCTCGCTTCGTCCATAGCGGGCGTTTCCTCTTTTCTACACGCCTTGGAACACGAGCGCCGTGTCAATCGTTCCGATGACAGAATCGAACATTTCGCCACAGGCGATGATCGTTTCGGCGTATCGATCATGTTCGAGTGTGCACTGACGGATCGTTTTGTTGTAGGGGTCGGCGATCCAGTATTCTTCCACTCCGTAGGCGCAGTACAAATCTTTTTTTAGTGTCACATCGATTTTGTAGGTTGACGGGCTGACAACTTCGATGACAATGAGCGGCCGCCCCTTATAGCCGCCGATGATTTTTTCCGGCCGTTCGCAATAGACAGCGACATCCGGCTGGATAAACTCGTTCATCACGTTTCCGTTCTTTTCGAGTTTCACGGATAATTTGGAAATCGGTTGGCATGGGCTTTTTCCTTTGATCATGGAAACAAGATTGTCGCAAACGATTTGATGTTCCCATGACGGGGACGGGGACATGTTGATGGCTTCTTGCATGCTCCTCACCTCTTTTTTATTATACTTGAAACCGTTCTCCCTTGCCTACAACAAGGTTGTTGGAGAAAGACGATGGATGTCTATGTGCTCGAAGAAGGGAGATTCCGCCATCAAGGGATGTATGTTCGCGATGAGACGATTCCTGTCCGCATGTTTCCTGGATTTGCGATCGAATTAAAAAATGTGTTTGCCGAAGAAGAGTAAGAAAAACGGCTGCTGTTCAAACAGCAGGCTCAGGCTGCCGACTTGAGAGGAGCGGGGCGGTTTTTTGCCGGCGGTCCGCTTGGCGAGGGCAAAGCGCCCCCGTCGGAAACCGCCGCTGTTTGAATCGTTTGGGCATAGAAACGGAAAAAATAGGCGATACTAACGATCGGTGATGCTTGTGTACAATCAAGAAGAACTGGCCCGCTTTGTCGAAGAAGCGAAGCCGTACGCCTGCTATGGCAAAGTGGCCGATTATATTCCCGCTCTAGCCAAAGCGAATCCGAATGAACTGTCAGTCGCCGTTTACACCCCGGACGGTAAGGTGGTGAGCGCCGGCGATGTGACGGTGAAAGTGACGCTCCAAAGCATTTCCAAAATTCTTGCCCTAGCCCTTGTCTTGATCGACCGCGGCGAGGATGAGGTGTTCCGTAAAGTCGGCATGGAGCCGACGGATTATCCGTTTCATTCCATTGCCAAATTAGAGGAAAAGCCTGCCAAGCCGCTGAATCCGATGATTAACGCCGGCGCGCTTGTCGTCACGTCGATGATTGAAGGCAGCTCGGTGTCCGAACGGTTGAAACGGTTGTTGGCGTTTGTCCGCCGTCTCGCTGGCAACGAACACATCTCGTACTCCGACGAAGTGGCCCGCTCCGAATTTGAAACCGCGTTTTTAAACCGGTCGCTTTGCTACTTTCTCAAGCAGCACGGGATGATTGACGAAGATGTCGAAGAGCTGATGGACTTGTACACGAAACAGTGCGCCATCGAAATGACGTGCATCGACCTGGCGCGCATCGGCTTGGTGTTCGCGCTTGACGGGCGCGATCCGCATTCGGGCAAACCGCTCATGCCGTTGGATGTCGCCCGCATTTGCAAAACGTTCATGGTCACGTGCGGCATGTACAATGCGTCGGGTGAATTTGCCATCAAGGTCGGCATTCCGGCGAAAAGCGGCGTCTCGGGCGGCATTCTCGCCGCCGTGCCCGGGCGGTGCGGCATCGGCATTTTCGGCCCGGCGCTTGACGACAAAGGGAACAGTCTAGCCGGGGTGAAACTGCTCGAACGGCTGTCCAAAACGTATTCATTAAGCATTTTTGGAGGAGGGAATGACAGTGAAAACATTTACGGTCCAGTTTCATCGTGAAGATGATGTGGAAGCGATGAACGTCGGCAAGTTGAGCCAAGAGGATTTTGACAAGGCGACCGAAGGCGGGACGCGGCATCTGTTTGACCTCGACACGAACATCGGCTATTTTGTCTTTTTCGACGCTGAGGATAACGAAGGCAACGTATCGTATTTAATGCTTCAATACGAAGAAGACAGCGAAGACCCAAGCGCGTGCTACAGCTTTGAGCTGAAAGACTTTTATGAGTTTATGGCGCTCTACTTAAACGACCTCGAATTCGCGGAAGAAGAGGAAATGACGGAAGACGGCGAAGAGGAATACGGTCCGATTCACCATTTGGCGCATTTGCTGTATCATGTCGTTGAGGAAGGAAAGGCGGTCGAGGTATAAAAAACGGGCGCACGCCGCTCGTTTCGGGGAAAGGCCGGACAGAAGGTCACCGGTTACGGGAAGTGATAGAGGGGACGTTTCAGCCCATACCCGTCAAGTTTAGCAGTATAAAAATTTTAAGACGAGACTCGTGTGATAGGTTTGGATCGTGAACCAAAGCAACGGACGTTGATGCAGGAGGAGAAGGAAAAACACTTCTCGCAAAAACCCACGGCTCGATCGGTAAAGCGTTGATTCAAGCCCTCGCTTGAAAGGGAACAGCCATGCCAGAGCGTCAAGGCCGCACACAACCGCAAGGCGAGCCACTATGTAGAGAAAAAAATAGAAAATACAGCCAAACACGTGGCCAGCGACTTGAAAAAAGCCGAGAAGGTCGTGCATCGAGCGGTGCATCAAGTTGAAAAGAGAGTTGAACACGCGGCCAAGGAAGTAAAGAAAGATGTCGTGCACATCAGCCGCGAAGCGAAAGAAGCGTTTCATCACGCGGAAAAGAAAGCGGAACAAGTGATCAAACATGCGGCACACCATGTGAAAAAAGCCGAGAAGGCCGTGCATCGAGCGGTCCATCAGGTTGAAAAGAGAGTTGAACGCGCAGCCAAAGAAGTAGCGAAAGACGCGGGGCATATCGGCCATAAGGCCAAGGAAGTATTTCAGCATGCAGAAAAGAAAGCGGAACAAGCTGTACAGCATGTGGCCCACGATGTAAAAAAGGCCGAGAAGGCGATTCATCGAGCGGCTCACCACATAGAGCACAAACTCGGACAAGAAATCAAAGCTTTAGCGAAAACCTCTGATCGTGGCGCACACAAAATAGAACAGAAAGCAGGGCATATCGCAAAACAGACCGTTCATGGTATAATACATGCAGGAGAAAAAGTCGAACAAACGGCTCGGCAAGTAGCGAAGAATGCACAAAAATCATGGCATGGATTGACCAAACACCCCATTGAAAGCACAGTGGAGTTTGTGAGAGGAGCGGGAGATGCGGCTTTACAGGACGTGACATACAATCTGGCACACCGTCCTTATCACAGTCCGCATCCCGTCGCCTACGAATGGGGGCAAATGACGGGACACGCGGTATCGACTGTAGCCGGAGTAATCGAAACAGCCGGGGCCATCCCTTTAGCCGCAGCCGGAATCGCCCTTAGCAGCACGGGAGTAGGAGCGGCGGTCGGAGCTCCAGCCACTGCCATCGCTGTTGCCGGAGCCACTCATGGAGCCACTTTAGCGACAACAGGAAGCTCCCACTTCGTCCAACACGCGAACGAACTGTACCAGCGAATGAGCCGGGGCGAAGGGGTCTCGGAGAAAGCGGTTAAGGAAATAGAGAATGTTAAATATGGTGAACAATACACAAGGGTTAATCGTAAAAAAACCTTAAAGCCAAATGTAGGGTATACAACAAAAGAAGGATATAGATATACTACTGATGATAGGGGACGTATTTCTAGTGTTGAAGCTAAATTAGAGTTAGGAAAAACCAACCGAAATTCGTACGCTCAAAAAGTAGTAGGAAGGGAAGATAGACTATCAAACGATGAAGGTGGTCATTTAATAGCAAGTATATTTAAAGGGTCTGGCGATATTGATAACTTAGTACCTATGAATGCTACACTAAATAGGAGTGAGTATAAAACTCTAGAGAATACATGGAAAAAAGCTTTAGAAGAGGGGAAAGAGGTAACGATTAGGGTGAAGCCTATATATGAGGGACAATCGGTTAGACCGAAAGAATTTAAAATCGACTACTCCATAAATGGTAAAAAATATTCGGAGAGACTAATTAACTATTCAGGAGGTAAGTAAGATGGAAACGTATAAAATGGAATATATATACCAACAAATTGCAGATATATTAGTTAATATGATTCCTGAGGCATGGAGAAAAATCCTGTTATACGCCGAATTTAGAGAAGGTTATAAAAAAATCTTTTTCTATTATTATCCAGAAAAAGAAGGAGAGCCGGTATATAGCCTTGATATAACAGATTTATTTGATGTTGATGAGAATGAATTTGATAGGTTAGAAAATGAGTTGTATAGCTGTTTTTCTAGATTAAGAGAAGAATTCAAAGAACAAGAACCATGGACGAATTTAACTTACATTTTGGATAACACAGGCCGAATGAAAATCCACTATGGATATGACGATCTTTCAGAAATGAGTCCTGTGGAAAAACAAGAAAAGTGGGAAAATGAATATTTAAATTAATTTACAGAAACATAGGTAACGTAGTAATTATATCTTGGGGGGAATTGTAGAAATCATACGGATACGGTCACATGGGTTATAATGGAGTTTCTGTAAAAGTGCGCATGCCCGGATTTTTGTTCCGGGCCTTTTCTATGAATCAGGGGCTCGAAAAATCGTTATTCCATTTGAGGGTAACGAAAGCACCTTTAAATCTTTATTAAAACATTTGAATAGATAAGGGGGAATTTGAATGAGTTTATTAGATGAGTGTATTGAAGCACTAGGTGAGAATGTACACGTCTTATCTGATCGAGAGAGAGAACAAGTACTAAGAGATTTTGAGAATTCTTTTCCATTTACTGAGTGGGGGCGTATTGAATGGGAGAAAGTGACTTATCATGCTAAAGTGAATACAGTTGATGAGATCATCTCCTTTTTGAACCAAAACATTGATGAATACAGCAACGTTATATATGTAATTTGGGATGAAGGGACATTACCTATCATTCAATCTGAGTTAAATAAAGTATTTGAAGTTATAGATGATGTTACTGCTGTAAGTTTTGATACATGGATATTTTCACCATCTTCAGGATATGTTATTGAGATATTTCATGACGGTGAAGTAAGAATAGGGTTGAAGTAAAAATCATTGAACCCGTGGTGCTAGTTGAGCTCTAGCGCTCAACTAGCCCGAGTGTTACAAGTGAATACACCAACAAGATGCCGTCGAGTGTCACTTCAAACCCTGAAATCGAATTCGCACGAATGTCTGCTATACAATACTGGTCAATAAGGACGGAGAACACCGTTTCGATCACTTTCCGTTTTTGTTTGAGCCATTTCTCCCATGATTCAGATGGGCGGTGTTTCTGATTTTTGCGAGATGGAGTCCAAAAAGCGATTTGGTACCCTTCATACAACTTTTTTTGCCATTCACTACTGATGAATCCTTTGTCACCCAAGTTATAGGGATGAGAAATTGGAGTCATGACGGTTTCAGCTGCGGTTCGATCGTGACAGGATGCCGCCGTTACCACGTATCCCATAGGTAGTCCTTGGTTTGTCACTTGAACATGAAACTGTAGATAAGCATTTCCATTACAGTGATTTCCATACCCTAAGAGACAAACATGGTACCCCCATAGCCATCAAGTTAAGAAAACAGGAATAAATCTATGCCTCATTTGACCCCGAGTTCAAGAGTGGCTAGACAAACAAAATGCCTCTAATCCCTTGATATATCAAAGGGACGAGAGGCATATTTTGGCATACTTCGGGCATGTATCTAGAAGGTTGGTGATTTAAGGCAAAATACTGCTGATTTCATTCTTTTCTCAATTAGAGAAACCTTGCAGAGTAAGCTTTCTTTTCTGAATGAAAATGCCGCCGATTCGTGTGTGACAGCGGTTTTTCACCGACCTTCTAGGAGGCTGGTGATTTCATCATGGATACGGCTTTACCATGTCATTTCCCAATTAGAAAAACCTTGTTGTAGGGGTCCTGCTTTTCATTCGTTTTACCATATAATGGAGTTTCAGCCCCTTTTTCTTTGTTGGCAAGATAAAAAAAGAATTTAGGGACTTGACGAGCGATTTTGCAACAAGGTAAGATAATTTTGTAATCGATTACATAGAAAATTTATCCGAAAAAGTCGGAAGGCGCACGCGACCTAGACAGGTGGCGTTGGCGGAAAAGCCGGGCGCGCCAAGCGTTCCTTGCCCCTAGCTGTGGCATCGGCGGCAAGGAGCGGCAAAACGAGGGGAATGTGACACTTTGATGTAATCGATTACAAAGCATCTTGTATAGACAAGAAGCCATGGTTGCCTAGGCGGAAAGCGGTAGATGTTTCATCAAGGAGGTGGTTCGTCAGTTCGAAGCCGCATTGATGCGAGAAGTGAATTGACGATTGGACAACTCAAACAAAGGCAAAGGGGGAGAAACAAAGATGAAAAAAGTTTTGAAATCATCCGCGCTTTTGTTAGCGCTTACGATGGGGCTTGCGGCATGCTCCGGCGGCCAAAGCGCCAGCGATGCGGGCCAAGACAGCAAAAAAGAAGAAGGGAAAACAGGGCAATCCGAAAAAGTCGTGAAAATTGTCTATGCCCGCGGCCAAGATTCCACGAAAGCCACTGAAAAAATCATCGAAGCGTTCGAGAAAACGCATCCGAACATCGATGTGGAATTTCGCGAAATGCCGGCTGACACCGGGAAGCAGCATGATGCGTATGTGACGATGTTAAACGCGCAGTCGTCGGAAATCGATGTTATGGATCTCGACGTCATTTGGCCGGCTGAGTTTGCTCAAGCGGGTTATACGCTGCCGCTCGACCGCTTTATTGAGAAAGACGGCATTGACCTGAGCAAATACAACCAAGGGGCGCTCGCGGCCGGCAACTTCAATGGCAAGCAATGGGCGATGCCGAAGTTCATTGATGCCGGCATGCTGTTCTATCGCACCGACTTGGTGCCGAAAGACAAAGTGCCGAAAACATGGGATGAACTCTTGAAAGAGGCGAAAGAGCTGAAAGGAAAGGGCGGCACGAAATTCGGCTATTTGATGCAGGCCAAACAATATGAAGGATTGGTGTGCAACGCCGTCGAATTTATCGCCTCTTACGGCGGACAAATCGTCGATAAAAACGGGAATGTCGTGATCAACAGCCCAGAAACGATCAAAGGGCTGAAGAAAATGGTGGAAATCGTCAAGTCCGATGTTGTGCCGAGCAATATCACCACCTTCACTGAACCGGAATCGCATACCGCGTTCATTGAAGGGCAATCGCCGTTTATCCGCAACTGGCCTTATCAATACGCGCTGGCGAATGACAAAGAACAATCGAAAATCGTCGGCAAAGTCGGCGTGGCTCCGCTCCCGGCCGGGGACAAAGGTTCGGCTGCCGCGCTGGGCGGCTGGATGACCGCGATCAACAAATATTCGAAACATCCGAAAGAAGCATGGGAATTTGTCAAATTTATGACGGGGCCGGAGGGGCAAAAAATTTCCGCGATTTACGGTGGTTTAGCGCCGACGCTTCCGGAGCTGTTTAAAGACCCGGATGTCTTAAAAGCCAATCCGTTCTTTGCGGAAGAAGGATTTGTCAATGCCTTGAACGCTGCTGTGCCGCGCCCGGTCGTCCCGAACTATCCGGAAATTTCGGAAATCATCCAAATTAACGTATCCAAAGCGCTGGCCGGGGAGCTGACGGTCGAACAAGCCGTGGCCAATATGGAAAAAGAAATGAAAGCAGCCTTGAATAAATAAGGAGAATGACTTGGCCGGCGCTCGGCAGCGGCCCGAATCTGGCCCAACGCCGGCCAATGCCCCATCAGCCAAACAAAGAGAACGCGATGTTGATTTTACCATTTTTGATTCATTAGCCTTCAGGCCGTCGTCTGCCCGGTGCTGAAGGCTAATATCCTTTTCCAAGCAGAAGGGAGAGAACAGCGATGAGGAATGAAAAGCGAATGGAGCGCCTGTTGGGCTATTCGCTTGTCGCGCCGGCCATGCTGCTTATTTTGGCGATTGCCATTTGGCCCGTCATCCAGTCCTTTTATTACAGCTTGTTCGACTATCGGCTCAATGATCCGACCAAATCGTCGATTCACTGGAGTTACAGCCTCGATCTGGAAGGATATCTACAAAACTATCCGTTCCTCAAAAGCGCCCTCAAGCAGGAGATGGAGGCTGCGGATGAACAAACGAAACAAACATTGGCGCAAATCGAACGAAAACTCGCGAAACTGGACGCGGCGATCCGTTCCGACGATCAAGTGGCGAAGCAATATGACAAAGTGAACGAAGTGCTCGACAATTTTGGGACGCCAAGCGATGAGCTGAAGATCGCCGAGCTGGACAAACAGACGGCCGAGCGGCTGACCGACACGGTTCATGATGTCGTCCAGACGCTCAAGGAGATGAAAAAAGCGGGCGAACTGCGGCAAGCGGATAAAGTCGTCGGCTTGGCCGAAGGGCTCGAAGGGGTTGTGATCGAGCCGAACTTTGTCGGCCTCAAGCATTATAAGGACAGCTTCAGTGACATGCGCTTATGGAAAGCGTTATGGAATACGACGTTCTTTACGGTGGTGTCGGTCGCCATTGAGCTCGTGTTAGGGCTTGGAATTGCGTTGCTCATTAATAAGGCCTTTTTTGGCCGCGGGTTGGTGCGGGCGACGATTTTGATTCCGTGGGCGATTCCTACCGCTGTATCTGCGCTCATGTGGAAATTTTTATACGATGGACAAAACGGCATTGTCGCCAAATATTTCGAAACGATTGGCCTTGTCGACCGAATGGGGGATTTGTTGACAACGGAAGCAGGGGCGATGTTTGCGGTCATTTTTGCCGATGTATGGAAGACAACCCCCTATATGGCGCTCTTGTTGCTCGCCGGGCTGCAAACGATCCCGAGTTCGTTGTATGAAGCCGCCTCGATCGACGGAGCGACCAAATGGCAGCAATTCACGAAAATCACGCTGCCATTGTTGAAATCAAGCATTTTAGTCGCGCTGCTGTTTCGCACGCTCGATGCGTTCCGCGTCTTTGACTTGATTTACGTCTTAACCGGCGGAGGGCCGGCGAACTCGACGGAGACGATTTCGATTTTAGCGTATAAAGTCATGTTCTCGCAGACGAATTTCGGCGCGGGATCGGCGCTTGCTGTCATCGTGTTCCTCTGCGTGGCGGTGATTTCCATGATCTATATTCGCTGGCTTGGGAAAGATTTGTTGTCTGATGGCTCCAGCGTCAAACGATAACGAAAAGAGGTGAGACCATGCAAAAAAAAGCCGGTCCGTTCTTTTATGTGTTTTTGGCTCTGTTCGTGTTCTTTGTGATGTTTCCGTTTTTATGGGTTTTGCTTAGTTCCATTAAGCCGCTCAGCGAATTGTTTGGCGACAAAGCGTTTGAATGGTTTACGAGCCATCCGACGTTGAAGTCCTATGTATCGGTCTTTGTCAATTACCCGTTTTTGCGCTATTTATGGAACAGTACGGTCGTGGCGACCATTACAACGGTGTATACGGTCTTTGTTGCCGCGTTTGCGGCTTATGCGATTGCGCGCCTCGAGTTTAAAGGCAAGACGGTCATTCTCGGCTTGGTGCTGGCCGTATCCATGTTTCCGCAAATTGCCACCATTTCACCAATTTACATGTTTGTGAAAAAGTTCGGGTTGACGAACAGCTACTTGGGATTGATCATTCCGTATACGACGTTTGCTTTGCCGTTGTCGATTTGGCTGCTCGTCACCTTTTTCCGCAAGATTCCGTTTGATTTGGAAGAAGCGGCGAAAATGGATGGGGCGACGCCGATGCAGACGTATTTTAAAATCATTTTGCCGCTTGCGGTGCCAGGGGTGTTTACGACGTCCATTCTCGTCTTCATTGCTGCATGGAACGAATTTTTATTTGCCTTGACGATCAATACAGCGGAAAAATACAAAACTGTCCCGGTCGGCATTGCCATGTTCCAAGGCCAGTATACGATCCCGTGGGGCGAAATTTCCGCGGCCACTGTGATTGTGACGATCCCACTCGTCGTCATGGTGCTGTTGTTCCAGCGCCGCATCGTCTCTGGGCTCACGTCCGGCTCGGTAAAGGAATAAGGGATCAATTCGAAAAAGGATGCCAGGTGAGCATCCTTTTGTTTTTTGCGGCAATGCGAATGTTGAAACACGAAACAGAGAAAGAGAAAGTTCTATCCGCTCCACTCCGTTCATATGTTAATGGCAGACGTCTAGCGGGGAGGGATGCGTAAAAGCCAACGATATGCACGATTAATATTCTGAATATTTACAAAAATGGAGATGGCAGCCGGAAAGGGGGTGGAATTTGTTTTTCCTCTTTTTTGCACCAGTCAAGGGGAGGGGAAGGCGTGCGATTTGACCGTCCGTTTGAACAGTATGTGCTTGGCGAGCGCCACCGTTCGCGCGGGCGAACGATCACCGAAGCGGATATTGTTCAGTTTGCCGGCGTTTCCGGCGATTTTTATCCGTTGCACATGGATCGGCAATATGCCGAGCGGACGCCATTTGGCGAGCGCATCGCCCATGGGATGCTGACGCTGTCGGCGGCGACAGGGCTGTGGGTGATGGAGCCGGGATGCGTGCTCGCCTTTTATGGGATTGATGCGCTCCGTTTCGTCCGTCCGGTGAAAATCGGCGATACGATTTATGTAGAATCAGAAGTGACGAAGCTGACGGTACGGGGGGAGCGAGCGGGGTTGGTCACGGTGCATCAGCGGATCGTCAACCAACGAGAAGAAACGGTCGTCGATGCCGTTGTGCATGTGCTTGTTGCCCGGGAAGGGAAAGCTCCATGACGGGCTTATGACATGGTGTCGCGGTCCGATAAAGAAACGAATGCATGACATTTCGGTTTTTGGAAGCGCTAACATTATGTTTGTTTTTTTGCTATCATCTATTTGTTTTTCCATTTCCGTGAAAATCCCACGTTGGTGAGTGGTGATTTTCATGCCCGGGTGGAGGGTAAAGTTGCTCATGGACCTTTTCTATAAAATGCGCGCAGTTTGATTGCGTGAAAGGGGTGTTGTGAATGGCCGTAGCGATGATGGATGCGGCGGAATTGAAGCGCCAAAAAAAGAGGGCGGCGATTTCAAGTGTGGTCGGCACGACGATTGAATGGTACGATTTCTTCCTTTATGGGACGATGGCCGCTCTCGTGTTTCCACAGTTGTTTTTCCCACAAAATGATTCATATGTAGCGCTCATGCAGTCGTTTACGACATTCGCCTTAGGGTTTATTGCGAGACCAGTAGGGGCGGCGATTTTCGGCCACTTTGGCGATCGGATCGGACGCAAGGCGACCTTGGTCGTCACCTTGCTGTTGATGGGATTGGCGACGGCGTTCATCGGCCTGATGCCGACATATGAGCAAATCGGCCTGTGGGCACCGGTGCTGGTGACTGCGCTGCGCCTGATTCAAGGCATTGGCGTCGGCGGGGAATGGGGCGGTGCCATTTTGATTGCGATGGAGTGGGAAGAAGGCAAACGGCGCGGGTTGATGGCTTCGCTGCCGCAAATGGGTGTGCCGTTCGGGCTGTTGTCCTCTTCCCTTGTGACGACGCTCATGTTGGCGGCAGGCGGCGACAGCTTTTATGCGTGGGGATGGCGCGTTCCGTTTCTCGTCAGCTTCCTTCTCATCGCCGTCGGGCTGTATATCCGGTTGAAAGTGCTCGAATCGCCGCTGTTCCAAGAAGCGATGAAAAAACAAGAAACGAGCAAGATGCCGGTCGGCGAAGTGCTGGTCAAGCATCCACGCGAAATTCTCTGGTCGGCGCTTGCACGGGTGATTGAAAACGGGTCATTCTACATTTTTGTCACGTTTATCGTCAGCTATGGGACGACATTTTTGGGGATGGAAAAAAGCATTTTCGTCAATGTGACGATTATTGCCGCGATCATTAACGCGCTCTCGATCGTTTATTCCGGCCATTTATCCGACCGGTGGGGGCGGCGGCGCGTCTATATGACGGGAACGATTTTGTTGATGCTTTGGGCGTTTCCGTATTATTGGCTTGTCAATACAAAAAGTGTTGGGCTGATCTTTTTGGCGACGGTCGTGGCCATGGTGTTCCACGGCATGCTGTATGGCCCGCAGGCGGCCATGATCGCGGAAAACTTCCCGACGCGCCTGCGCTACAGCGGCGCCTCGCTCGGCTACCAGTTGGCATCGATCATCGCCGGCGGTCCGGCGCCGCTCGTGAGCACGTGGCTGCTGCATAAATACGGCAGCGCAACGGCCATCTCCTTCTATATCGTCGTCATGGGCTTGATCTCGCTGGCCGGGGTGAAAATGCTGCAAGACCGTGCGCGCCAGGCGCTTGAGTAATATCGGATCGGCGCCTTTGCTTCGATGCAAAGGCGCCCTTTTACCTTGTCTGCTTACAGTGTGGATGGTCGGATAGGTTTGGGTGAACTACCCACCACCTACGCTTCGCTTAGAGGTGGGGCTTTAACATAATTCCGAAAGAAGTCTCCCACTTCAAGCGTGTGAAGGGCGTAGCCCAACGATCAGTGGGAGATGAATTTCGGTTGGCGTTAGCCAAATCTTATGATAAATTGAATATATCATATGTTTCTTGATAAGTGGCTATATGGGGGTTGAGTGGACAAATGAATAGGCGAGAACCAAGCAGATTCCTTCCACTCGTAAAATAGCCAAGGTAGAAAAGAACTTCCGTCATGTCGGATATCTAGGGTTGGGACGACCCGAAGTCACGCTCAGGGAGACGAAAGGTTGCTTTCGTCGCGGAACTGAGAAGCTCTCACTTCAAGCAAAGCTAAGTGGGAGTAGTTCACCTCGATTTTCTCACTTTCAGTATACCCCCATTTTGCCAAGAAGGGCAGCCGCAATCGAATTGTCATGCCGAATAGAATCCCGCCAATGTTTCTTGCGCAGCTCTACGGGGAAAAAGCGAAACTGCAGCACATCGCCAAAGGGAAATTTGATCGAGAATACGGACGGTTCCTCACGGAGGGCATCATAGCTGAAGACGGCGATCGGAACGATGCGGGTGCGGTACTTTTCGAACAAACGGCTGAAATAAAGAAACATTCGCTCCCGAACTTTTGGTTCTTGTCGAAAGAGTGGGGGGCGCTAGTCTTGGACAATGCCCGTATTCATCATGTGATACGTCTTTTATAGAGACGAAGATTTGAACCCTGTCCCGCCTACGCTTGCGGTTGGAGTGGGAAGCATCGATTCATCGACGGATCGAAAAAACAATGCTTGACAACCGCCCAGTCTTTTCGATACGATGGTGATGTAATCGATTACATAACTGAGAGGACTGCACCGATGGCAAGCATAAAAGATGTAGCGAAGCGGGCAAACGTATCGACGGCCACCGTGTCGCGCGTGCTGCGCAACGCGAGCAACGTCACTGAAGAGACGAGGCAGCGCGTGCTCGAAGCCATTGAAGAGCTGAACTACCAGCCGAACGTGCTTGGCCGGTATTTGCGGCGGATGGAGACGGAAACGGTGCTTGTCGTTGTGCCCGATATTACGAATCCGTTTTTCTCAAAGGTGTTGCGCGGCATTGAAGCGGTCGCCCTCGAGCATGGCTATCAGGTGCTGCTTGGCGATACGCAAAACGATGCCCGGCTTGAGGAGCAGTATTTGAATTTGCTGCCGCAGCGGCAAGTCGACGGGATGATTTTTTTGACCGCCCGCATCCGCAAAGAGCTGGTGGAAGAGATGGCGCGGCAGTTTCCGATCGTCTTGGCGTGCGAGTATTTGGAAGGGACGGACATCCCGACCGTTTCGATCGATAACATCAGCAGCGCCCGCAAGGCGACAGAACACTTGATCCGCCTTGGCCATCGCCGCATCGCCCACCTATCCGGGCCGATGAACATCATTTTGAGCCGCGATCGGCTGCGCGGCTATCAACAGGCGCTGGCCCAGCATGAGCTTGAGGAGGACGCTGCGCTCGTGCAGGAAGGCGATTTTACCTATGAGTCCGGATATAATGTAACGTTGAAGCTGCTCGCTCTTGAGAAGCCGCCGACCGCGATTTTCGCCGCCAACGATGAGATGGCGATCGGGGCGATCAAAGCGGTTCGCCATCGCGGCGGGCGCGTTCCGGACGATGTGGCGGTCGTCGGATTTGACGACATTCAAATGGCCTCGATTTTTGAACCGAGCCTCACGACAATCGCCCAGCCGATGTTTGAGATCGGCCAAAAAGCGATGGAGCTGTTGCTTCAATTGATTGAAGGAAATGACGTGGAACGCCGCCAGTTTGTGTTGCCTGATCAGCTCGTTATCCGCGAATCGTGCGGGGGGAAGCGCTAAGCGCCATGGAGGCGCTTCTTCCCAGCGGCGGGGCAAGGAATCATTTTTTGTCGCTTGATGTAATCGATTACATTGGGCGGCAATCGCAGATCAAATCGACGCAAGGGGGAAGAATGATGAAAAACAACCGTCCAATCCGCCTTGGCTTGATTGGAGCCGGAGGGATTTCCAACGAACACATCAAGGCGGCGCTAAAGCTTTCGGAGCGCACCGTTTTGCAAGCGATTTGCGACGTCAATGAACAAGCAGCCGCGGAAAAAGCGAAAACGTACGGCATTCGCGATGTGTACAGCGACTACAAAGAGTTGCTCGCCTCGCCGGACGTCGATGCGGTCATCATCACGGTGCCGAACTTTTTGCACGCCCGAGTGTCGGTCGACAGCTTGCGGGCCGGAAAACACGTGCTTTGCGAAAAGCCGATGGTGACCAAAGCGGAAGAGGCGGACGCCATCATCCGCGCTCGCGATGAATCGGGCAAGCAGTTTATGGTAGCGCTGAACAACCGGTTCCGCCAAGCGGCGCAATGGCTTCATGAGCGAATCCAATCCGGCGCGTTCGGCGAGATTTATTACGCGAAAACAGGCTGGGTGCGCCGCCGCGGCATTCCCGCATGGGGGGCATGGTTTTTTGACCGTGAGCGCTCCGGGGGCGGCCCGCTCATCGATTTGGGCGTCCATATGCTCGATGTCACGCTCTGGCTGCTCGGGAATCCGAACCCGGTTGCCGTGACCGGGAAAACGTACGCCAAATTCGGTCCGCGCCATCAAGGAGCATGGCCGGGGACATCGTTTGCGCCGAACGCTGCGTATACGGTCGAAGATTTTGCTTCCGCGTTCATCCAGCTCGAAAACGACGCGACGGTGCTCCTTGAGACGAGCTGGGCGTCGCACATTGAAGAAGAGCGGGCGTATGTCGAGTTTCTCGGCACGGAAGGCGGCGTGCGTTGGGAGTGGAATGTGGCCGGCAACCGCCAAGAAGTGAAATGGTTCCGCAATGAATACGGCGTCCCGGCTGATGTCACGCTCCATTTTGACGATCAAAGCGAACGGGTGGCGCTACTTGACCATTTCTTGACGAGCATCGCCGAGAACACACCGCCGCTTTGCACCGCTGAACAAGGGCTTACGATCGCCAAAGTGTTGGAAGCGATTTACGAATCGTCTGAACAAGGTCGGCAAGTCCGCCTCGAATGGTGAGAAACGCTCCATGAATCGCGCTGGAGTCCCAACGAGTCGCGAACATGGAGAAACATTCCAAAAAAACACTCCGCCTAGCCGCGTACAGGCAGGCTGAAAAAACAAGGGGGAGCGAACGGATGACCACACCGATCCGCGTCGTCGTTTGGAACGAATTTCGCCATGAAAAAAAAGATGAACAAGTCAAAGCGATTTATCCGGAAGGGATGCATGCCGTTATCGCGAGCTACCTGGCTGAAGCCGGGTTTGACACGGCGACCGCTGTGCTCGACGAACCGGAGCACGGCTTGACCGACGAAGTGCTCGACCGGTGCGACGTCCTCATCTGGTGGGGGCATATCGCCCATGATGAAGTGAAAGATGAAGTGGTCGAACGCGTCCACCGCCGCGTGCTCGAAGGAATGGGGCTCATTGTCCTTCATTCCGGCCACTTCTCGAAAATTTTCAAAAAGCTGATGGGGACGACATGCAATTTGAAATGGCGCGAAGCCGATGAAAAAGAACGTCTCTGGGTCGTCGCCCCGGGCCACCCGATCGTCGAAGGGATCGGGCCGTACATCGAGCTCGACCAGGAAGAAATGTACGGCGAGTTTTTCGACATTCCGGAGCCGGACGAAACGATTTTCATCAGCTGGTTTGAAGGCGGGGAAGTGTTCCGCAGCGGCTGCACGTTCACGCGCGGGAAGGGGAAAATTTTCTACTTCCGTCCTGGCCATGAAACGTACCCGACGTACCATCACCCGGACGTGCTGAAAGTGATCGCCAACGCCGTCCGCTGGGCCGCGCCGGTCAACCGCGGGGAAATCGTCTTCGGCAACGTCAAGCCGCTGGAACCGATCAAAGCGAAACAAGGGGGAGTGACGCCGTGAAACCGATCAATGTCGGCATCATCGGCACCGGCTTTTCCGCTTCATCCCATATCGAGGCGCTCCGCCGCTTGCCGTTGGTGAACATTGTCGCCATCGCCTCAAGCAGCCAAGAAAAAGCGGAAGAAGCCGCGCGCCGGTTCGGGATTCCGAAAGCATACGGCGACTACCGAGCGCTGATTAATGACCCGGACGTGGAAGCGGTCCATAACTGCACGCGCAACGTCTTGCATTTTCCGATCAACAAGGCCGTGCTGGAGGCGGGGAAACATTTGTTGTCGGAAAAGCCGCTCGCCATGGACAGCGAGCAGTCGGCCGAACTGAAACAACTGGCGGAAAAAAGCCCGGGGCTGAGCGCTGTCTGCTTCAACTACCGCCACTACCCGCTCGTTGCTGAGGCGAAAGAGCGGCTCGCCCGCGAAGCGAAGCGCGTTCATTTCGTCTATGGCGGCTATGTGCAAGACTGGCTGCTTTATGACACCGACTACAACTGGCGGCTTGACCCGGCGCAAAACGGCCCGTCGCGCGCCATCGCCGACATCGGCTCGCACTGGTGCGACACAGTGCAATACGTGCTCGGCAAACGCATCGTCGAAGTGTTCGCCGATTTGCGCACCGTCCATCCGGTTCGCTACAAGCCGAAACAGGAAGGAAGCACGTTCACATCCGGACGCGCTCAAGACGCTGAACCGGTCCAGATTGATACGGAGGACGGCGGCAGCGTGCTTGTCCATTTTGACGACGGCACCCACGGCGCATTCACGATTTCCCAAGTGAGCGCCGGCCGGAAAAACCGGCTGTATTTTGAAATCGCCGCCGATGCCATGACGCTCGCTTGGGACCAAGAGCACCCGAACCGCCTTTGGGTCGGGCGCCGCAACGGCCCGAACGAAGAAGTCGTCCGCGACCCGGCGCTTTTGTCGCCGCGCGCCGCCTCGCTCGCCCATTACCCGGGCGGCCATGAAGAAGGCTGGCCGGACGGGCTGAAAAACTTGTTCTTGGACTTTTACAGCGCCATCAGCCAGAAACAGCGCGGCGAGGCGCTCGGCGAGCTGCCGTTTGCGACGATCGCCGACGGCCATCATACGATGACGATCGTTGACGCCATTTTGGAAAGCCACCGGACGAAACGATGGGTGCGGGTGGCGGAATAAACGGCGTCAGTTTGGCCGCCGCCAGCAAGGGCGCGAACGGCGCGCCAAAACGAAATGAAACGTTGGGGCCGGCCGCCGACTGACCGGCCCTACACCGCGAGAAGGGGGAGAAAAACAAATGAAAGTAGGCGTATTTACCGTCTTGTACCAACAGTTGCCGTTTGAAGACATGCTCGACAAAGTGGCCGCGATGGGCATTGAAGCCGTCGAGCTTGGCACCGGCAATTACCCAGGCAGCGCCCATTGCGATCCGGATGCCCTGTTAGATCAGCCGGACAAAATCAAGGCGTTGAAAAAAGCGGTTCACGACCGCGGACTTATCATCAGCGCGCTCAGCTGCCACGGCAACCCGCTTCATCCGGACAAAGCGTTTGCGAAACAATCGCATGACACGTGGCGGAAAACGGTCAAGCTCGCTGAGCAGCTCGAAGTCCCGGTCATCAACGCCTTCTCCGGCTGCCCGGGCGACCATCCCGGCGCCAAATATCCGAACTGGGTCACGTGCTCCTGGCCGCCGGATTATCTGGAAATTTTAAAGTGGCAATGGGACGAAGTCGTCATCCCGTACTGGCGCGAAGAAGCGGCGTTCGCCAAGGAGCACGGCATCACGCAAATCGCCTTTGAAATGCATCCGGGCTTTGTCGTCTACAACCCGGAAACGCTCCTCAAACTGCGCGAGCACGTCGGCGAAGCGATCGGCGCCAACTTCGATCCGAGCCACCTGCTTTGGCAAGGCATCGACCCGGTTGAAGCGATCAAACTGCTCGGCCGCGAAAAAGCGATTTTCCACGTCCATGCGAAAGATACGTACTTGGACGAAGCGAACATCCGCAAAAACGGCGTGCTGGATACGAAGCATTACAGCCAAATTCTCGACCGCTCGTGGGTGTTCCGCACCGTCGGCTACGGGCAAAGCGAAAAACGGTGGCGCGACATCGTCAGCGCCTTGCGCGCCGTCGGCTATGACTATGTACTCTCCATTGAACACGAAGACATGCTCGCCTCGATCGACGAAGGGCTGTCCAAAGCGGTGGCGCTCCTCAAACACGTGCTGTTCAAAGAAGAACTGCCCGAGATGTGGTGGGCATAAAAAGAAGGCGGCAAGGAGCAGGGCTCTTTGCCGCCTGTGTGCTTGCTTCGACATCTGCTGCCAAGAGGACCTCGCGCTGTCGCCATAGGGGCTTTATGCGGACATTCGTCCGGCCGCCAACGGCTTTTTGCGGAAAACAAAAATGGGCTTGGGTGCTTTTAGAAAGAAAAACGGTCATGAACGACAGCGGACAGACTCTTCCCAGCGGTTGATCAGCTTCATCAGGATTCGAACGAAAAACGATAGGAGAAAGATCGTGACAAACGAATGCATCCATGTCCACGTATGATATCGAATCAAATTTGTATGCCTTTCATAAAGAACCTCCACGAATGTCAAAGCAGCTGTATACAAGACGCATTGCCCGACAATGCCGAAAATGCTTGAATGGTATGATGTTCGATAAAAATACACGCACATGACTGGGTAGAGAACATATTCAAACAAGATGCTGGTGTCGAAGTATTGCCCCAAAAACCTCACCGGATAATCGAGCAAGTGCTTTTCGACCACAATCACACCGAAGAAGGTGGAAAAATAAGCTTTCAATAAAAACACGAGAATCACGTCTTTAATGGGTGGTTTGCGCAAACTGAAAGCCAGTAGGATGAGCCCTAGAGCCAACAACGCCCATAAATGGATTCGATCCATGTCTTCACCCTCTCCTGTTAGGGCACTCTGTTGCCCAGTCTATGCGGTCAATAAGGATAGCATAGTTTAGTTCGCTGGGAGGAATCAGGCATGTGTGCCAGCGCGTCTGTCAGCTGTTCATGTAGGATGGCTCGGGGGCAACCGCTTTTACATAGCGCGCGCTGTCTGGCTGCGGATGCGCCCCTTCAGCAGCAGAAGCTGATGACCATCCACCGTCAAATCAATCATCGCCCCGTTCAATATGTCTTCGCCTGATTTTCGCCCGTCCGCCTGCAAATACTTCACTCGATACCATTTTCGTCCATATTCAAAATACAGATACTGTCCACGCTGGAAGTCGATCCAAAACTTCACCCGCTCGCCGTTTACAGTCTTCCATACATATCCCCACGCCCGGTCTTGGCGGATTGGCGCCATTTTCGGGCGCGCGGAATTGATGGCTTCGTAATACAGGCGGTGTTTGATGTCAAACAGCACCATCCCGTTCGCCTCCTTTATGGACAACTATACTATATGTATAGCGCGAACTAGGAGAAATAGACATGCCAACTCACCCGTTTTCTTGAAGCAGCCGTCCGGCAAGCAGGCGAACCGCGAGCGTTAAAAGGAACATGGCCACGAAGGAGTGCACCCATGTCCAGCCATGGTACTCAATCAAATCCGTATATCGTTCAAATACTACTTCTAATGCCGTCATCGCCGCCGCATACCCCGCACATTGGGCCACCACGCCCAACCCGCGTGAACGCCTTGATGTCGCATACACGTATACGCTAACGACCGGATAGAGAAGATATTCAAAAATGACACTGTTGCCCGTATAAGCCGCAAAAAAACGGATCGGATACTCGAGCAGCCCGGCCCCCGCCGTGACCGTGCCCAAAAAACTCGTCGCATACGCATTGAGCAGAAAGGAGATCGACACCTCTCGCAACGACAACAAGCGGAAACTAAGCAAAAGCAATCCGATGCCGATCGCCACGAGCAGCCAAAGCAGCAGCCATTCCATACAAACCTCCAAGCACGAATCGTGTCGATTTTTCTTAGTATGGCACGGGGGAGGGGGGAGTATGTGAAGTTTTTGGCTTAATTATATTTGTAACGATTGATAACGGTTTTATTTAGGCAGAAACAATATTCCTTAGGAAAAGGGGCCTTCTGCTTGTTCTTTCTATGAAAAAAAGGCGAGATTTTGTAAAATAATCGTATAGTCTCGTAGATGGAGGAATGGATATGCCGATATACAATAAACTCGTTCGCGACCGCATTCCGGCCATTATCGAACAAGCCGGAAAAACGTTCACTACTCGCATACTCGACGCGGAAGAATATAGGAAAGAACTACAGAAGAAAGCGTTTGAAGAGCTTGAGGAGTATGTTCAGTCAGCGACCGACGAGGCCGCCCTCGAAGAGCTTGCGGATGTGTTGGAAATTATTCATGCCTTAGCCGCATGTCATGGCGCTTCGATCGAACAAGTGGAACAAATCCGGGCGAAAAAAGCAGAAGAGCGCGGCGGCTTCCGTGAAAAAATTTTTTTGGTCGAGGTTCATGATGAGTAAAGTCGAGTTGATTTCCCGGCGGCTCATTGACAAGCTGCAGGAACAGATAAGCCGCTCGTCGACAATATACATACTGACATCGTTTGCCATGAAATCTGGAGTCCGCCTTTTGAAAGACAGTCTAGAGGCGGCTGCGCGACGGGGTGCAGACATCAAAATTTGTGTTGGGGATTATTTGTTTGTCACCCAGCCGGAAGCGTTGCGTGAACTGATTTCGATTCATCCCGACATCGAAGTGCGCCTGTTTAGAAGTGATGGGATTTCGTTTCATCCGAAGGCTTACTTGTTTGAAGATAGCGAACAAGGCTACTTTGTCATCGGGTCTTCTAATTTATCCCGTTCGGCTCTCACAGACGGCATCGAGTGGAATGTGGGGCTGGATAAAAGTGTTGATGAAGATGTATTTGCCGAAGCGATGGAGCAGTTTTTAAAGCTGTTTTACGCTCTGGAAACGGTGCCGGTCAACGCCGAAACAATCGCAGACTATGAAAAACAGTATCAAGATAATCACCAACGCCATCCTAACCTATCTCGTACATGGGCTGAGGCAGAGGAAATCGAGTTGATGCTTCCGACGGAAACGGAAAAGAAGCAGGAGGTGGAAACGGCAGACAAGGTCGATGTTGTTCATGAGACGGCTACTCCATATGGAACGATCCAGCCGCGCTTTGCCCAAGTTGAGGCGTTGGAGCGGTTGGAAGCTGCGTATGAAGAAGGATACGATAAAGCGATGGTTGTCATGGCGACCGGGCTTGGGAAAACGTATTTGGCCGCTTTTTTTGCCCGCCGTTTTTCGCGAGTGCTGTTCATCGCCCACCGCGAGGAAATTCTTCGCCAGGCAAAACAGTCGTTCGAACGTGTGATCCCGGATCGAACGGCGGGTATATACGACGGCAATCAAAAAGACGGAAATGCGGATATGGTGTTTGCCTCGATCTTTACGCTGAGCATGAAAAAACATTTGTTTTCGTTTCGTCCTGACTCATTTGACTTAATTATTGTGGACGAGTTCCACCATGCGGCGGCCCGCTCGTACGAACGCGTCCTTCGTTATTTTCAGCCGAAATTTTTGCTTGGCATCACCGCCACTCCAGATCGGAACGACAATAAAGATGTGTACGCGATTTGCGATGGAAACGTTGCCTACCGGATTGACTTTATTGAAGCAGTGCAGCGCGGTTGGCTTGCGCCGTTTCACTATTATGGCGTGTATGATGACACCGATTATTCGCAAATCAAATGGCTCGGCAACCGCTATGATGAGGAAGAGCTGCTTCAAGCGCAGCTTCGCGAGGAGATGGCGGAGAACATTTTGCGAGCGTGGGAGCAGTATAAGAAAACAAGAACACTCGTCTTTTGTTCATCGATTCGGCAAGCCGATTTTCTGTCCCGATATTTCCAACGCCATGGCTACCGGACGATCAGCCTTCATTCGAAGCAGACGGCCATTTCGCGCAAGCAGGCCATTGCCATGTTGGAGCGCCGTGAACTGGACGCTATCTTCACCGTCGATTTGTTCAATGAAGGGGTCGATATTCCTTCTGTCGATACCCTTTTGTTCGTGCGGCCGACGGAATCGCTGACCGTCTTCACCCAGCAAGTCGGGCGCGGGCTGCGGCTGTATGAAGGCAAGGACTACTGCGTCATTATTGATTTAATCGGAAACTACCGCAATGCCGATGTCAAGCTGCGCCTGTTTGATGCACAGCGGGGCGAAACGAAGAAAAAAGCGAGGGAATCCGTTGTGCCAACGGTTCCGGAACCATGCGAACTGCATCTTGATGTCCAGGCCATCCATCTTCTCGAGGAGATGCAGAAAAAACGCCAACCGCGCAAAGAACGGCTGCTGGCCGATTACAGACAGCTCAAGCAGGAGTTGGGCAGACGACCAACGTATTTAGAATTGCATCTCCAAGGCCGAAGTGAAGCGGACGAGTACAAACAAGAGTTCAACTCTTATGTCGGTTTTTTATATTGGGCCGGGGAGCTGTCGGATTTGGAGAAGGAAGTGTTTCTCAAGCATGAACCGTGGCTTGTTGAGGTTGAGCGGACGGTAATGTCGAAAAGTTATAAAATGGTTGTCTTAAAAGCCATGCTCGAGCGTGGGCCTTCGGGCTGGCATGAGCCCATCACTCCGCAACAAGCGGCACCGTTCTTTCACCAGTATTTAACAGAAAAAGAATACCGGAAGCGCATCGATTTTTCCGATGGGGAAACGAAATGCCTTTGGGAGTACGACGAGGAAAAAGTGAGCAAATTGATTGCTCGCATGCCGATGACGAAATGGAGCGGCAGCTCAAAGGGGCTGATTTCTTTTGTAAACAATGTGTTTGCGCTCCAATTTTCCATCGCCCATGAACATGAAGAAATGTTGTACAATTGGACGAAAGAAATTTGTGAGTATCGGTTGCATGTGTATTTTGAGAGGAAAAGTGGATAGATGGACAAGTCATCAACTACATGTGTTCACAAGCCGTATAACGTGAATGTCGATGCTGCACATCGCAGTGAAAAGGGTGTCTCGTCGCTTTGGGAGACACCCTCTTCGCTTATAGCGAGACTAGGCTCGTATATGTGGAGTCCATCCGTTATGCTTCGACCGGGATAAACTCCCAACGTTTAACGTCAAATAGTCCTTGATCGGTCAGCTTGAGCTCGGGAATGACCGGCAAGGCGAGAAATGACAGGGTGATGAACGGATTGAAAGAGCCGTCTGCGCCGATTGCTTTAAGTGCTTGGTCAATCTGTTTCAATTCGTTTAGCACCTCGGTATAGTCTTTTCCAGTCATCAATCCGCCGATTTCAAGCGGCAGGCTGGCGAGCACCGTTCCATTTTTGACGACGGCAAGTCCGCCTTGTTGTTGGCGGAGCTGTTCGATGGCGATGACGAGGTCACCGTCGTTTGTTCCGGCGGCGATGATGTGGTGCGAATCGTGTGCGATCGAAGAGGCAATGGCGCCTGCTTGGAAGCCGAAGCCACGGACGATGCCAAGGCCGATGCCAAGCCCGCGATGGCGTTCGACGACCACAAGCTTCAACAAATCCCGTTCGACCGAAGGGGAAAAGGCTCCGTCCTGGACATCGACTTCGGTGATGCGATGATTCGTGTGCAAGTGGTTCGGGATGATCTCCATGACATGGGCGTTGTTTCCTTTCCGCATCGGAATGCGAAGATCAGCTTCGGTGACCGGTTGGCAACGGATTGATTGCCGTAATTCCGATTGGACGCGGCAAGCTGACGATTCAGAGTGGAAGGTGGTTCGGCCGTGTTCGGCGACGAGTCTGCCGGATTTGAATACATGGGTGATATTCAGTGTTTCCAAATCTTCCAACAGCAGAAAATCGGCATCGTATCCGGGGGCGACCGCGCCTTTGGTCGACAACCGGTAGCACTCGGCGGCATTTAACGTAGCCATTTGGATGGCCAGAAGCGGATCGAGCCCAGCGCGAATGGCCAGCCGCACGTTATGGTCGACGCTCCCTTCGAACCATAAGTCGTCCAGATGTTTGTCATCCGTGCAAAACAGAAAGCGGCGCGCGTTATGCTCAGTGACGGCGGGAAGAAGTTTGTCAAGATCTTTGGCGACTGAACCTTGGCGAATGAGCACGTACATGCCGCGGCGAATGCGTTCTAACGCTTCGTCGGCGGTGACGCATTCATGATCCGTATGGATGCAGGCGCTACGGTAGACGTTGATGGCATCGGCATCCAGACCGGCCAAGTGGCCGTCGATGAGACGGTTGGAGTTGGCCGCGAGCGCCAGTTTGTCAAGCATGGACGGGTGTTGTTCCCTTAATGACGGATAGTCCATCACTTCCGCCAAGCCGAGAACGCGCTCATCGTTGAAAAACGGTGCTAGGTCCGCAGCTGACAAGACGGCGCCGGCATGTTCAAAGGAAGCGGCCGGCACGCACGATGGCAACATGATATATACATCAAGCGGCGTCCGCTTGGCGTCGTCGAGCATAAATTGAATGCCGTGGACGCCGGCGACGTTCGCGATTTCGTGCGGGTCGGCGATCACCGTAGTGACCCCATGCGGCAGAACGACGCGGGCGAATTCGCTCGGGGGCACCATCGACGATTCGATATGCACGTGTCCGTCAATCAGTCCAGGACAAATATAGCGTCCTTTGGCGTCCATCGTTTCTTTGCCTTCATAGCGGCCGATGCCGACGATCGTCCCTTCGGCAATGGCGAGGTCCCCTTCGACGATTTCGCGTGTAAACACGTTGACGATTTTTCCGTTTTTGATGACGAGATCGGCTTTCGTTTGTTTTGCGGCAGCGGCGATTTTCTTCTGCAACGTTGAATGCATGTTTCTCTTTCTCCTCTCTTCATAATGTGAATCGCGATGCCAGTGGAAATTGGCTTCATTGTACTGAGCTAGACGGCAGGTTGTCAATCGCCTTGTCTCATTTTTTGACATATGCCCCTTTACAACGTAACAATGTTATGTTACATTTATGGTTGTGAGGGAGGTGAGCTGCTCATGGAACAGGAATTGATTTCGAAAAAAGAACTGCTTGAGCTGACCGGCATTTCATACGGCCAGCTGTATCGCTGGAAGCGGAAAAAGCTGATTCCGGAAGAATGGTTTATTCGCAAATCGACATTCACTGGGCAGGAGACGTTTTTTCCGAGAGAAAAAATCTTGGCTCGCATTGAGAAAATCAAGGAGCTGAAGGATGAGCGGTCTCTCGATGAGTTGGCGGCGATGTTTGCGCCTGATCCGGCGACGGTCGTCATGACGAAAGAAGAAATCGTAAAACGTCACATTGTTTCGGACGTCGTGTTGCAATTATTGAACAACCAGTTGAGCGATCGAAACGACGTTTCGTTTGTGCAGCTTCTTTCTCTTTATCTTGTTGATCGGCTGCTTCTTTCCGGCGAGATTAGCATGGAAGAGGGAAAAAACATATGGAAGATGTTTGAGAGCCATTATCCAAAACTGCAAGGAAAATCATGTGAGCTGATCGTTCTTCGCAAAATGGGGATGGCGACTTGCTTTTTGGCGGAAGGGGCAGTCAACTTGTACATCGAAGAAGGAGCAAAGCTCGCAGCGCGGCTGCATGTGCCGGCATGTATTGAAGAGTTAAAGCTGAAGCTTTCGGAGGGATGAGAAATGGAGCGGCGTGATTTGGTCATTGCCGGAACGGGGCATGCGTCCGGCGGGCTGTACAGCTTGGTGAAATTATCGGGGAATGGAAAGCTGTATGGCGATC
This sequence comes from Geobacillus vulcani PSS1, assembly GCF_000733845.1. Lineage (GTDB taxonomy): Bacteria > Bacillota > Bacilli > Bacillales > Anoxybacillaceae > Geobacillus > Geobacillus vulcani. The sequence goes on from NZ_JPOI01000001.1 coordinate 2,340,594, forward strand.
TCGATTGCTTGGAGATGCAAGTGCAAGGAAATGCGACCGTCGAAGGAAGCGTGAAAGCCAACAACGTTCATATTGCCGGGAAAGGCCATGTGACAGGTGGGATGGAGTGCGAGTGGATGAAAGTGAGCGGGAGTGTGAAAATTGGAGAACATGTGCAATGCCAGGAGGCGACGGTTCGCGGCCACGGCTTGGTGAAAGGCTCATGCACGGCGGAGACGATCCGTGTCCATGGCGAGCTCGACGTTGGCGGTGACTGTTCGGCCGAGCGGATGGAGGTCGAAGGGCATTTCTCCGTTGGCGGGCTGTTGAACGCAGGCTATATCGAAGTAAAGCTGTTTGGTCCGAGCCGCGCTACGGAGATCGGCGGGGAAACGATTATGGTAAAGAGGCAAGGAGGTTCGCTGTTCAAAAAATGGTTTTTTCCAGCGGAGTTGACCGCCGATGTGATCGAAGGGGATGTCATTCATCTCGAACATACTACGGCGAAAACGGTGCGCGGCAACCGCGTGACGATCGGGCGGGGATGTCACATCGAGCGGGTCGAGTACCGAGAAGCATTGGAATGTGATGAAGAGGCGAAAATCGGAATCATAGAGAAAGGGTGAGAACGATGGCGGCGAGAAATTTGACCATTAACGGATCGGCGTTTTCGGGCGGCGGCACGTTCCATCACGTGACGGTCCGCGGCGATGCGACGATTCGCGGCGATGTCGAATGCGACCGCTGCAAAGTGTTTGGCTCGGCAGACATGAAAGGAGCGCTCACCGCCCGCCAGCTTCGCCTGTTTGGCCAAGCGAACATCGACGGTCCTGTGCGTATGGAGAAAATGGATGTGTTCGGGGAAGCAGACATTCGCGGCCATGCCCATCTGCAGCATCTTCAGCTGCGCGGGATGGTGCAGGTGGAGGGGAACGTGGAAGCGCATGCGATTCGCGGCTATGGCGAGCTGTCGGTGTCGGGAAGCTGCGAGGCGGAAAAGGTCGCGTTGACCGGCGTCGTGCGAGTCGGACAGACGCTGAATGCCGAACAGGTGGAATTGTCGCTCTATTTTGCCGACAGTTCGGTCAAGGAAATTGGCGGCCGGACGATTTCCGTCAAGCGAAACAAAACGTGGAACGCCATTCACTGGCTGACGCGTTTTTCTTCCTTATCCGCCACGTTGGAGGCGGACACGATTGAAGGCGATGAGATTTATTTGGAATATACGAAAGCCGCGATCGTCCGAGGAGAGCGGGTGACGATCGGCCCAGGCTGTGAGATCGGGCTTGTTGAATATCAGATGGCGTTTGCCCAAGACGAACATGCCATGGTGAAAGAAAAAAGACAGAGGTAGAGGGAGAGGGAACGGATGAGGAATAAGGAAACGAAAACGGGATTGGTCGTGGTCGCGCTGTTGCTCGGCATTTTTGTCGCCTCGATGGACAATACGATTGTGGCAACAGCGATGGCGACGATTGTCGCCGATTTGGGCGGGCTCAAGCAGTTTGTTTGGGTGACGTCGGCGTATATGGTGGCCGAGATGGCGGGGATGCCGATTTTTGGGAAATTGTCCGACATGTACGGACGGAAGCGATTTTTCTTATTTGGCATCATCGTGTTTTTAATTGGGTCGGTGTTGTGCGGCATGGCGCAAACGATCGTGCAGCTCAGCATTTTCCGCGCCATTCAAGGCATCGGTGGCGGGGCGCTCGTGCCGATCGCGTTTACGATTATGTTTGACATTTTCCCGCCGGAGAAGCGCGGGAAGATGGGCGGGCTGTTTGGCGCGGTGTTTGGCTTGTCCAGCATTTTCGGCCCGCTGCTTGGCGCGTATATCACCGATTATCTCAACTGGCGCTGGGTGTTTTACATTAACATTCCGCTTGGGATTGTCGCGTTTTTCTTGCTTTGGATCTACTACCGCGAGTCGCCGAAGCATGCGAAGCAAAGCATTGACTGGCTTGGCGTGATGACGCTTGTTCCGGCGATCGTCTGCCTGATGTTTGCGCTGGAGCTTGGCGGCCAGAAGTACGCGTGGGACTCGGCCGTGATCATCGGGTTGTTTTCGGCGTTTGCCTTGCTCTTTCTCGTGTTTTTGTATGTAGAAACGAAAGCACAAGAGCCAATCGTATCTTACCATATGTTTCGCGAGCGCCTGTTTGCGTCAACGACGTTGGTCGCCTTTTTCTCCGGCGCGACGTTTGTTGTCGCCACCGTGTACATCCCGATTTTTATCCAAGGGGTGACGGGCGGTTCGGCGACGAATTCCGGATTGATTTTGTTGCCGATGATGCTTTCGACGACGGTATCAGCCCAACTCGGCGGCTTTTTGGCCGGGAAAACGAGCTACCGCAACGTGATGTTCGGGTTTATGTTGCTGTTTACCGCTGGGATCGGGCTGCTTGGCACGATTGATGAGCATACCACGCGGCTTACGGTGACGTTGTACATGATTATTGTTGGGTTAGGGGTCGGAGCATCGTTTTCGGTGCTCGGCATGGCGGCGATCCACCATTTTTCTGAAGCGGAACGGGGAGCGGCCAGCTCAACGAACTCGTTTGTCCGGTCGCTCGGCATGACGGTCGGCATTACCGTGTTTGGCATCATTCAGCGCAACTTGTTCACCGATCAATTGGCCGAGCAGTTTCGCGGCATGGCGCAAGGGGCGCCTGGAGCGAATATGCACGATCCGCGCGCGATGTTGTCGCCGGAAGCGCGGGCGCACATCCCGGCCCCTGTGCTCGACCGTTTGACCGAAGCGCTCGCCTCGTCGATTGCCGATACGTTTTTATGGGCGCTCATCCCCGCGGCGCTGACGATCGTTTGTGTGCTGTTGATGTCCAACGATCGGCTCGCTGCGCCAATGAGGATGAAAGAGTAAGAGATGGAGAAAGGGTGTCTCAAACGATGCGAGACACCCTTTTCATCTATACGCCTGGAAGGAATGCGGCTTTTGCTCTTTTGGATGCGAAACAGAGGCCAGTGTCTGGCGGGGACAGCGCCAATGTACTTGAGCAGCGAAAACAGCAGCGCGGATTTCATAATCATCGCCGAAATCCCAAGGGCGGCCGCCAACGCATGGATCGACAAGGCGCAACAAACGCCGAGCGTGGTTTTCATCCCGCCTTTTTCCCTATGGAAATGGTGTTTTTCGTCACAATCGCCGTATCCGGACCAGGCAAAACGATGAGAAAAGCGGATAAGAATAACATAAGGAAGGAAAGATGAATCAACGCGAATCGCCGCCTTTCCAAACAGGCTGCGGTCAGAATCGTCTCACAACAATGATTATATCGTCAGATCGTTTTTGTGCTGGGACGTGGAAAATGCCGCTTTTCCCTCCGCAAACGGTTTGGGCAAGACCATTGACAACCTATTGAATCGCTAGTTAATATACCTATAGGGGTAGCTGTGTGCGAAAAACGCTGTTTCAGTTGCCCCTAGATTGTAAAGCATGTTGGATGTCAAAGCCATCCATCTGGGTGAACTCGCTTATTCCGCCAGCTGATGGATGGGGGAAGGTGAGGATTCGTTGGCCGATCAGGCGGCAGAAAGGCAAGAAGGCGGGGGAGAAAAGAGATGAAGGAGGAAAAACAACCGACAGAGGATTCCAAATATATTCAGCAACATTTGGCGAACGAGCGGACGTTTCTCGCCTGGATTCGCACGTCGATCGCGGTGGTCGGGATCGCGTTTTTGGTCATCCATTTGCATGAAAAGTCAACGAGCAGTGCATTGTCTACGGCGATTGTCCAATGGATCGGAGCGTTGGCGGTCGTGATTTCGATCTGCACCATTATTTTTTCTACCGTCAGTTATGCGATAAAGGCAAAACAAATTAATGAACAGACATTCCGACCGTCACGGCCCTTAATCTGGTTTTTAGCGTCTTTGTTGCTGTTGATTACGGGGTTGTTCGGTTACTATTTTTTGAGCTTGCTTTAGCAACGACACTGTATGGGGAACAAAGGTTTTGGAAATAGATGTTTGTTGGACATATACCATGCGGGGCATATCATCGCCTTGCATAGGTGAAGAAGAGGAGGGTGAGCTGTTGATCGGGGGCAGTTTGTTGCTGATTTTTCTGATTGTGTTCGTCGTGGCGCTGTATCGACGCTACGGTTCGGTAAAAGGTGTTTTGTGTCTTCCGGTCGATCAAGTGCCGAACCGCTTGCTTATTGTCGATTTGCGTGATTATAATGAAGTCAATGACCGGATGTGTCGGCACGCACTGCATATTCCCGTTGCCTATATCAAACGGCAGCTGCCGTCCATTCCGCGGCAGCCATTGCATGTGATCGCTCAAGATGCGGTCGAAAAAAATATCGGCATTCGGTTGCTGCGCCGTTACGGTTATGAGGTGAAAAGCTACTCAATCGCGGCTTGTGATTGTCAAGAAAGGGGGCGAACGAGCCGGTGGAATATAACAAAGAAATCAAAAACCGCTTAAAACGGATTGAAGGACAAATTAAAGGCATCCTTGGCATGATGGAACAAGGCAAAGACTGCAAGAGCGTCGTTTCCCAGCTGTCGGCGGCGCGCAATGCCATTGACCGCGCCATTGCGGTGATCGTCAGCACCAATTTGGAACATTGTCTGCGGGAAAGCATGGAAAAAGGAGAAAGCACAGACCATCTTGTCAAAGAAGCAGTGGAGTTGCTTGTGAAAAGCCGTTAATACGTTGCTCAACAAAAAGTGTTGACAACGTTCTTTTTCTCATGGTAATATACCCATAGGGGTAATGGTAATAAAATTTCTGGTGTGAAGGAGGTCATCATCATGAACGTCGCAAAAGTATTGGATGCAAAAGGATTGGCTTGCCCGATGCCGGTGGTGAGGGCGAAAAAAGCGATAGACGAATTGCAATCAGGTCAAGTGCTCGAGGTGCACACGACCGATAAAGGGGCGAAAAACGACTTGCCTGCATGGGCGAAAGCGAGCGGCCATACGGTGCTTGATGTGAAAGAAGACAATGGTGTGTTGATGTTCTGGATTCAAAAAGGATAATTTTCACCTTTTTATATACCCACACAGGTATAAGGAGAGGAGGTAGCAAGATGACACAGCCGAAGAAAAAGACAACGATCATTTTGTTCAGCGGCGACTATGATAAGGCGATGGCGGCTTACATCATCGCCAACGGCGCTGCGGCTTATGATCATGACGTGACGATTTTCCACACGTTTTGGGGGCTGAATGCCTTGCGGAAAGAGGCGCCCGTTCCGGTGCAAAAAGGGTTTCTTGAAAAGATGTTCGCCAAAATGATGCCGCGCGGCGCCGACCGCATGGGACTGTCGCGCATGAATTTTGCCGGCATCGGCCCGAAGCTGATCAAAAAGGTGATCAAAAAGCATAACGCCATGCCGCTTCCGCAGTTGATCGAGATGGCGAAAGAACAGGGTGTGAAGCTTGTCGCCTGTCAAATGACGGTCGATTTGCTTGGACTGAAGCCGGAAGAATTGATTGACGGCATTGAGTTTGCGGGGGTGGCTGCCTATTTGGCCGATGCTTCGGAAGGAAATGTGAACTTATTTATTTAAAATGAGGGAATGGTATGTCGCAAACCATCATCAACATCATTTTGTTTCTTTTGCCTGCTTCGTTGCTCGCCGGCCGCTTCATTCTGCCGAAAAGAATATATTCTTGTCTGCCGTTCCGGCGGACGGAGCGGCCGCGCGGCGGAGTTTCTTGACAGCCGCGGTTGCCGCGTCGTCAACATGACAGGCGGCATGTTGGCCTGGGAAGGGCCGATCGAATAAACCGGTCGAATAAACCATCAAGGAGGGAATTTGTCAATGATTAAAGTCGATATGACGGTAGACGCGAAAGGACTGTCCTGTCCGATGCCGATTGTCCGCACGAAAAAGGCCATCGGTGAGCTGCAGCCAGGCCAAGTGCTGGAAGTGCAAGCGACGGACAAGGGCTCCAAAGCCGATATTAAAGCATGGGCGGAAAGCACAGGGCATCAATATGTAGGAACGATTGAAGAAAATGGGGTTTTGAAACATTATATCCGCAAGTCAGCGGAACATGAAACACGCAAAGAAACGACATTCCCTCATGTCGTATCGAATGAACAACTGCAAGAAAAACTTCACGATCCGGATTCGTTTGTCTTGGATGTCCGCGAACCGGCGGAGTATGCGTTTGGCCATATTCCGGGTGCGGTCTCGATTCCACTTGGGGAGCTCGAGAATCGGATGGCTGAGCTTCCGAAAGACAAAACGATTTACGTCGTGTGCCGCACAGGGACGCGGAGCGATTTGGCCGCGCAAAAGCTGGCCGAAAACGGATTTGACCGTGTGCGCAACGTTGTTCCAGGCATGTCGCAATGGAACGGGCCGCTTGATTCCGCTCAATCGTAATAGAGCGGCCTTTTTCAACAATCAAATATACATCAGGGGGTATATGATAAGATGGTGAAAGAAATGACCGTACAACAAATGACGGAAAAGGTGTTAAACAAAGCATCGTTGTTCATCTTGGATGTTCGCAATGAAAGTGATTTTCGCGATTGGAAAATCGAAGGGGAAAACTTCGCGTATTTGAACGTGCCGTATTTCGAATTGATTGACGGCGTGGATTCGATTGTCGACCGTCTTCCGAAAGACCAAGACATCGTCGTCGTGTGTGCGAAGGGCGGATCGGCGGCGTTTGTCGCTGAGCAGCTGGCAGAAGCCGGGTTTGACAACGTGTATACGCTCGCCGGCGGGATGCAGGCGTGGAGCGAGCATCTCCATCAAGCGAAGGTATACGAAGATGATCAATTGAAAATTTACCAATTCATCCGCGTCGGCAAAGGATGCCTGTCGTATATGGTCATCTCAGGAAGCGAAGCGCTTGTCGTCGATCCATTGCGGTTTGTCGATGTGTATGAACAAGTGGCCAAACAAGAAGGGGTAACGATCACGCATATCGTGGATTCGCACTTGCATGCCGATCATTTGTCCGGCGGCAAAGCGCTGGCTGAACGAACGGGAGCAGCGTACTACTTGATGAAAAGCGAAGGGGCGGTATTCGATTTCGAGCCGCTTGAGCAACATGAAACGATCGACTTTGAAAACGTTCATCTTGAAGTGCTGGCGGTGAAAACGCCAGGGCATACGCCAGGCAGCGTCTCGTTCTTCGTCAACGGCAAATGGCTGTTCTCGGGTGACACCATCTTTGTCGGTGGTCTCGGACGCCCGGATCTTGGCGGCAAAGTGGCCGAATGGGCGGAAGATTTGTATCACACCGTATATGAAAAAGTGGCAGCCATGGCTGATGATGTCATCGTTTTGCCGGCGCACTACGCGAACTTAGACGAAGAAATCAACGCCGAGGGGTATGTCGGCGATACGCTAGGCCGCATCCGCGCCCGCAATGAGATGATGCAAAACAAACCGAAAGACGAATTCATCGATCTCGTCATCCAAAGCGCCAAAACGGAAACCCCGCCGAACTTCGAAGACATTGTCGCCATCAACCGCGGTCTCAAAACGGTGGATATCGAAACACAACGAGAGCTTGAGATCGGCCCGAACCGCTGCGCGCTGCATCATACTCATGCCTAAAGAAGCGGCACAGATTAGCAAGGGACGGGGGCGTGCCCCGTCCTTTTTGAAAACAAAAGGGAGGGATGGTCAATGGATGTTTCGCTCGCATTTCTCATTGTCATCTTTTTAATCGGTTTTGTCGGTTCGTTTATTTCTGGGATGGTGGGGATCGGTGGATCGATTATTAAATATCCGATGCTGTTATACCTCCCGCCGTTGTTTGGGCTGGCGGCGTTCAGCGCCCATGAAGTGTCCGGCATTAGTGCCGTGCAAGTGTTTTTCGCCACGATCGGCGGTGTGTGGGCGTATCGAAAAAGCGGCTATTTGAACAAATCGCTCATTCTCTATATGGGCGTAAGTATTCTTGTCGGCAGTTTCGTCGGCGGCTATGGTTCGAAGTTGATGAGCGAGGGAACGATTAACGTTGTTTACGGCATCTTGGCCGCGTTGGCGGCGATCATGATGTTTGTGCCGAAAAAAGGGATCGATGACATCCCGCTTGATCAAGTGACGTTCAACAAATGGCTGGCGGCCGCTTTGGCGTTTCTGATCGGCGTCGGGTCCGGCATCGTCGGGGCGGCGGGGGCGTTTTTGCTTGTGCCCGTCATGCTCGTTGTCTTGAAAATTCCGACGCGCATGACGATCGCCACGTCGTTGGCCGTTACATTCATTTCCTCGATCGGCTCGACGTTCGGGAAAATCGCCACCGGCCAAGTCGATTACATCCCAGCGCTCATCATGGTCATCGCGAGCTTGCTTGCCTCACCGCTCGGGGCGAAAGCCGGACAAAAGATGAATACGAAAGTGCTGCAAGTGATCTTGGCGGTATTGATTTTGGCGACAGCGGTGAAAATTTGGGTGGATATTTTATGAGTGGATCGATAGACGACGAAAAATGATATGTGTGAAGGCGAAAACGGATCATGTTTCGCCCGGCAAACGAACTCGTTTATGACCGGCTGCGTGATGTGAGCAAGCGGGAAAAAGGAAGGAGGAGGTTCACAAAGCGGTGAGCCCCCTCTTGTTCACTGCCTATCTGTATCCGCTCCACCAAGAAAACGTGTCTCTCGGCCGCATGTCGCGGTCGTTTCGCCCTGTTGCAGATCGGCTTGCGCCCGCCAGCGCTTTCCCCTGCGGCGGATGCAGCGGCATCGGGCGCTGATGATTCCGGGAATGACACTTCGTTTGGTGAGCGTTTTTTATGCCTTGCCCGCTCCGGACGCGTTTTTCCATTTTGCCTTCCGGGTCGCCGGCGATGCTTCGGTGTCTTCTTCCCGCCTGCGGGGCGCGATCTCATCGGGATCGAGTCCGTTGCCAAGCGTGCCGTACACATGACCTTGCTTCGGTTCGATGAGCTCATTGTGCTCGTAGTAGACGCGCGGCGTTTTCCAAAGCGCGGCCAGCGCTTTGGTCATCGGCATCTCGTGGTAGCGGTCCGGCCACATCCGTTTGATCTGCTCTTTCACGAGCGGATAGTATTTTGAGCTCATCGCCGGAAAAAGATGATGTTCGGTATGATACGAGAAATGGAAGTGGAGAACATCCACCCACTTCGGCACGGTGACCGACAAGCTGTTCGCCAACGGGTCGTTGACCGGCACCAATGGATTGAGGCGGTGGTTGGTCGAAATGTAGCCCATGACGATCATGTTGGCGACAAGCAGCGGAAGCAAAAAGGCGAACAGCCACTTTTCCCAGCCGATCAGCCATAACAACCCGATCCAGGTCGTCCACGGCAAGAGAAATTGACATAGGACAACGATGCGATTTTTCCAGCGGAAGTCTTGCCAAAACGAAACGAGCATCCGAATCGAGTGGACGGTAAACATCACTGACAAGGAGGCAAACGCGAAACTAGCGCGAACTGGGAATGGAATCCGGTAAACCCAGCGAAGCAGGCGGCTTTTCGCCAATTGTTCCATGCTTGGCCAGGCGTCAGGGTCTTTTTCTTCATGTTGGGTATGCACATGGTGGGTGGCGTTATGCCATTTTCGCCATAGCTTCGGCCCGGTGCAGAGCGGCCAAAAGGCGAGCGCCCCGAGAAGATCGCGCAGCCACGGCGTTTTGACGACCGTGCCGTGCAAAATTTCATGGCCTAAAAATCCTAGCGCCGCAAAACTGAAACCGAGCACAATGGAAATGAGGAGGTTCCATACAGGATGGAAGTCGAAAAGGGACACAGCGAGGATGCCGCCAGTGACCACCAGCAAATAAGCCAAACCTCCCAACAGACGGGATCTCACAGGCTGAAACGCTTTTTTCGGCAAATGCGGGGAAATTTTCGCCGCATACCAGCCGAACGGGTGAAAATCATTCATTCAAAAATCTCCTTCCACATCACTCTTCGCTCGATGTGCCGCGCGATCATGCAAGCGCGGGTTCATCGCCGCGACCATTCATTGAATGAAGGTGATCAAATGCCGAGTGGCTTTTCATCATAGTGAAGACCATCATATCATCTTTTCCCTCGTCCTGTCTATAAAAAAGCGAAAAAATTGTGGCGCGTGCCAGGCAGAGAGAGGGAATGATGCGTGGCGCCGTCAAACGGCGGGCTCGTTCGCGGAGCTCGGGAGGGGGCGGAGAGGAGGGCTAGGGCGCATCGTTCCCCTGATGGCCGGCTGGCAGCCGAGAGGGAAGACAAGGCGCCCGCTGAGACGGACGGGCTACAACATCATCAGCAACGTCCCCGCGGTGATGAGCAGCACCCCGATCACGACCTTCGCGGAGAGCGGTTCACCGAGAAACATCGCCGCAAACAAAATCGTCAGCACCAAGCTCGATTTGTCAATGGCCGAAACGCGGGACACATCACCGATTTGGATCGCTTTGTAAAAACAAAGCCACGACAATCCGGTCGCCGCCCCGGACAAACATAAAAACCACCAGCTCTTGGGAGAGATCGATTTGATGCCATGGTGGGCGCCGGTCAACCACACGATGGCCCAGGCGAGCACAAGCACGACCGCAGTGCGAATGGCGGTCGCCAAGTGAGAATTGACGTTTTCAATCCCGATTTTCGCCAGCACCGACGTCAGCGCCGCAAACACCGCCGCCAACAAGGCGTAAACGATCCACATGGGCATCCCTTCGCTTTCATTGAGAATTTTTTTCATCTATTATACTATGAAAAGCGGGAAGATTTCACGTTTTTGCCATCGTTTTGTTATAATAGGGGAGCGCCTATGAGGACGGCTCTAGTGGAAAGCGAGCTGCTGGTTTACGGGCCGCGGTGTGGAGAACAGCGAAAGAGAGAGGGATGGATCTATGCTTATTGCCTTAGATATGGATGGAACGCTGTTGAACGGGGAGGGAAAAATCAGCGAACCAAATCGGCAAGCGATCGCAGCCGCACAAGCGCAAGGCCATATCGTAGCCGTCGTCACCGGCCGGGCGCGCAAAGACGCACTCGCCCCGCTTCGCGAGGTGGGGCTCGTCTGCCCGATCGCCAGCTTAAACGGGGCGATCGTCACGCTCGAAGACGGCACTGTCATCAGCGAGGCGCCGCTTGAGCGGGCGACGGTCCGCCCAGTGCTTGAGTGGGTGCGCGAACAGGCGGACTTGTATTGTGAGACGTACACGGGCGATGCGGTCTATGTCGGCTTGCATAACCGCGCTCAGTGGGAAGCGCTCGCTTCGGAGATGGCTGAGGCGGCGCCAGAGGTGAAATGGCTCGTGAACAAACAGTTCCAGCAGGCGCGGGTGACGTACGTCGACGACATCCGCACCGTGTGGGACGACCCGGCGCGGGTGATGTATAAGCTGCTGATTTTCGCCCTTGACCGCAAGCGGCTTCTTGATGCGGCGTCCCGTTTCGCCCCGCTCCCCGGCGTCACGGTCACCTCGTCGCATCCGCACAACATTGAGATGAACAACGAACGGGCGACGAAAGGGGAGGCGCTTAAGCAACTCGCCGCCCATTACGGCATCGATATGCGCGATACGGTCGTCTTTGGCGACAGCCATAACGACTTGTCGATGTTTGAGGTGGCGGGCTGCCGCGTCGCCATGGCCAACGCCGCCCCCGAATTGAAAGCGAATAGTGATTTCGTCACCCTCTCCCATGAGGAAGACGGCGTGGCGGTGGGGCTTGAGCGGGTATTGGCGCGGCAGGGAACAAGCCGATGACCTTCCTCAGCTGCACACCCCAAAACACCCGCAAAAACGGCAGGGGGGTGTGCAAGCCTCTTTTTCTTTCGATTCACGAAATATAGTATTGATAGATCAACAGTTTGAACGTTTGACAGATTCGGTCAGCTGTACAAGTTGACATAACCACTTTTTATGTTTTGCAGGGGTGTGAGGGGTGTGCAAAATGGCCTCTTGCCGCCTTAGAAGGCTGGTGAAAAACAGCGATCGCCCCTAGCTGACGTCGGATGACGTGAAACGAGAAGCTGATGTCGCAAAGTTTCTCAATTTGAGAAACAAGGCGGTGAAGCAACCTGTTCCTTTTGTCACCATCCTTTTAGAGAATCAATGGTAAAATAAAGGTGCTGTTGAAAGTAGTGGGCCTCGCGGAGAGGATTGAAACAGGTTTACGTTGCTTTTCCTGACCTCGCTTGGTTTCACGTTGAAAGAATTGGTCCTTGCGGAGAGGATCTAAATCGGCCATCCCGCCGTGGTTGCTTGGAAAAGGATGGGGCATTTTTCGGCGGCTTGGTCTATGGAAACACCTAGGAAGGGCGATGTTGCCGTTTTCCTGGGTGTTTTTTGTTTGGAGGGAATGAACATGCGGGGGATGAAAGTGAGAAAAAGTCTGTCTTGTCTTGCGGAAGAAAGCCGGTTTATGATTGGAGAGAGGTGAGTGATCATGGAAGGAAGGAATCTAAAGCGCATGATTGGAACACTGCGGGTACCGTTGTATACAGCAGTGGTGGTGGTGTATGTCGTCGCTCAGTTTGTTGATGCAGTGGTGATCCGCTACGTGATGGGGGGTGCGGCTGTTTTGGCACTGGTCGTTTCGGCGTTTTACGTTCGGGGGGTGTATGCGGTGTCAGGGACCGTTTTTTTCGTGTTGGGGGTCGGTCTGTTTCTTTATTATGGCGATTCGTTGTCGACGTTTGTCCTTCATTTTGAGCGGGTGTTAGGGCTATTGGCGCTGTTTTTCGTTCTGCCGTTTATGAACACGCTCATTCGTGTCGGGCGGTATGATCAAAGTTTAAGCCAATGGCTGCAATGGAAAACAGGGCGTGCCGCATCGCTATATCGGCGCAGTTTCAGTGTCTGTCATTTGCTTGGACTGTTTTTAAATATTGCGACCATCCCGCTTCTTGTCCGTTCGTTGCGGGCAGCGCTGCAGAATTGGGACAGAGGGAAGGCCGAGACGTTTTACGTGCGGAATTTGTTGCGGGCGTATGCGCTTTGTCTAACATGGAGTCCGATGGAAGTGATGATCAGCACGACCATTGACTTCACCGGTGTGCGCTATTATGAGGTCGCGCTGTTTTTGTTGCTTTTAGCAGTGACGATGGCACTGATCGATTGGGGAGTGGCAGGTGTTTCGTATCGCAACGATCCGTTGGCTGACAATGGGGAGGCGAATGGGGAAACGGTTGGTTCGGTTGGCAAAAAAGCCACCCAGTTGCTTGCGGTGCTCGTCGTGTTTACGGTGTTCGTTTCCTTGTTGCAACACTGGCTTGGCAAAGGCTTTTTGTTTTCGGTTGTTCTGTTGCTTGTTCCGTTTTGTTTCGGGTGGGCGCTGCTCGCGCGTCGGTTGAAACGGTATGGGACGATGGCACTTCGTCATTGGAAAGAGAGAACGGAAGGACTGGCCAACTACTTTTTCATGTTTTTAGGAGCTGGGTTGTTTGTGGAGATGCTGTCCCGGTCCTCGCTCCTTGCCGTGCTCGAAGGATGGTTTCGCGCGGGGGCGGAGCATGCCGTCTGGCTGTATGTCATGATTGCCGCTTACTTTTTCGTTACATCGTTCGTTGGCTTCCATCCGCTAGTCAGTTTAACGCTGCTGATGCCGCTGTTAAAGCCCATTGTGGCGCTCGTTCCGGCGGTGCCGCTGTCGATTGTGCTCATTTGTTGCAGCTTGTCCACGGTGATGTACAGTCCGTACAATATTTCCGTTTCGCTGTTGGCCGATGAGCTTGGTGTCAATCCGTACCGCGTCGGGAGATGGAATATCGGTTTTGCGATCGCTTATATGGCGGCAGGGATCGGTGTCGCGATGGTTGCTGAAATGTTAGTTCATCGTTGACAACGTTTTCAGTGGTGGATATAATGAAGATGAAGCTGCTGAATTTTTTGATAAGTTCCAATGGTTTGGCGTTAGATCGATCCAAAAGAAAATAGATTTCACTTCGAGTGATCAAAGGGAGACAGGCGGGAGAGCAAGGGAAAGTAAGCTTGGCCCTTGTCTAGATCGATCTAATCGTCAGCAGCCGTTAGTTTAGATCGATCTAAATATAAGTTTCTGGCGTTTTTAGATCGATCTAATAGGCAGGTGGCTCGATCAACGCTCAGAAGGAGGGACAGCCTAGCCATGAAACAACGAAGCGCCCTCGATATGTATGCCGATGGGGCGGCATGGTGGGAAACGTCGATCAGCGACGTTCGCAAAAATGAAATTCTCGTTCGTGGTTATCCAATCGAAGAACTGATCGGCAACGTCTCGTATACGCAAATGCTTTATCTCCTATTATGCGGCGAGATATTGAGCGAGAAAAAAGCGAAGTTATGGGAAAGCGTCCTCGTCGCTGGGGCGGACCATGGTCCGCGCGCGCCATCAATTGCGGCAGCCCGCATGGCGGCGACGTGCGGTATTTCCTTTAACTCGTGCGTCGCGACCGGCATTAACGTGCTTGGCGATGTACACGGGGGAGCGGTGGAGAAAGCGATGGCGCTATTTTATGAAACGAACGGGCAGATTGAAGCTCGCGGTGGAGACGACGCGATCAGCACCGTGGTCAGTGAACGGTTTGAACAGTTTCGGCGCGAAGGGCGGAAGCTGCCTGGATTTGGCCACCAGCTTCATGACGATGATCCGCGCGTCAAGCGGCTGTACGCGTTGGCTGAGCGGCTTGTGGAAGAGGGAGAGATCAGCGGGCGATATTTAACGATCGCAGAAACGTATCGCTCCCAGCTCGAGAAGGCGAAAGGGAAAAAAATGACGATGAATATCGACGGGGTGGCGGCCGCGATCCAGTGTGAGCTCGGCGTGCCGGCTGCAGCGGCGAAAGGTGTGTTTGCTTTGTCGCGGGGAATGGGCATTGTCGCTCACGCGTTTGAAGAATGGCAAAACGGGGTGTTGATCAAAGGGCCGTGCCCGAACCGCAGCGATTTGGTCCGCTACACTGGGCCGGAGAGACGTCATTTTAAAAAGTAGGTGATGAACGTGAGAAAGGCGCAATTGTACATTAATGGAACATGGGTAGGAGACAACCGCGCGGTGGAGCCGGTGAAAAACCCGTATACAGGGGAAGTCATTGGTGAACAGCAACTGGCGACGCCCGACGATGTCGAAAACGCCTTAGCTGCGGCGTTTGCGGCGAAAAAAGAAGTAGCTCGCATTCCAGCTTATGAGCGGGCACGCATCTTAAAAAAGGCGTCGGCGCTGCTTGAGGAACGGAAAGAAACGTTTGCCCGCTATATTTCCGAAGAACTTGGAAAACCGCTGAAAAATACGTTGGATGAAGTGTCTCGTTCGATTGAAACGCTCGAACAGTCCGCGGAGGAAGCGAAACGGCTGTTTGGGGAAACGATCCCTGGCGATGCCTCGGCGCGCGGGACGAAGGCAGTGGCGCTCACCTTCCGCGTGCCAGTTGGTGTGGTGGCGGCGATTACGCCGTTTAACGCCCCACTGAACTTAATTTGCCATAAAATCGGTCCAGCCTTTGCGGCGGGCAACAGTGTCATTTTAAAACCGGCGCCGCAGACGCCGCTCATTGCGGCGGAATTGTTGAAGCTGATGCTTGAGGCCGGTCTTCCGCCGCGCGCCATCAACATGGTGCTTGGTGGTGCGGAAGTCGGGCAGCAAATCGTCAAAGATGACCGCGTCAATGTCATTTCGTTTACCGGCGGCGTGGTAGCGAGCCGCAACATCTGCGCGCTAGCTGGCATGAAAAAAGTATTGCTTGAACTTGGCGGCAATGCGGCGACGATTGTTCACGAAGATGCCGACCTCAAACGAGCCGCCGCGCTTTGCGCCAAAACCGGCTACAGCAACTCCGGGCAAAGCTGCATTTCTGTCCAGCGCATTTACGTACATGAGTCGGTCGTCGAGACGTTTACCGACTTGCTTAAACAGGAAGTCGAAGCGTTGAAAGTTGGTGATCCGCTCCGGCCGGACACCGATGTCGGCTGCATGGTCGATGAACGGGCGGCGGATCGGGTGATGGATTGGATCGATGAGGCCATCGCGGGCGGGGCGACGCTTGTCTGCGGTGGAAAACGGCGCGGGGCGACGGTCGAGCCGACGGTGCTTTTCAACCCGCCGAAACGAAGCAAAGTCGTTTGTGAGGAAGTGTTTGGCCCGGTCGTCAGCGTTATCCCGTACCGGACGATTGACGAAGCGATTGCGGAAACCAACGATTCTTCGTTTGGCTTGCAGGCGGGGCTGTTTACGAATCGAATGGATGTTGTTTATCAAGTCGCCGAAGCGTTGGAAGTCGGTGGGGTCGTTATTAACGGCACATCGAATTTCCGGTTGGATCACTGGCCGTACGGCGGCGTGAAAAATAGCGGCATCGGCCGCGAAGGCCCGCGGTATGCGATCGAAGAAATGACGGAAATGAAAATGATTGTATGGCAGTTTCCACAGTGATGATGGGTGGTGGACAACATGTTAGGGCTTTATGTCGCCAAGCCGAATGAGCTGGAATTGCGGCACCTCGATTCCATCCGTTCTCTGGTGGGGGATGAGGTGAAAATCAAGCTGATTTACGGGGGGATTTGCGGATCGGACCTCGGGGTGTTCAAAGGAAAACTCCCTCACGCGAACTATCCGGTCCGGGCCGGCCATGAGCTAGTCGGTGTCGTCGTGGAAAAAGGCGAACAGGCGGCGTATGACATCGGGACACGGATCGTTGTGTTGCCGAATACGTATTGCGGAACGTGCGACTTATGCCAAAAAGGGTTGACGAACATCTGCCGACATAAACAATCGCTCGGCATTAACGTCGACGGTGGGTTTTCGCATGAGTTCGTCATCTCGTCGAAGTATGCGCTTCCTGTTCCTGATGATCTACCGGACGAAAAGGCCGTGCTCGTCGAGCCGTTTGCGGTTGTCGTGCATGCGTTGCAAAAGGTGAAAATCGAACAAGGGATGAAAGTAACCATCATCGGCTGCGGCAATGAAGGGATGATGGCGGCGGTGTTAGCCCGCCATTTGGGAGCGGACGTGACGGCGATCGACATCAATCCGCTGAAACTCGAAACGGTGAAAGCGATGGCGGATATTCGCACGCTTGCGCCGAATGCACTGGCCAATGAATCGTTTGACGTGGTCATTGAAGCAGCGGGTACGCGCGAAGCGGTCGAACAGGCAGTGGAGCTCGTCGCCCCAGGCGGTCATCTTGTGTTGATCGGTTTTGCGAATGAAGCGACGTTCCCGGTCGTGCGCCTCGTTCGCAACGAAGTAACTGTGCATGGCTCGATCATCTATCGCTTCCCGGATGACTATTTGCAAGCGATTCATTATTTGCGGACGATGCCGTATCCGATCGAGCGGGTGATTTCGTGCATTTTCCCGGTCCGCGACTATCAGCAGGCGTATGACTTGGCGTCATCTGGAAATGCGGGCAAAGTGGTTTTAAGTTTTCAAGAGGAGGAAGAGCGATGAAAAAAGGGGTAGCCGAACAGTTAGTCCGGTATTTGGAAGACCGCGGTGTCACGCATATTTTCGGGCTTTGCGGCCATACGAATATCGCGGTGTTGGCGGCGCTTGAGCATAGTCCGATCAAGTTTGTCAACGTCCGCCATGAACAAATTGCTGCTCATATGGCGGATGGCTATGCGCGGGCGAAAAAAGAAACAGCCGTCGTATTATGCCATGTCGGCCCGGGGTTGACGAATGCGGCGACAGGGGTCGCCAATGCGGCGCTCGACTCCATTCCGATGGTCGTCATCGCCGGCGATGTGCCGAGCCATTATTATGGGAAACATCCGCACCAAGAAATCAACTTGCATGCGGATGCGTCGCAATATGAAATTTACCGCCCGTTTGTGAAGCGGGCATGGCGGGTCGACCGGCCGGATTTGTTCCCGGAAATTTTAGAAAAAGCGTTCCAGCTGGCGGAGAGCGGTCGTCCGGGTCCGGTGCTCGTCTCCGTACCGATGGATATTTTCTCAAAAGAGGTGGACGTGTCGCTGTTTGAAAAACAAAAGCGGCATACGAAAGCGTTGCATAAGCCGTCGATTGATGATGAAACAGCAAAACAAGTCATTGAAAACATCATGCAGGCAGAGCGTCCGCTTGTGTATGTTGGCGGTGGCATTATGCTTGCCGATGCCGCGGAAGAACTGAAAGCGTTTGTCGAACACTTTGACCTTCCTGTTGCTCACACGTTAATGGGGAAAGGAGCGATGCCGGATGACCATCCGCTGGCGCTGGGCATGAGCGGATTTTGGGGAACGAAATTTGTCAATGACATGTGCCGCAACGCCGATGTCATTTTGGCATTGGGGACGAGATTTTCCGAAGCCGATTGTAGCTCGTGGGAGTCGGAGTATACATTCAACATTCCGGAAACGAAACTCATTCATATTGACATCGATCCGAATGAAATCGGACGCAACTATCCGACGGAACTCGGTATTGTCGCCGATGTCAAGCAAGCGCTTACCGTGTTGAACCGCGTGGCCAAACAAGTCGTGCCGCAAGGGCGGTCGGACGAAGCGCTGAAAGAACGGATCGCCAGCTATAAGCAAGAGTTCCGGCAACAAAACGAACAGCATATTCGCGATGACAGCTATCCGATGCGTCCGGAACGCATTTTGCATGAAGTGCGGGAAGTGTTGCCAAGAGACGCCATCATTACAACGGATGTCGGTTGGAACAAAAACGGGGTCGGCCAACAGTTCCCGGCGTATGGAGCAGGGACGATTTTAACGCCAGGTGGCTATGCGACGATGGGCTTTGGCGCTCCGGCGGCGCTCGGGGCGAAAATCGCCTGCCCGGATCGCGTCGTCGTGTCGCTCGTTGGAGATGGCGGATTTGGGCAAAATCCGGCGGTGCTGGCGACAGCGGCTGAGGAAAACATCGCCGTTGTTTGGGTCATTATGAACAACTACGCTTTTGGCACGATCGCCGGACTGGAAAAAGCGCATTTTGGCACGACACACGGAACAGTCTTCCAAAAAGATGGCCAACCGTATTCGCCGGATTATGCGGCCATTGCCCGGGCGTACGGCATCGAAGGAGTGAAAATCCGCTCGGCGGAAGAGTTTAAACCAACGCTCGAGCGAGCCATCCAAGCGAACAAACCGTTTGTCATCGATGTGGAAATGATCAACGTCCCAACGCCGACATCTGGCCACTGGAACATTATGGATATCTATTCCCCGGGTAAGCGTGTTCACCATGTTGCGGTTGAGCGGTAATGAGGAACATTGAAGATTGGGGGGACGGATATGGCGAGAACCTTTTCATTGGCTCATCTAACGGTGCTCGGCTGCCCACCGCCGGAGATGACGCACATCGCTGCCCGAGCAGGATATGATTACGTCAGTTTCCGGATCATTTACATGGGGTTGCCCGGTGAGCCGAATTATGCGTTAGCCGAAAACCCGCAGCTACTGCGGGAGACAAAGGAAGCTTTGCGGGAAACGGGAGTTAAGCTGTTGGATATCGAACTGGCCCGCATTGATGCCGATATTGACCCCAAACGGTATGAACCGGCCATGGAAGTGGCGGCTGAGCTTGGCGGCCGCCACGTCTTAAGCAGCATTTGGACGACCGACCGCAGCGTCTATATCGAGCGGTTTGCTGAGTTGTGCGAGTTGGCAAAGCCATACGGGCTGACTGTTGATTTGGAGTACGTGCCGATTGCTGCTGTGACGAATTTGGCTGGGGTCATCGATGTATTAAATACGGTGAAACAAGACAATGCCGGAATCATGATCGATCTTCACCATTTCCATCGCGCGGGAGATTCGCCGGAAGTGTTAGAGAGCGTGCCGAGAGAATGGTTCCATTTTCTCCATCTTTGCGACGCTCCTGGCGAGATTCCAGCATCGAAAGAAGAGATGACGAGAATTCTCCGTGAAGAGCGGCTGTATATTGGGGAAGGCGGGATTGATATCGCCGATATTGTTCGCCGTATGCCGGAAATTCCTTGTTCGATCGAGCTGCCGAATATCCAGCGGGTAAAGGAATGGGGCTACGAAGAACATGCACGACGTTGCCTGCAGTCGGCAAAAGAGTATTTTGCCCGCCATTTTACGGAACAAAGCGACCTGTCGGCGTGATCGACAAACAACAGTTTGGCAGCGCTTCCTACAAGGGAGGCTGCCATACACACAAGTTTAGTTATCTGAAAATTTAATATATAAATAAATGCTTCATTCATTTGGTTGTTTCCCGCATAGCCGACCGCGGTCGAGAGGGAACACAACGGTTTGCGGCAGAGCAGGAATGCGGGTTCAACATACAAGGCGTACAGCCGATGGATCCATTCGGCTGTATCGACCAGCTTACATTGAAAGAAGAAATAAAGGGGGAAAAGTGAATGAAAAAGATGTTGGTATTGTTCGTTGCTTGCCTGTTGGTTTTTGCGGGGTGTTCATCAAAATCGGAGACACAAGGGGGCGGCGCGGCGAAAAAAGCAGAACCAAAAGTCATGAAGATGGCCGTTGCGACATCGAAAGACCGTTCACTGACAAAGGGATTGTACAAGTTTGCTGAAATCGTAGAAAAAGAGACAAACGGATC
Source organism: Geobacillus vulcani PSS1 (assembly GCF_000733845.1). Classification (GTDB taxonomy): domain Bacteria; phylum Bacillota; class Bacilli; order Bacillales; family Anoxybacillaceae; genus Geobacillus; species Geobacillus vulcani. The sequence continues at coordinate 2,360,982 of NZ_JPOI01000001.1, forward strand.
GATTAAAGTGGAAGTGTACCCGGACGGACAACTTGGAGGAGACTTAGCCGTATTTGAAGCGCTGAAGATGGGAACGATTCAAGGATCAACGATGTCGACAGGCCCGATCGCTTCCTTTGCGCCGCGCCTTGGGGTGTTAGATCTTCCCTTTTTATTCAAAGATCGAGAAACCGCTTACAAAGTACTGGATGGGGAAATTGGACAAGAATTGCTAAAAGATTTGCCTGCTACCGGAGTGATTGGCCTGAACTATTGGGAAAACGGGTTCCGTCATTTGACGAACAATAAACGGGAAATCAAAAGCGTGGACGATATTAAAGGATTGAAAATCCGAACGTTGGAAAATGACCTGCATATTGACTTGTGGAAAGAGTTGGGAGCCACTTCAGTGCCGATGGCCTTTACGGAGCTGTTCACTGCTTTGGAACAACACGTGGTGGACGGTCAAGAAAATCCGGTCGGAAATGTCGCGATCAACAAGTTTTACGAAGTGCAAAAATATTTGACGAAAACTGGGCATGTGTACAATGCGAGCCCACTGCTCATCAGCAAAAAGTTTTGGGATACGTTGACGGACAAAGAAAAAGACGTGATCACGAAAGCGGCGGAAGAAGCAAGAGATTACCAGCGTCAATTGAATAAAGAAGAAGACGACAAAATGTTCGACTATTTAAAACAGCAAGGAATGGTCATTACCGAACTATCTGAAACAGAAAAACAAAAATTTATTGACAAAGTGCAACCGGTCTATAAAAAATATGCGCCGAAGTTCGGTGAAGATTTAGTGAACCAACTGCTTGAAGCAGGAAAATAACAGAATGGCACAACGGCTCTTAAGGGGAAATGCCCCTTAAGAGTCATTCCATTCTTTGATGACAGACTTTAGGGGAGGAACACAATGAAAAGGATCGGAGCCGTTCTGGAGAAGACGCTCAATGCATTGATGGCGCTATGTCTCGCTTTGATGTCTATTCTTGTTTTCGGCAACGTTGTGTTGCGCTACGGATTTAACTCTGGCATTACGTGGTCGGAAGAAATGTCCCGCTTCCTCTTTATTTGGATGTCGTTTTTCGGGGCCATTGGCGCGTTAAAAGACAACGACCACTTAGGCGTTGACACGCTGCTTAGGAAGCTGCCGTCTAGCGCCAAACGCATCGTCTTTGTCATTAGCAACGCGATCGTACTTTATGTGCTCTATTTGCTTTTTGATGGAAGCTGGAAGATGACAATCAGCGGCTTGGAAAGCAAAGCCCCAGCGACTGGGCTGCCGATGGCGTTCATTTATGGAACCGGGCTTGTCGTGAGCATCGGCATGGGCATCATCACTTTGTTTCATATGTATCAGGCGCTGTTTCGCCCCGGTGCGATTGATGAGCTGACGAGAATGAAAGAATCGGAAGATGAGATCATCACTGTCGCTCACAGTGAGGCAATAGAGCTGCCACACGAACGGAAACAGAGCGCCGCCGGAGGTGAGCGGTAGATGGCATTGGTGGTATTTGTCGGATCGCTGCTCGGCGTGATGGCGCTTGGGATGCCGATCGCGTTTGCCTTGCTCGTCAGCGGAGTCGCTCTTATGTTTTACTTGAATATTTTTGATACGCAAATCATCGCTCAAAACTTGATCAGCGGGGCGGACAGCTTTCCGCTCATGGCCATTCCGTTCTTTATTCTCGCCGGGGAGTTGATGAACGCCGGGGGCATTTCCAAGCGGATCATCCGCTTTGCCTTGGCGCTGGTTGGCCACATTCGTGGAGGGCTCGGGTATGTGGCGATCATCGCAAGCGTACTGTTCGCGGGGCTGTCAGGATCGGCGGTGGCTGACACGGCAGCGCTGGGCGCCATTTTGATCCCGATGATGGTCAACGCCGGATACAACCGCAACCGTTCGACAGGCCTCATTGCCGCGGGCGGCATCATTGCGCCAATCATTCCGCCGAGCATTCCGATGATCATTTTCGGGGTAACGAGCGGGGTATCGATCACCAAGCTGTTTATGGCCGGCATCGTTCCTGGAATTTTGCTTGGAATTACGTTGGCGGTGTGTTGGTGGTGGGTGACCCGAAGCGATCAAGTGGAAGTGCTTCCGCGTCAGTCGGCGAAAGAAATTTGGCGGGCGACCCGCGAGGCGTTTTGGGCGCTGTTGTTGCCGGCGATTATTGTCGGTGGGCTTCGCGGAGGGGTGTTTACGCCGACGGAGGCCGCAGTGGTGGCCGCGTTTTACGCCTTGTTTGTCGGTTTGTGTAATTATCGTGAACTGAAACTGAAAGACTTGTTCCACGTGCTCGTGGCCGCATCGAAAACGACGAGTGTCGTCATGTTTTTGGTGGCGGCGGCCATGGTGTCAGCGTGGTTGATCACTGTCGCCAATATTCCGGCCATTGTCACGGACGTGCTGGCGCCGTTTATCGATCATCCATTAGCGCTGCTGCTGGCCATTAACGCGTTGGTGCTGTTGGTCGGGACGGCGATGGATTTGACGCCGACCGTGCTCATTTTGACCCCGGTGTTAATGCCGATTATCGAAAAAGCCGGGATCGATCCAGTGTACTTTGGGGTGCTGTTTATTCTAAACAACTGCATTGGACTGCTCACTCCGCCGGTCGGCACGGTGTTAAACGTCGCCTGTGGGGTGGCGAAAATCAACATGGAAGACATTATGAAAGGGGTTTGGCCATTTTTGCTTGCCGAAACGATTCTCTTACTTTTGTTGATTTTCTTCCCGTCTCTCGTCACCGTGCCGCTCGGATGGTTTACGGGGCATTGAACCGGATCGATTTCGCATTGAGGTGGGGTAAAGCTTTGTTCACTGCAAAGCGGCAGCATGAAAAGACGCCTTCGCTAGTTGGACGAAGGCGCTTCTTTTTTCGTTACCGCACTTTTATGTGCTTGATGTTTGTATTTTGCTTTGTTTCTGGTTCAGCCATCGGCTCAATTGGTTCTAAATCTGTCAACAGGAATAAATAGCTGAAAATGCCGGCAAGCAAAATGAGTGCGGCGACGAGAAACGCGTACATAAACGAGCCGGTTGCTTGAACAATAAAGCCCGTAATGATCGGCGCGACGATGGCCATCGAGTTGTTGCCGAACGTCAATAGACCGGTCAACGTTCCGATGGTGCCTGGCGGGGCAATAAACGTCGGAATGCTGTAGGCGATCGATGACGTGATAACTAAACCGCCGAGCGCAATGGAAATGCAAAGAATGGCGATGTTCGGGTTCGTCGTAAAGGCGGCGCCGATGACGGATAGCCCGAGCAACATCCCGGCGACAAGAAACGTTTTTCGCACGCGCGTGGAGTTGCCTCCTTTGTGCACCAATCGGTCGATGAGCCATCCGCCGATCACGATTTCTGAAATCGTGCCGACGATCCACGGAATCGAAGCGTACCAGCCTGATTTTAGCACTGACATGTGCATTTCCGTTGCCAAATAGCCGGGAAGCCATGTGAGAAACAGAAACCACGAGTAGCCATACGCGGCAAACCCGATCAACGTCGCCCATACTTTTTTCTTTGTCAGCAAATACCGAAGCGTCTCCCAAACGTTGCTGGATGTTTCATCCGACTTTTGCGCTCCACCTTGGACAATGTAGTCATACTCTTCCTTGGACAGCCGTTTGTCTTCATGTGGCTCTCGGTACATCGCCCAGAAGATGACAGCGTAAATCAGGCTGAGCACCGCGGTCGTATAAAACCCAGCTCGCCATCCCCATTCAGTGATGATCCAGGCGATGATCGGGGTGCCAATGGCGTTTGAGAGCTTCGACTGGGCGTCGTAAAGAGAAATCGCGGTAGCCCGCTCATGGCGCGGAAACCATTGGCCGACCGCTTTAGCGGCGGAAGGGAAATACGGTGCTTCCCCAACTCCTAATAATACGCGTGACAAAATGACAAGCCCTTGGCCGCTGGCGATGGCGGTGAGGAAACAGGCAACCGTCCAAATGATCGTTCCGACACGCGTCACCCATTTAACACCAATTTTATCAAGGATGACACCAGCTGGGATTTGCAAAATGGCGTACGACCAGGCAAAGGCAGACAACAAAATGCCGATCTGTCCGGGCGTGAGGCCGAATTCTTTGGACAGCGGCTGAATGCCGACGGACATATTGATGCGGTCAAAATAGTTGATAATGACTCCTAAGGCGATCAAGAATGCTATCGCCCAACGGCGTTTGTTCTTCATTACCTGCTCACCACCCTTGTTTTGATGAGAGAAAACGCATACAGTGTTAGACCGAAAAAATAGCGTGGTCATTTTAATCCGCCATCGCATTGGGACATTCCGTCATTTATCAAACGCTCGGCCTTCCGATGTTCACTTATCATTCGCCCCCCTTCCTTGTTCCATTGTATGTAACTCATTTTCTTTTAACGGAACCCTTGAGTGGATTATAACAAAATTCGTTTTCTTTTGTCCATCATTTGTTAAAAAATTTGGACTGTTTATGTTAATGGATTCATATCATGGACGGACATTGGGCTAAAAACGGCTTGCGTTCTGCGGCTGGATAGTTGAATAGGAGAGATGAATGAGAATGGGATGCCCTGTTCCTTGGGGACGGCTTGCGGTTGTCTTTGAAAGCGAAAAAGAAGGAAACGAAAAAACTTGAATGACGTGGAGCAAAGATGCTAAAATGGGAGTAAGGTTCCACTGAAAGAAATTAAATTCCGTTAAACGGAACTTAGGGAAGCGAGGGAGACGAACAAGTTGAAGGAGGAAAAGAAACACGAGGCAGGCTTACGAACGGTGCAGAGGGCCATTGATATCTTGTATTGTTTTACCCTAGAGGAGCAAGAGCTATCACTCACGGAAATTGCGAAAAAAATTTCGCTCGCCAAATCGACGACGACGCGCTTGCTCGCCACACTTGAACAAAACCGCCTGATCGTCAAAGACCCGGAGACGTTGAAGTATCGACTCGGTCAAGGGTTGTATTATTTAGGACATATTGCCGGCAAGTCCATCGAAGTAAGAGAAATCGCCAAACCGGTAATGGAACGTCTGCGCGATGAGACACGGGAGACGGTGAACTTGTATGTGCTCGAACAAGACGCCCGCGTTTGCATCGAACAGTGCGAGGGGCTTCAAGCGCTGCGCCATATGGTAAAAATCGGCGAACGGCTGCCGCTTTGGGCGGGAGCGGGGGGAAAAGTGCTGTTGGCGTATCAATCTCCTTCGTTTCAGGAGCGCATTTTGGCCCAAGTGCCGGCGAAGGAGCGAAGGACTCGTTTAACCGCTGAGCTGGAGATGATCCGGCAGCGCGGCTCTGCCTCAAGTATTGATGAGCGAGAGGTCGGTTCGGCGGCGGTCGCCGCCCCGATTTTCAACATTCACGGAGAAGTAAATGCCTGCCTATCGATCTCAGGACCGACGCACCGTTTTACGCCGGAGACGATCGGCTGGTTTGAATCGCTAGTCAAAGAGGGAGCCCAAACGATTTCAGAAAAGCTAGGTTACCGTCAGTAAGGGGGAGATCAATATGGCTATTTCAAAAGGCGCGATCAACGTGCGCAACATATCCATCGGGGGTGAAGAGCCGTGCATTTGCGCTCCGGTTGTGGGGGTGGACGCCGAGCAAGTGTTAGCTGAGACAAGGCAAATCAGCGCGAAGAAACCGCATCTCATCGAGTGGAGAGCCGACTTTTTTAACGGTATCCATGATGATCGTCAAGTGGTAGCGACGGCGAAACAGATGCGGACGATCGCCGGAGAGATTCCGATTTTGTTCACGGTCCGCTCCGAGCGCGAAGGGGGAAGACCGATTCCGTTGACGGAAGAGGAAAAAATACGACTGTTTGAAACGGTGTGCCAAAGCGGAGCGATCGATTTGCTTGATTACGAGCTCGTCCATGAGCCGTATGTGGCCACTGTACGCCAGCTTTCCCGCCAATACGGGGTGCGGCTCATTTTGTCCTACCATAATTTTGACTTCACTCCGGCCAAAGAAGAGCTCGTAGCCAAAATGCGCCAGGCCGGGAAATATGGCGCTGATATCGCCAAAGTGGCGGTGATGCCGAAATCGCTGCAAGATGTGCTTGTATTATTGCAAGCGACGGAGGAAGCGCGGCAGGAGCTGCCGATTCCGCTGATTACGATGTCGATGGGGGGGCTGGGTGCCATTACCCGCTTGGCCGGAGGGCTGTTCGGCTCGGCAGTGACGTTTGCGGTTGGCCAGCAAAGTTCGGCCCCGGGGCAAATTCCAATTGAGGAAGTCAAGGACGTCTTATCGGTCATCATGAAATATAGCCAATGAATGAGAATTTGAGGGAGGAGAAGCCAATGGGACGTTTGCCGTTAGAAGGTGTCAAAGTGCTTGATGTTTCGACGATGATCGCCGCACCGTTTGGCGCGGTATTGCTCGGCGACTTTGGCGCTGACGTCATTAAAGTGGAGTTGCCGGGAAAAGGTGATACGCTGCGCCATGTCGGGCCGTTTAAGGATGGCGAGCCGCTTCGCTGGCCAGGGCTGGCACGTAATAAGAAATCGCTCACCCTTGATTTGCGCAAAGAAGAAGGAATGAGCATTTTCAAGCAACTCGTCCGCCATGTTGACATCGTCATTGAAAACTTCCGCCCTGGCACGTTGGAAAAATGGGGCGGCGGATATGAGGAGCTGAAACGGATCAATCCGAAGCTGGTGATGATCCGCGTCTCCGGTTACGGCCAAACGGGGCCGTTTCGGGAAAAAGCCGGGTTTGGCACACCGGCGACGGCATTCAGCGGGTTTACGTACTTGCAAGGGTATCCAGACCGCCCGCCGGTCAGCCCGTCTTTTTCGTTGACAGACTACATCACCGGCATTTACGTGGCGTTTGCGGCGGTGACCGCCATTTACTACCGTGATGTTCATCCGGACGGGGAAGGACAGATGGTTGATATCGCTCTTTACGAATCAGTATTCCGCATGATGGAATTTTTAATTGCCGAATACGACCAATTGGGCAAGGTGCGCGAGCGGTCGCCGGGATTGTCGGGACATTCGAGTCCAGCCGGCACGTTTATGACGAAGGACGGGCATTGGGTCGTGCTCGTCACAAGCACCGATTCGACGTTTGAACGGTTGGCAAAGGCGATGGGCAGAGAAGATTTATTGACGCACGAGAAGTTTTGCACCAATGCACGGCGCCTCGCCCATCATGAAGAAACGAACGGGATCGTTGCCGACTGGATTCGTTCCAAACCGCGCGACGAACTGCTCCGGATTTTGGACGAACACGGGGTGCCGGTCAGTCCGATTTTGAGCATCAAAGATATTTTCGAGCATCCGCATTATCAGGCGCGGGAAAATATTATCGAAGTGGCTCATCCGCGTCTTGGCAAGATTAAAGTGCCTGGAATTGTTCCAAAATTCGAAAAAACGCCGGGCTCGGTGCGTCAGCTTGCGCCAGACTTGGGGGAGCATACGCAAGAAATTTTGCAAAGCATGCTCGGTATGTCCGAGGAAGACATTCGGCGACTGAAAGAAAAAGAGATTATTTAAGCGGGGTGGCACGTCCCGTCTATTCCCGGCATCTCATTTGGAGATGGCGGGCTTTTTTGTGAGGCTTAACCGTGCGAGTGAAAACGTTTCTTTTTGGCGACCGCCCGCGCCTTGCATTGACACTGCTTGCGGCCACCCTTTATACTTTTGGTAGGCGAAAGCGACGGTAAAGCAGGTGATTCGAACGGTGTCAGATAAAAAACGTTCCCGCGTGACACTCGAACAAGTCGCCAAACACGCTGGCGTGTCGCGGGCGACCGCCTCCCTTGTCGTCCGCGGGAGTCCGAATATTTCGAAAGAAACGCGGGAAAAAGTGCTTCAATCGATGAAAGAGCTCGGCTACGTCTACGATCGCGTGGCTGCGAATTTGCGCTCGCAGCGCTCTTCGACGGTCGGGCTGATCATTACTGAGCTTGACAACCCGTTTTTTTCCGAGTTGCTTGTCGGGGTTCATGAGGCGCTCGACCAAGAAGGATATACGGTGATTTTGGGCACCACATTTGATCGGCCGGAAAAACAAGACGCATTGTTGTCGACAATGCTCGAACACCGGGTTGGTGGGGTTATTATGAGCCCGGTTCCAGGTTGTTCGACAGAGATGCTCGAACGGTTGCGGCAATGGGATATCCCGGTGGTGCTGTTTGCTCGCGAGGAAATTCCTGCGGGACAATTTGATTATATTGGCATCGATAATGTAGCTGGCGGGCGGATGGCGGCCGAGCATTTGATCGCTCAAGGGCATCGCCGCATTGCGTTTATTGGCGGTTCTCCGCATTCGTCCGTATGGAAGGCGCGCCAAAGGGGATACAGCGAGGCGCTGCGCGCTGCAGGCATCGAGGTAGATGACGCATTGCTTGTGCCGTCGGCGACAACAAGACAGGGCGGGCGAATGGCGACGAAACGTGTTTTGCAACAACCGAATCCGCCGACAGCGCTCTTTTGTTATAACGATGTTGTCGCCTTCGGGGCGATGCTCAGCTTAAAGGAGGAAGGAATCGTTCCAGGGCGTGATATCGCGGTCGTCGGATTCGATAACATTCAAGAATCAGCTCTGTTTCAACCGCCGCTTACGACTGTCGCCGCATTTCCTGAGAAAATCGGCGCCTTTGCCGCCAAACAGTTGCATGAGCGCATGAAAGGGGATGCGGGCGCGCCAAAGCGGACGATTTTGCCGCCGGAGCTCGTCATCCGCCAGTCCTCAGGGAAGAGAGAGTAAAAAGAGGTGAAGCAACGTGGAGAGGCAGACGATCATCCCGCTCCGCGAGCGGAACATCATATTGATCGGCTTTATGGGGGCGGGAAAAACGACGATCGGGCAGCTGGTGGCGAAAAAGCTGTACCGTGATTTTATCGATGTCGATGCGGAAATCGAGCGGCGGCAAGGGATGTCGATTCCGGAGATCTTCGCGCAAAAAGGGGAAGCGTACTTTCGCAAGGTGGAGCGCGAGGTAATCATCGATTTATGCACGAAGACAAGGTTGAAAATTTTATCGCTTGGCGGCGGCGCGTATTTGCAGGAGGAGGTGCGGCGCGCATGCCTCGCTCATGGGATCGTCTTTTTCCTTGACTTGTCATGGGATCAATGGAAAGAAGAGCGCCTGCCGCTCATTGTCGACAGCCGCCCGGTGCTGAAAAACAAAACATTGGAAGAGGTGGAGCAGCTGTTTTTCCAGCGGCAGTCGGCTTACGCCCTCCATCATTCCCGCGTGGTGCTGAATGAGCTTGAAGCCGAACAGGCGGCCGAGCAAATCGTCGAGTCGATCAAATGGACGTGGGATGTATATGAACCGAATCGATAGATGGTCATGACGAAAAGGCAGGCTCTTGTCGGGAGCTTGCCTTTTCGTGTTGGATGGCCACGGCGAGAGCCGGTGGCGGAGCGGTAATCTGACGGTAATGATGCAGGCCGACTTCGTGCCTCGGTTGGATGGCTGCATCGAAAGCCGGTGACGGAGCGGGAGAGGCCGGCGTTGTCATCGCGGTTTTTCCAATAAGCGGGTTTGGCGGGCGCGGTCAAAGCGGTTCGGGGGAGCCGGATCCGCTTGTTCTCGCCTTGCGTTCAGTCTCGCGTCCTTGATTGGCAAGGGTGTGGATGTGAGTGATGGACGGACTCGTTTTCAGAAGCCATCAGAGAGGCTTGTTTCGGTGTTGGGGATCGGACATTGGGGCGCGTTCTGCGAGCGGGGGAGGACGAACGACCCTGCGTTTCTTTTCTTTTTTGGGCAGAAATGCCTGTTTGTTCTTGCCGGACAAGAGCTCCTTTTGTTATAAGGAAGATACCGGGTGCGAGGGAGAGTGGGGAGATGGAGAAAAGGGCGTTCCGCTGGCTTTATGTGTATATTGTCTTGGCGGTGCTGCTTCTGTCGGCGCCGTATTGGCTTTGGTGGCTGAAGCCGGAAACGAAGCTTGAGCTGCTCATTGTCGATGACACGGTGCCGGATCGGTCGTACCGCGAGCACCAAGGGCTTGTTTGGCTGCTCCGGGCGCAAAAGTACGTGCACCGGAATGGTGAGGCATATGATGCGGCGCGCGATTATGTCGGATTTGTGCCAAAGGGCGGTGGGGCATACGAAGTGCGCCCGTTTCCGAACACGATGGATCGCTATGATGCCGTGTATGTCGCCGACACGTACGGCGTCTATGAAGAAGAATTTGTTCGCCAGCGGACAGACGGGGCGCGGTCAGCGAAAGTGCACGGCGGTCTGGATGGCATCCGCCTCGGCGTGTACGTCGCCGACGGGGAGCGCTCATTTTCGTTCCCGGCGCTGGAAGGGAATGTGCTGCCGGCTCGGCAGTTTTACACGTACACGTGGCCGACGTGGGAGACGCCGCGCTACCACGAGCGGCTGAAGCCGTCGTATGAAGCGATGAAAGCGGCGTTTTCCGGCGCGGACATCGCCAAGCAGCAAGGAAACGAATAAGAAGAACGCCCCGCAACATTGGCCGCTGTTCGACACATCGATGACCGATCAAGGCGGTCGTCTGTTCAAAAAAGAATCTGCCTTGAAGAGGGGCAAGCACGAGACAAAAGCCCAACCGGCCGTCAAGCAGAAACATGCTGGCGGCCAGTTGGCTTGTTTCTTTTTCAGTTTTCAGGAGATTTCGTTTTGTCCAGCCCGGGAACGGAGTTTTCGTTCATGTTGGAGGGTTTTGCGGGCGAGGAAGTCAACCGTTTCCTGCGTTTCCGACCATTCAAGGCGCCAATAGTTCATTTTCGTTTCCAAGCGCTCAAATCGAGCATCCGTGCGCTTTTCCAAATCCAAAAGTTTTTGGTGCAACCGGTCTTCCGTCTCTCGAATTTTGGCATATAGCCGATTTTCTGTATCCTGAATCTCGGCGCGCAATCGGTCTTCTGTTTCTTGAAGTTCAGTACGTAATCGGTTTTCTGTATCTTGGATTTCGGCGCGCAATCGCTCTTCCATTTCCTTCATTTGTTGACGGAGTTGATCGGAATGCAAGTCAAGCGCCTTTAGAATTTGCTGCACGATCGTTTCGCCTTCCATGAGTTTCACCTCCTTTACTCTGATCATAGCACATGGCCGGCATCGGGAAAATGAAAATCTAGTCCACTCGTTTCATTTTTTCACCAAACTTTCACCAACACTATGTAACGTAACCATAGAAGACGGGTGATGATAAGAAGCGTGTTGTATCACCCCCTTGTTTTTTAAATGAAGAAACCTTGGGTGGGATCGGCTTCTCGTTTCATGTCATCTGACGTCAGTTAAGGGGCATCGCTGCGTTTCCCCCTTAGTAGGAAAAAAGAAAACGAGGGAAAGGGAGAGTTCATGAAGAAAAAACAATGGAAATTGGATGGATGGATCATTGCAATCATAGTTTGGTCGGCTTTTTTGCATCTCTATCAAATAGGAAACAGCGGTTCCAACGTCTATTACACGGCAGCGGCGAAAAGCATGGCGGCAAGCTGGAAGGCGTTTTTCTTTGCCGCACTCGACCCAGAGGGATTTATTACCGTTGATAAGCCCCCAGTCGCTCTTTGGTTGCAGGCGCTCAGCGTGAAGCTGTTTGGCGTTAGTGATTGGAGTGTTTTGCTTCCGGAAGCGGCGGCGGGGATCGCGTCTACATGGATGATTTATGTCATCGTCCAGCCGTGGGCCGGACAGACAGCGGCGCGGTGGGCAAGTTTCGTCTTTTCTTGCACCCCGGCGTTCGTCGCTGTGGCGCGGACGAACAATATTGATGCCGTATTGGTGTTCACATTGCTCTTCGCGACTTGGATGCTGATGAAGGCGGTGATAACGCAACGATGGACGTGGCTGGTTGGCAGTTTTGCGGTCGTCGGCATCGGGTTCAATATGAAAATGTTGCAGGCGTACATGGTGCTCCCGGCGTTTTACTTATTTTACTGGCTAGCTGGGCGGGTGCCGTGGAAAAAACGGGCCGGACATTTGCTGTTGGCGACGATCGTGCTGCTTTCGGTTTCGCTTTCGTATGCGGCTGCGGTGGCGCTGATTCCTGCAGATAAGCGTCCGTATATCGGGGGCAGTCAGACGAATTCTGTGTTAGAGTTGGCGCTTGGATATAACGGAATTGAGCGGTTGACCGGGGAAGCTGGACCCGGTGGAGGAAAGGGGAGGGCGGATGTTAACGGCAACGCGCAGCCACCTGTTGATGACAAGACACCGTTCAACGGCAAAGCGGGAACGGCGTTTCCGGATGGGTCAGGAGGGGCGCCGCCAACGGTGGGCAGCCAACTGCAAAGTCCACCATCTGTGCCTGGAGGTGGGATGGGTGGCATTGGTCGCGGCGAGATTGGTGACCCGGGCGTCCTTCGTTTGTTTCAACTGCCGCTTGCCGGGCAGGCGAGCTGGCTGTTGCCGTTTGCGGCTGTCGTAGCGATCGGCTTGGGAATAGACGTATGGCGACGCCGGCAGATGACCGCGTTTCATCAATTCTTGCTCTTTTGGTTTGCCTGGCTTGGTCCGATGCTCGTATTTTTTAGCATTGCCGGATTTTATCACCGCTATTATTTAAGTATGCTGGCGCCGGCTATAGCGGTATTAGTGGGAGCGGGAGGAGCGATGTTGGCCTTGTTGGCGTCCAGCGAACGGTGGACGAGGTGGTTGTTCCCGGCCGCCCTGGTGGCGACGTATGCGTTCGAAGTATGGACAGCCTGGCAATACCGTAGTTCGTTCTCCCCAGTATGGCCGCTCGCTGTCGGATTTTATGGGTCTGCAATGGTTTGCCTTTGGTTCGCGATGGAAGGCCGCGAGCATGGGAGGCGGATTGTCTATCGAGCTGCGCTCATTGGCGTGCTGGCATTGCCGGCCTATTGGTCGCTGACGCCAGTGCTATATGGGACAAACAGCACCATTCCATACGCTGGACCAGATTTACAACGAGATAGAGGCGCGCCCATGCCGACAGCCGCGATGCCGGATGGACAAGAGGAGCGTTCGCTGAGAGGAGAGACGGGCCAACCCGGCGATGGGGCGGGGCGGTGGCAAACTTCCCGCTCGTTGACAGCGTTAGTGTCCTATTTGGAGCAGCATGCGGGTGAAGCCAAATATTTAGCGGCCACCATCCGTGCGACCGAGGCGGCGGAGTTGATGCTTCACACCGATCGAGCGGTGATGGCGATGGGCGGATTCGGCGGAACGGATCCCGTACTAACGCCGAAGAAGCTAGAGGAAATGGCTCGCAACGGTGAGGTGAAGTATTTTCTCCTTTCCGGTGAAGGGCGAGGAAATCATGAGCTTGTTCAATGGATTCAAACACATTGCAAAGAAGTTCCATTTTCAGAATGGAATGGCGGAGAAAAGGCCCTAAACGGTGGAATGGAGCGCAGAGAAATGACGCTCTACGTATACAATGGATAAAGGGCTCGAGAAAAACAGCCGACATCCATCGCTGTTTTTCAAAACTAGGACATTCGTAGAAAAGCGTTTTTTATGGGATTCTCCATTAAAATAATTGAAGCTGATTCAAGCCGATCATTGGCGGGTGATCAGCTTCGTAGCCGAAGAAATCCATAGAGGAAAACGTAAAGCAGGCGGTGGCAAAATTGGTGAGGGTGTTCGTAGCCGAAGAAATCCATAGAGGAAGCAAGGAGGGAAATCGATGGCGACCTATTCTGTCATTATTCCTGTCTATAATGAAGCGCTCGTGATCCGTGAGACGTACCGACGGCTGAAAATAGTGATGGAGCAAACGGGTGAGCCGTATGAATTGTTGTTTGTTAATGACGGCAGCACCGATGGGACGCTCGATATCTTGAGGGAACTGGCCGTGAAAGATGAAACGGTGAAGTACATTGACTTCTCCCGCAATTTCGGTCATCAAATCGCGATTACAGCAGGAATGGATTACGCCTCTGGCCAAGCTGTCATCATCATTGACGCCGACTTGCAAGATCCTCCTGAACTGATTTTGGACATGATCGCGCGATGGAAAGAAGGGTATGATGTTGTCTATGCCCGGCGCGTCAAGCGGAAGGGGGAGACGTTGTTCAAGCGATGGACAGCGTATGTGTTCTACCGCTTGCTGCGGGCGGCGACCGAGATCGACATTCCCGCTGATACCGGCGATTTCCGTCTCATTGACCGGAAAGTGTGTAATCAGTTACGCTATATGCGGGAGCGAAATCGTTTTGTCCGGGGGCTTGTCAGCTGGGTCGGTTTTCGGCACATAGCGGTGGAATACGAGCGAGAGCCGCGGCTGGCTGGGGAGACAAAGTATCCACTTAAAAAGATGATTCGTTTTTCGTTAGACGGCATTACGTCTTTTTCGCATAAGCCGCTCAAATTGGCGAGCTGGCTTGGGTTTGCTTTGTCGGCGGCAAGTGTGGTCGGCATGATGGCGGTATTGTACTTGAAGTGGTTCACCCATTCGACCGTGGCCGGATGGGCATCGCTGTTGATGGTCATGCTGTTTTGCAACGGAGTGACGATGACAATGCTTGGGATTACCGGTGAATACATCGGCCGCATTTACGATGAAGTGAAAGAGCGGCCTCTATATATTGTCAATGAAACATGGGGAGTCGGAACGAGACATGAACGAAAGCCTTCCTACATTCCGTAAAGAAAAACAAGCCATATGGCGGTTTGCCGTCGTCGGGGTGGGCAATACGGCGGTCGACTTCGCTGTCTTTTTTCTGCTCACCGCCGCAGGCGTTCCTGCGGCCGCGGCGCAAGTCGCTTCTTACGGCGCCGGGGTGGCAAACAGCTACGTTTGGAACCGGCGCTGGACGTTTCAAATGAAGCAAAAGGCGAATATCGGGGAATTGCTTCGGTTTCTTGCGGTCAACGGGCTGTCGCTTGGGGTGTCGCTTGTCGTCTTGTTGGCGGCCGAACGGCTCGGCCCGCTTTGGCTCGCGAAAGGTGCGGCCACGGTCATGGGCATGGCGGTGAACTTCGTTGGCAGCCGCTGTTGGGTGTTTGCGGCACCGCGAAGCGAACGTTGACAGAAACAAATCTATAGGCCACGTCTTGCCCTCTACCTGGGGATGAAAACCACGGATCGCCGGCCAGGAATTTTCACAGAAAGGGCTCATGGGCAACGGTTTGCCCTCCACCCAGGGATGAACATTACCGCTTCCGGCATGGGATTTTCACGGAAAGGTCCATGAGCCGCGGTCCGCTCTCCACTCAGGGTGGAAATCATGGCTCGTCGGTGCGGCATTTTCACAGAAACGTACACCGCACTCACCAAGTGGGGGGATTTTCACAGAAAGCTGGGGTGGCGAACAACGAAACCGACTCGGAAGCCATGAGCGGCTCGGGTCGGTTTCTGTTTGGCAAGAGTCAAGAAGAAAAATCTAAAATTTCCTTCCCTGCGATTTGGAGCAGTGTTCAAAAGGTGTTTCCAAATCAGGAAACGAAAGGATGAAGATTCATGCCCATTCGCCGAATCTGTTAGGACAATTGCCGCTTGATTCGTTCGAGTGCGGTTTGCACCAGATCGGCGGTGATTTCCCGGTGGATGACGAAGCGAATGACGCCGTCATCAAACGGGCTGGCCAAGATGCCGGCCGCTTTCAAAAGGGCGATAAACGCTTCGTTGGAAAGCCCAGTGTCGTGAATATGGCAAAGGACGATGTTCGTTTCGACTCCATCGACATCGACGGACAGGCCGGGAATGGCCGCCAGCCCGTTCGCGAGCAGACGGGCGTTTGCGTGGTCTTCGGCGAGGCGGTCGACCATTGTTTCAAGGGCGATGATGCCCGACGCAGCCAAGACGCCGGCTTGGCGCAGACCGCCGCCGAGTCGCTGCCGCCATTTGCGCGCCTCTTTAATGAAGGCGCGGCTGCCGGCCAGCACCGATCCGACCGGTGCGGACAGTCCTTTTGAGAGGCAGATTTGCACCGTATCGGCATACTGGGTGAATTCCGTCACCGGCACTCCGGCGGCGATAGCGGCGTTAAACAGCCGCGCTCCGTCAAGGTGGACGGGA
This sequence comes from Geobacillus vulcani PSS1, assembly GCF_000733845.1. Classification (GTDB taxonomy): domain Bacteria; phylum Bacillota; class Bacilli; order Bacillales; family Anoxybacillaceae; genus Geobacillus; species Geobacillus vulcani. The sequence goes on from NZ_JPOI01000001.1 coordinate 2,376,881, forward strand.
ACGCCGCGTTCGTTGGCGACATGGTAGATCGCTTTCATCGTTTCCACGGAAATGACTTTTCCACCGGCTTTGTTGTGGGTATTTTCCAAGCAAACGAGCCCGGACCGCGGATGGTGGATGTCGTCGCTGCGAATCGCTTTGTTGACGTCATCCGGGTCCATCGCACCGTTTGTCCCGCGGATCGGCCGCGTTTGGACGCCGGCGAGCGCCGCCGCCGCTCCCGCCTCATACAAGAAAATGTGCGATTCGGCTTCCAATATCACCTCATCCCCCGGGCGGCAATGCGTCAAGATGGCGACTTGGTTTCCTTGCGTGCCGCTTGTGACGAACAAGGCGTCTTCTTTTCCAAGCATTTTGGCCGCCAACGCTTCTAAACGGTTGACGGTCGGATCTTCGCCGTATACGTCGTCGCCGACTTCGGCTTCCGACATTGCTCGGCGCATCTCTGCCGTCGGTTTGGTCACGGTATCGCTGCGAAAATCAATGAACGTCATCGTGGCACTCCCTTCTTTCCTGATCGTTGTATGCATCAAAAGGAGGGGAGCGCAGGGGCGGGGGGTCCCGCTTCCCGCCCTTGGTTACACAGTTCGAATTTGCCCGGTCCCGTACACGAGCGATTTCGTTGTCGTGATGGCCACAAGCCCCATCGGCCCGCGGGCGTGCAGCTTTTGCGTGCTGATGCCGATTTCTGCCCCGTAGCCGAACTGTTCGCCATCCGTGAAGCGGGTGGACGCGTTATGGTACAACACCGCCGCGTCGACGGCTTGGAAAAAGCGACGGACGTGCGCCTCGTTTTCGGTGATGATCGCTTCCGAATGTTTCGTCCCGTAGCGGCGGATATGCTCGATCGCTTCATCGACATCGTCGACGAGCTTCACGGCTAAAATTGGGGCCAAATATTCCGTATGCCAGTCTTCTTCCGTCGCTTCGTTGACAAACGGATGCATAGCGACAAGGTGACGGTCGCCGCGCAGCTCAACGCCGCGAGCATGAAGCGCCTCAAGCAGCTCGCCAGCGTACGGCCACCGTTCGTGAATGAGCACCGTTTCGACGGCGTTGCAGACGGACGGACGCTGCAGTTTGGCGTTTACGACGATATCGATTGCCATCAGCCGCTCGGCCGATTCGTCGATGAAAATATGGCAGTTGCCGACGCCGGTCTCAAGCACCGGTACGGTGGCGTTTTCGACGACCGAGCGGATCAGCCCCGCTCCGCCGCGCGGAATGAGGACATCAAGATAGTCGTTGAGGCGGAACATGCGCTGGGCCGTTTCCCGGCTCGTGTCTTCGAGCAGCTCAATGGCGGTTTCCGGGATGGTCGTTGTGCGAAGCGCCTCTTTCATGACCGCCACAAGCGCTTTGTTGGAATGAAGCGCCGATGAGCTGCCGCGGAGCAAGACGGCGTTGCCCGTTTTCAGGCAAAGGCTGGCGGCATCGACCGTCACATTCGGGCGCGCCTCATACACCATGCCGATCACCCCAAGCGGCACGCGCACGGTTTGAATGCGCAGCCCGTTTGGCCGCGTCCATTCGGCAACGATTTCCCCGACCGGGTCAGGTAATGAAGCGACTTGGCGGACGCCGCCGATGATTTGATCGATCCGTTCATTCGTGAGCTGCAGCCGGTCAAGCAAAGCCGGCGACAGCCCTTGCGCGCGGCCGGCGGCCATATCGTTTTCGTTTGCCGCCAAAATGACGGCGCGTTCGCGGTCGATGGCTTGGGCGATCTGTTCCAATGCCGCATTTTTTTCTTCGGTAGACAGCATGGCCAACGTTTGTGACGCTGTTTTCAACCGTTCGGCTTTTTCCAGCAGTTCGTTCATCTTTGGACACGCTCCTTTCGCAAAGTGACCCAATTGTCGCGGTGGATGACTTCCGGGCGGTGAAGGTAAGAGTATTGCCGGGCCTCTTCGCTCGGCCGCCCTTTCACTTTTTTCAAATCGGCGGCGGCGTAATACACTTGGCCGCGGCCGATGGTGACGCCTTTTTCATTGACGACGTCGACGACATCCATTGCATGGAAGTCGCCGGAAACGGCCGTGACGCCGGCGGGAAGCAAGCTTTTCCCGCGCACAAGCAGCGCTTCCTCGGCGCCGCTGTCAACGGTGATCACGCCGGAAACGGGGGCGTGATAGGCGATCCATTGCTTGCGCATCTGCATTTGTTTCGGAAACGGAGCGCCGATGTACGTGCCGTCCCCTTTTCCAGCCAAAATATCGGCGAGCTTTTCTTTGCCGCTTCCCGTGCCGATGAAGACGCTGACACCGAACGAGAGCGCTTTTCGGGCGGCCAACAGCTTTGAGCGCATGCCGCCGGTGCCGACCGCTGAGCCGCTGCCACCGGCTGAGGCGAGCATCTCGCTTGTAATCTCCGGCAAAAAGGCGTACTTTTTCGCCTGTGGGTTCGTTTTCGGATTGGCGTCGTACAGCCCGTTGATGTCGGTGAGCAAAACGAGCGCATCGGCGTGCAAAAAGCCGGCGACCAAGGCGGAAAGCATGTCATTGTCGCCAAACGTCAGCTCCTCAGCGGAAACCGGATCGTTTTCGTTAATGATCGGGACGGCGCCGTGCTCAAGCAATGTCGTGATCGTCGCAAACAAGTTGCGGAACCGCTCGCGGCTGTAAAAATCGCTGCGCGTCAACAACAATTGGGCGGCGGTGAAGCCGAATCGGGCGAACGCCGAACTGTACGCCTGCATGAGCAGGCTTTGTCCGACGGCGGCGGCCGCCTGTTTGCCGGCGAGCGTCGTCGGCCGCGCCGGGTAGCCTAACGGTCCGAACCCGGCAGCGACCGCCCCCGAAGTGATGAGAATGACGTCATGGCCAAGCTGTTTCAGGTGCGCAATGGCTTCGACGTGATCATGAAGTTTGTCAAGGCATAGGCCGCCTTTTGGATCGGTGAGCGAGCTGCTCCCGATTTTGACGACGACGCGCTGCCGTTTCATGGCGTTCCCTCCTTTGCGTGTTTTGCCGCTGTCTATGCCATTGTTGTTTGCCGCCCGTTGGAAAGGCGGCAAACAAAAAAACGCTTCTCCTCCTTTGGCAAAAGGACGGAAAAGCGTTCCGCGGTACCACCTTTTTTGGCGCACAAAGCGCCCACCTCTGGCCTATAACGCAGGCATGCGGCTTATGTTTGCATAAGCGGCCGTCTAGGGCAGGTTCAACCGGCTTCCCGCGAGGAACCTTCCAGCCTATGGGTTCCACTCTCTGGCGCGTTCCCTCGGTTTACTAGTCCCGTGCCGTTCCCGTTGATCCATTGTCATCGTCCAGAACGATAGATAGTTTGTAAGAAATTATGCCGCCAAATTCCGCTGTTGTCAAGAGAGAAGGAAACGGAACGATCAACGCAGCGCAAACCGCTCGTTGTCCTCGATCGGGAAACCGGGCGACCAATGTGTTCCGTGCCGCCTTCCCCGCTTGCGGCCGTTGTCCTCCGCCGGGAAACCTGGTGACCGCCGTTCCGTTGGGTGGAAGCATGGAGAAAAAGCGCAAACCGCCTTTATTTCCCAGCGAACGCCGGCGATGGTACGAACAGCATTTTCACCAGCTTTTCCGGTCTGTTTGGCGAGGCGATCGGGATACAGCCGCTTTCGCTGGCGCAAAGGAATGGCGAACGGCCGGAGCTTGGCTGGGAAGCGGCGCTGCCGCTGACTTGGACTGCGGGCAGCAAATGAAAACGTATTCAAAATAAAGATAATTGTCTTTCTATTAGAAAAAGTGGTACAATACTAGCAACCTAGCACTTTGTACGATGGAGGGACAACAGATGAAAAAACGGCGCAGCGACATGATCAAAAAAGGGTTTGACCGCGCTCCGCATCGGAGTTTGCTGCGGGCGGCCGGCGTGAAAGACGAAGATTTTGACAAACCGTTCATTGCCGTGGTCAACTCGTACATCGACATCATTCCGGGACACGTCCATTTGCAAGAGTTTGGAAAAATTGTCAAAGAAGCGATTCGCGAGGCGGGCGGCGTCCCGTTTGAAATGAATACGATCGGCGTTGATGACGGCATTGCGATGGGCCATATCGGGATGCGCTATTCGCTTCCGAGCCGGGAAATCATCGCGGATTCGATTGAAACGGTCATTTCCGCGCACTGGTTTGACGGTATGGTGTGCATTCCCAACTGTGACAAGATTACGCCGGGGATGATGATGGCAGCGATGCGGCTCAACATCCCGACGATTTTCGTCAGCGGCGGGCCGATGAAAGCCGGTGTCACGAAAGATGGGCGCAAAATCTCGCTTTCGTCCGTGTTTGAAGGCGTCGGCGCGTATTTGGGCGGAACGCTCGATGAAAAAGGGTTGGAAGAGCTCGAACGCTACGGCTGTCCGACGTGCGGGTCGTGTTCCGGCATGTTTACCGCCAACTCGATGAACTGTTTGGCTGAAGCGCTTGGGTTGGCTTTGCCGGGCAACGGCACGATTTTGGCGGTCGACCCGGCGCGCAAAGAGCTCGTCCGCCGCTCAGCGAAGCAGCTCATGTATTTGATTGAGCATGATATTAAGCCGCGCGACATCGTGACGGAAAAAGCGATTGACAACGCGTTCGCGCTCGATATGGCGCTCGGCGGCTCGACGAACACGGTGCTGCATACGCTGGCGATCGCCAATGAAGCTGGCATTGACTACTCGCTCGAGCGGATCAACGAAATCGCCGCCCGCGTGCCGCACTTGGCGAAGCTCGCACCGGCCTCCGATATTCATTACATTGAAGATTTGCACGAAGCCGGCGGCGTCTCGGCGGTGCTGAATGAATTGGCGAAAAAAGAAGGGACGCTGCATTTGGATACGCTGACCGTCACCGGCAAGACGCTCGGTGAAAACATCGCCGGCTGTGAAGTGAAAAACTATGACGTCATTCGGCCGATTGACAACCCGTATTCGGAAACGGGGGGCCTCGCCATTTTGTTCGGCAACTTGGCTCCGGACGGTGCCGTCATTAAAACGGGCGCGGTTCAAGGCGGCATTACGCGCCATGAAGGCCCGGCGATCGTCTTTGATTCGCAGGAAGAGGCGCTGGAAGGCATCGCCAGCGGCAAAATCCAACCGGGTCATGTCGTCGTCATCCGCTATGAAGGGCCAAAAGGCGGCCCAGGCATGCCGGAAATGCTGGCGCCAACATCGCAAATTGTCGGCATGGGGCTTGGCACCAAGGTGGCGCTTGTGACCGACGGCCGCTTCTCCGGCGCCTCGCGCGGCCTGTCGGTCGGGCATGTGTCTCCGGAAGCGGCGGAAGGCGGCCCAATCGCCTTCATCCAAGACGGCGACATCATTGAAATCGACACAGTGAAACGGACGATCAACGTCAAGCTGTCCGACGAAGAGCTCGAACGCCGAAAAGCGAACTGGAAAGGCTTTGAGCCGAAAGTGAAAACCGGGTATCTCGCCCGCTACTCGAAACATGTCACCTCGGCGAGCACGGGTGGGATTATGAAAATTTAGCAGTTTGTCGCATAGCAGAGGCGGAAGCGCATATGATCACGAAGGGGATCCAGCCGTTGACGGATCCCCTTTTTTATTTTTTCTCGCGCCGATTTAACGATATGAAAAGCGTATTCGACTAGTATGAAGCACGGGAGCACCGCAAACGTTTTTCTGCGCGGACTTCGGCCGCAAACGGGAATTCGGAAAAAAGCGGGGCGCCTGTTTCTGCTTGCCTTTGTCTGAAACGAAGAACCGAAAGCGACTGCTCCTTTCTCATTGGATGCAGGCAAAAATGATATTGACATTTTATACTATTTAGACTATTTTAAGATTAGATATGATATTTTATATATGTTACGTTAATATAACGTTATATATTTTTGTATTTTTGGAAGCGTTTTAAAAACTATTCAACTCACTTGCTCATGTGGCTGAATAGTTACAAAAAAGAGGGGGCGGAAACGATGATTTTGCATGACATCGAGACGGCTGCACGCCGTGAGCTTGAGGCGCTCCAGCTCGATCGGCTGCGGGTGACGGCGGAGCGGGTGTATGCGCGGGTGCCGTTTTATCGGCAACGGTTTGATGAATGCGGAGTGAAGCCGGAGGACATCCGGACGCTTGAGGATGTGCGCAAGCTCCCGTTTACGACAAAGCGGGATTTGCGGGATCATTATCCGTTTGGTTTGCTCGCGGTCGATCTTTCCCAATGCGTCCGTGTGCACGCTTCAAGCGGCACGAGCGGCAAACCGACGGTGGTCGCTTACACGAAGCAGGACATTGAGCACTGGGCCGATATTGTGGCGCGGGCGATTGTCATCGCGGGCGGAAAACCGGGGGATGTGATTCACAACGCCTATGGATACGGGCTGTTTACGGGCGGGCTCGGGCTGCATTATGGCAGCGAGCGGCTTGGCGCCGTGACGGTGCCGGTATCCGGGGGCAACACCGACCGGCAAGTGATGATCATTGAAGATTTTCAGCCGACCGTCATTTGCGCCACGCCGTCCTATGTATTGAACATTGCCGAGCGGATGAAGGAGCTGGGCAAAGATCCGCGGCAAACATCGCTCAAATACGGCATCTTCGGTGCGGAACCGTGGTCCGAGGAAATGCGGCGCACGCTTGAAGAAACGTTTGATATGAAGGCATGCGACATTTACGGACTGAGTGAAGTGATCGGCCCGGGGGTGGCGATGGAATGCCACGAAGCGCAAAACGGCCTCCATATCGCCGAGGACCATTTCCTTGTGGAGGTGATCGACCCGAAAACGCTCGAGCCGGTGGCGGAAGGGGAAGAAGGAGAGTTGGTTTTTACGAGCTTGACGAAAGAGGCGTTTCCGGTCATCCGCTACCGGACGGGCGACATCGCTTCCGTGACGAGAGAGCGGTGTGCTTGCGGGCGGACGACGGCGCGCATGTCGCGGGTCAAGGGGCGGGTTGATGATATGATCATCATCCGCGGCGTCAATGTGTTCCCGTCGGAAATTGAGCACCATCTGCTTCGTGTCTCGGAACTGGCTCCGCACTATCAGCTGCACCGTCTCCGCCACGGACATTTGGAAGCGCTTGAGCTGCATGCGGAAGTGACCGACCGTTTTTACAGCGAGGTCGGGGGAGATTTGCAAAGCGAGCAGGCCGCGGCCCTTGCCCGGCGCATTCAGTCATTGTTGAAAACGCACTGTCTTATTTCGATTGACGTCCATCTCCATTCGCCGAAAACGCTCCCGCGGTCGGAAGGAAAAGCAGTGCGTATCGTTGACCGCCGCCATCTTGAAGCACCGCAATCCATTTGATCAAGAAAGAGAAAAAACGATTGCAAAATATATAACATTAAAATATAATAACGTTAAACAAACGTTATATATATTAAATGAGAGGTGTATGGGGATGGCGTCTATCATGACGTTCACCCGCCTGTCAGATGAGGAGAAATACGAACGGTTTATGCAGCGCATCGAGGCGGGGGAAAAGATCGAAGCCGATGACTGGATGCCGGATGAATATCGAATGACGCTCATCAAGCTGATTGCGATGCATGCGGTGAGCGAAATTATGGGAGCGCTTCCGGAAAAAGAATGGGTGCCGAAAGCGCCGTCGCTGCGCCGGAAGCTTGGCATCATGGCGAAGGTGCAGGACGAGATGGGGCACGGCCAGCTGCTGCTGCGGGTGGCGGAAGATTTGCTGGCGCCGCTTGGGAAAACGCGGGAAGACATTATCGAAGATTTATTAAACGAACGGTTGAAGTTTCATAACGTGTTTCATATGCCGGCGCCGACATGGGCGGACGCCGGGCTGATCGGATGGCTTGTCGACGGGGCGGCGATTATGACGCAGACGAACATGCTGGATGCCTCATACGGACCGTACGCACGGGCGCTGAAGCGCATTTGCGCCGAGGAAGTGTTTCACGCCCAGCACGGCGAGTCGATCATTTTGGCGCTCGCCGAAGGGACGAAGGAGCAGAAGGAGATGCTGCAAGAGGCGCTCAACCGTTGGTGGGAGGCGTTGCTCATGTTTTTCGGCCCGCCGACGGCCGACACGACGGGAACCTCGAAGCAAGACATCACGATCAAATACCGCATCCGCACGAAAACGAATGAACAGCTGCGCCAAGACTTCTTTACGAAATATGTGCCGCGCATTTGGGCGCTTGGTCTGAAGATTCCGGATGAGACAATGCGTTTTGACAAAGAGAAGGGCCAATGGATTTACCAGCAGCCGGACTGGGAGAAGTTTAAACAAATCATTCGCAATCATGGTCCAAAATCGCAAGAGCGGCTGGAGCTGCGGCGGACGGCATACAAGCAGAACGCCTGGGTGCGCGAGGCGCTCAGTGCGGTGCGGACGGCCGGATGAGGAGGGATGGCCATGGCGGGGAAAGAACGAGGATTTTATCAAGTGTTTGAGGTGTTCAGCCGCAAAGCGCCGGATGCACCGATGCAGCATCAATTCAGTCTGCTTGCCCCCAATGAGGAGATCGCGCTCGTGATGGCGCAGGAAAACTTTATGCGCCGTGAGCCGGTCGCTGACCTTTGGGTCGTAAAGCGGGACTATATCCGGCGGATGAGTGAAGACGAAAAAGCAGCGCTCAAGCGGCTTGACAACAAAGATTACCGGCTGACGCGGGGATATGGGGATTTGAAAAAGCGGTGGCGCAAATATGAACAACAGGCGTTTGACGAAAAAGAAATTTTGTCATGGAAAGGCGAGATTCAACGATGAGTGAAAAGCATGTCGATGCGAACGGCCGGGATGCGTTGACGGAGCTGTTGTTCCAGCTAGCCGACGATGACTTTTTGCTTGCCTACCGCGGCTCGGAATGGCTCGGCCTGGCGCCGCATATTGAGGAGGACATCGCGTTTTCTTCCATCAGTCAGGACACGATGGGCCATGCGGCCATGTATTATCAGCTGCTTGAAGATCTTGGCTGTGGATCAGCCGACGAACTGGCGCACGCCCGCCCGGCTTCGGCCCGGCGCAATGCGGTTTTGCTCGAACGGGCGAACGGCCCGGGGCATTATTTGCGTGAACCTCGCTATGATTGGGCGTTCACCGTTGTTCGCCAATATTTTTATACGCAGGCCAAGCGCGTCCGTCTCGAATCGCTGACCAAAAGCAGCTATGCCCCGCTCGCGGAAGTAGCGGCGAAAATTCAAGTGGAGCTGCACTATCATTTGCTTCATTGGCATACGTGGTTTGTCCAGCTGACGAATGCCCCTGGGGAAGCGCGGACGCGAATGACCAAAGCCATTCAAGACGTGGCCGCTGATTTTGCCGGTGTGTTGACGCTCGGAGCGAAAGGAACGGACATGGTGCGGTGGGGGCTGATTGATGAGGAAAAGGTGCTGACCGAAAACACCATTGCCGCGCTGGCGCCAGCGTTTGCCGAAGTGGGGCTTGAGTGGCCGATGCCGTTTGGCATGAAGCATGGCAACGGCCGCAACGGCGAACATACGCCCGATTTGGACGAAGCGCTGGCGACGTTGTCAGAAGTATACCGCGCCGTCCCGCATGCGATATGGTAATGCCGGAGCCGCTGTTTGCCAACATGCGGCGTTGGGCGTGACGCCTCTTTATGACGGACGAAGTGTTTGTTCAAGGAGCAAAACGGTGCACCATTGGCGGCACTAGGCAGCCCAAGCGGGAAAACGGCAGCGGGTTGGAAAATGTGAGGGAGAACCATGACAAATGAAGAGGTTTGGAAAGCGTTAGAAACGGTGAAAGACCCAGAGATTCATTCGATTAGCATTGTCGAGCTTGGGATGGTGGAGCAGGTTGACGTTCGGGATGAAGCGGTCTCGGTCTGTCTGCTGCCGACGTTTCTCGGCTGTCCGGCGCTTGATATCATCCGCACGCGGGTGGAGGAAGCGGTGAAGCAAGCAGGGGCTTCGGCGGTGACGGTTGAGTTTCTCCGCCATCCGCCGTGGACGTCCGATCGGATCAGCGAAGCCGGACGGGAGCGGCTGAAGCAGTTTGGCATCGCTCCGCCGCCGCGGCAAATGCCGTCAGGGGCGTGGCAAGTCGAGTGTCCGTATTGCGGGGCGGAGCGGACCATCATGGAAAATTTGTTCGGCCCGACCGCCTGCCGCAGCATTTTCTACTGCAAACAATGCAAAAATCCGTTTGAGGCGATGAAGCCGGTATTGATTTCGGGATAAGAAAAGGGAAAGGAGACGTTCGTGATGTTTAAAATGATTGCCTTGTACAAACAGCCGAAAGATAAGGAACAGTTTGACGCCCATTATTATGGAACGCATGTGCCGTTGACGGAAAAAATTCCTGGCCTCCGAAAAATCGAGGTGACGAAAATTACGGGGACGCCGATGGGGACGGAAAGCGAGTATTATTTGTTGTGTGAAATGTATTACGACAGCCAAGAGGCGTTCCAAGAGGCGATGAAAACGAAAGAAGCGAAGGCATCGGCCAAAGATGTCATGTCATTTGCCGGCGATCTCGTCACCTTTATGGTCGGTGAGGAAGTGGAACATGAGTGAGTGGACGTTCCTTGCGGTGCGGCAAGAGGGAGCGGTTGGCGTCATTGAACTGGCCCGCCCTGATGTGTTGAATGCGCTCAGCCGTCAGATGGTGGCGGAAATCGTCGCTGCTGTCGAATCGTTCGACCGGGATGAAGCCGTGCGTGTCATTGTGCTCACCGGGCGCGGGCGGGCGTTCGCCGCTGGGGCCGATATTCAAGAGATGGCGGACGATGACCCCATTCGTCTTGAGTGGCTGAACCAGTTTGCCGATTGGGATCGCCTGTCCCTCGTGAAAACGCCGATGATTGCCGCTGTCAACGGCTTAGCGCTCGGCGGCGGCTTCGAGCTGGCGCTGTCATGCGATTTGATCATCGCTTCGGCCGCAGCGGAATTCGGTTTTCCAGAAGTCAACCTCGGCGTCATGCCAGGAGCGGGAGGCACGCAGCGGCTGACGAAGCTCATCGGGCCGAAGCGGGCGCTCGAGTGGCTTTGGACCGGGGCGCGCATGTCGGCGAAAGAAGCCGAGCAGCTAGGGATTGTCACCCGCGCCGTCAGCCCAGAGCTTTTAATGGAAGAAACGATGCGGTTGGCCGGGCGTCTCGCTGAACAGCCGCCTTTGGCTCTTCGGCTGATCAAAGAGGCGGTGCAAAAAGCGGTCGACTATCCGCTGTATGAAGGCATGCAATTTGAGCGGAAAAACTTTTACCTATTGTTCGCCTCGGAAGACCAAAAAGAAGGAATGGCGGCCTTCCTCGAAAAACGAAAGCCGCGCTTCCAAGGAAAATAAGGGGGGCGTCCGATGTACGAAACGATCCGTTATGAAGTGAAGGGGCAAGTCGCCTGGCTGACGCTCAACCGCCCGGATCAGCTCAATGCGTTTACGGAACAAATGAATGCGGAAGTGACAAAGGCGCTGAAGCAAGCAGGAGCGGATCAAAACGTCCGCTGCGTGGTGATCACCGGCGCCGGCCGAGCGTTTTGCGCCGGCGAAGACTTGAGCGGCGTGACGGAAGAAATGGACCATGGCGACGTGTTGCGCACCCGATACGCGCCGATGATGAAAGCGCTTCATCATCTGGAAAAGCCGGTTGTCGCCGCGGTGAACGGAGCGGCGGCCGGCGCGGGCATGAGCTTGGCGCTGGCGTGTGATTTCCGGCTTCTCTCGGAAAAGGCGAGTTTCGCTCCCGCGTTTATTCACGTCGGTCTTGTGCCGGATGCGGGGCATCTGTACTATTTGCCGCGCCTCATCGGGCGGGCAAAGGCGCTTGAGCTTGCGGTGCTCGGGGAAAAAGTGGCTGCCGAGGAAGCCGTTGCTCTTGGGCTGGCCACCAAGGTGATTCCGCTCTCGTCTTGGGAAGAGGAAGTCAAGCAGTTTGCCGAGCGGCTGGCGGCCATGCCGACGAAGGCGATTGGACTGATCAAACGGCTGCTTCGCGAAAGCCAGGAAGCGACGTTTGACCGCTACCTCGAACGGGAAGCGGAATGCCAGCGCATCGCGGGATTGACATCCGACCACCGCGAAGGCGTTAAGGCATTTTTTGAGAAACGGAAACCGATTTTCCAAGGAAACTAAGCAAGGGGGAAAAAACGATGGCGACTGTCAAGCAAAAGAAAATGGAACCGATGCCGACGAAACGCGATTTCTATCATTTGATTATAAATGGGGAGCGGGTGGAAAGCGCCGCGGGCGAAACGTTGGTCGTCACCAATCCGGCCACGGGCGAACCGGTCGCTCGCGTCGCCAAAGGGACGCGCGAGGATGCCGAGCGTGCGGTGCAGGCGGCGCGGCAAGCGTTTGACCGCGGGAAATGGCGTCATTTTCCGGTGCAAAAACGGGCGCGCATCTTATACCAAATTGCGTCCATCATGCGCGAACGTTTCAATGAATTGGTGGAGTTGGAAATTTTGAATACCGGCAAAGCGTTGTCGGCGGCTCAAGGGCAAGTGATGCAGGCGATTGAAGACTTTGAATTTTTCGCTGGGGCGATCATTGGGCACCGCGGGGCGGTCAACCCGATGCCGGGGGCGTTTCACAACTATACAGAAAAGGAGCCTGTCGGCGTGTGCGCCCAAATTATTCCTTGGAACTATCCGCTCATGATGGCAGCTTGGAAAATTGCGCCGGCCATTGCCGCGGGATGCTCGGTTGTCGTCAAACCAGCGTCGCTGACGCCGCTCACCTGCCTTGTGCTGGCGGAAATTTGCCATGAGGCTGGCGTGCCGGAAGGGGTCGTCAATGTGGTGACAGGCGCCGGAGCGGAAGTTGGGGACTATTTGGTCGAACATCCGCTTGTCGACAAAGTGGCGTTTACCGGATCGACGCCGGTCGGGAAGGAAATTATGGAGAAAGCGGCGAAAACATTAAAACGGGTGACGCTCGAGCTGGGTGGCAAATCGCCGAGCCTTGTGTTTGCGGACGCTGATTTGGAAGCCGCTGTCGCCGGCTCATTGTTCGGCATTTTCTACAACAGCGGCCAATCGTGCGAGGCGCGCTCCCGCTTGTATGTGCATGAAAGCATCTATGACGCGTTTATGGAAGCGTTCGTGGCCAAAACGAAACAGCTGAAGCTCGGCGATCCGTTTGATGCCGGCACGCATGTGGGAGCGATCATCAGCCGCAGTCAGCTCGAAGTGATCGATGAGTATGTGCAATCCGCGGTCGCTGATGGAGCGACGATCGCCGCCGGCGGAAAAGAGGCGGTCGTGGCCGGTTTTGAAAACGGTTACTGGTATGAACCGACGATTTTGACGAACGTGAACCATCAAATGAAAGCGGTTCGCGAAGAAATTTTTGGACCGGTTGTCGTCGTGATGAAATTCCGCGATGAAGCCGAAGCCGTTGAATTGGCGAACGACAGCGACTATGGACTGGCCGCCGCGATTTGGACAAAAGATCATGGCCGCGCTGTTCGCGTAGCCAAACAGCTGCGTTCCGGCATTGTCATGGTCAACAGCCCATTCTCCGCTTTCCCAGGCACGCCGTTTGGCGGCTACAAACAGTCCGGATTTGGGCGCGAGCTGTCTGTCGAGGCGCTTGATTTGTACACAGAAACGAAAAGCGTGCTGTCGTATTATGGTCCGCGTCCGCTTAATCCGTTTGGCGTCTAAGGCTTTTCACCGTTTTGCGTTTGTCACGATACGAGAGCGTGTCGCGTCCTTGGAAGCAGCGTTCAGTTTGTCGCCCTTGAAGGCAAAGGCCGGTTAGGGCGAGCGATGGAGAGACACGTCCGCTCGTTTGTCGAGCACCCCGTCGCTCGTGATGGGGTGCCCATTCATTTGGCGGCGTCCGCTGCTTGGTGAAAGGCACACCGGCTTGAGGCATCCGCCATGATATGCGAGAGCAGGAGAGGGGGAAGACGATGATCGAACGCCTTGTTGTCGTCGGCAGCGGCGTGATGGGGAGAGGCATTGCCTATGTCGGCGCTGTCGGCGGATTCCAGGCGACATTAGTGGACATTCAGCAAGAACAGTTGAAGAGCGCCCAGAAAGAGATTGCTTCGCTGTTCGAACAAGCCGTTGCTCGCGGGAAATTGACCGACAGCGAGCGGCAAGAAGCCGAGGCGCGCCTGTCGTATTCACTTGATTTGGCGTCCGCTGTGCGTGATGCGGATTTGGTGATCGAGGCGGTGCCGGAAAAGCTTGAACTGAAAAAACAAGTGTTCGAGACGATGGACGCCCATGCGCCGGCGTCGTGCTATTTTGCGACGAATACGTCCACCATGAGTCCGACCGAAATCGGTTCGTTTACGAAGCGGCCGGAGCGGGTGATCGCCATGCACTTTTTCAATCCGGTCCATAAAATGAAGCTGGTGGAAATCATCCGTGGCCTTGAGACGAGCGACGAGACGGCGCGAGTGGCGAAAGAAGTGGCCAAGCGAATGGGGAAAGAGACTGTTGTCGTCAATGAATTTCCGGGATTCGTCACCAGCCGGATCAGCGCCCTTGTCGGCAATGAAGCGTTTTACATGCTGCAAGAAGGGGTCGGGACGCCGGAAGAGATCGACAAGGCGATCAAGCTTGGCCTCAATTTCCCGATGGGGCCGTTTGAGCTCGCAGATTTAGTTGGGCTTGATACGCGACTGAACAACTTAAAATATTTGCACGAAAAACTCGGAGAAAAATACCGCCCGGCGCCGCTTCTTGAGCAATACGTCAAAGCGGGGCGGCTCGGCCGCAAAACCGGCCGCGGCGTCTATGACTATACGAATCGGGAAAACAGCTGATCCGCTAGAAAAGGAAGGGAGAGAACATGGGCAGAGAAGTCGTGATTGTCGATGCCGTGCGCACACCGATCGGCCGCTATAAAGGGGCGTTGAAAGACGTGCGGCCGGACGATTTGGCCGCTGTCGTCATTCGGGCGCTCATGGAACGCAACCCGAACGTGCCGCTGGAGCAAATCGACGATGTCGTATTTGGAAACGCGAACCAGGCGGGGGAAGACAACCGCAACGTCGCCCGCATGGCAGCGCTATTGGCCGGGCTGCCGATTGAGGCCGCGGGGGTGACGGTCAATCGGCTGTGCGGTTCGGGGCTTGATGCGGTCAATTATGCGGCGCGGGCGATTTTGGCCAATGAGGCGGACATCGTGATCGCAGGCGGCGTGGAAAGCATGACGCGCGCTCCGTTTGTGATGGCCAAACCGTCAAGCGATTTTCCGCGCGGCAATATGGAGATGTACGACACGACGATCGGCTGGCGCTTTATCAATCCGAAGATGCACGAAATGTACGGCACCGACAGCATGCCGCAAACGGCGGAAAATGTGGCGAAGCGATTCGGTATTACACGCGAGGCGCAAGATGAGTTTGCTTACGAAAGCCAAATGAAAGCGAAACAAGCGCTCGAAACGAACCGGTTTGCGGATGAACTCGTGCCGGTCGTTTATGACGATCGGAAAGGAAACCGGATCGTTGTCGACAAGGACGAGCACCCGCGCCCGGATACGACGTTGGAGAAGCTGGCCAAGCTGCCGCCGCTGTTTGAAAACGGCACCGTAACGGCTGGCAATTCCTCGGGCATTAATGACGGGGCGGCGGCGCTGCTAGTCATGAGCGCTGAGAAGGCGAAAGAGCTTGGCCTCAAGCCACTGGCCACTTATGTTGTTTCGGCGGTCGCCGGCGTTGAACCGGCGGTGATGGGGATTGGCCCGGTTGTGGCGACGCGCAAAGCGCTGCGGCGCTCCGGGTTGTCCATCGATGACATTGGGCTGATCGAGCTGAACGAGGCATTTGCCTCGCAAGCGCTGGCATGCATCCGGCAGCTTGAGCTTGATCGGACGAAAGTGAACGTCAACGGGGGGGCGATTGCGCTTGGCCATCCGCTTGGCGCGAGCGGCGCCCGCATTTTGACGACATTGATTTACGAAATGCGAAAACGCGGCGTCACCTATGGCTTGGCAACGATGTGCATCGGCGTCGGCCAAGGAATCGCGACGATTGTGAAAAACGCCGATGAACGGTGAGAGCGCCTTGCCTTGGTTCGGTAGAAAGGTTGGTTATGTTCAAACGACGGCCCGTCATACAGCCAGCTCAAATGATGCCTGCCTAAGTTAGATGAAGCTACCGAAGCTGTGGCCGCATGTTTTTATCTCATCGAGAGCCGCCTGCCTTTTTAGTGGTGCGGCTCTTTTTTATTCCTTTTGTTTTTTCGTCCGTCTTGCCAGCGTGATAAAAGTTTGTTACGATTATAGTTCGAAAACAAGATAAAGGGAGTTTCGTCAGATGAATACGCGCTCACTCATTTTTACGATTTACGGCGACTACATCCGCCATTACGGCGGTGAAATTTGGATCGGCAGCTTGATCCGCCTTCTTCGCGAGTTCGGCCATAACGACCAGGCGGTGCGGGCAGCGGTGTCGCGCATGAGCAAACAAGGCTGGATTCGCGCGGAAAAACGCGGCAATAAAAGCTACTATTCGCTCACGGAGCGCGGCGTCAAGCGGATGGAAGAAGCGGCGCGGCGCATTTACAAAACGCGTCCCGAGCATTGGGACGGGAAATGGCGCATTCTCATCTATACGATTCCTGAGGATAAGCGGCATTTGCGCGATGAACTGCGAAAGGAGCTTGTTTGGAGCGGTTTCGGCACGATTTCCAACAGCTGTTGGATTTCACCGAATAATTTAGAGCAACAAGTGTACGACTTGATCGACAAGTATGACATCCGCCCGTATGTCGACTTCTTTCTTGCCGAATACGATGGACCGCATACGAATAAGCAACTTGTGGAAAAGTGCTGGAACTTAGAAGAGATCAACCAAAAATACGAGCAGTTTATTGCGGTCTACAGTCAAAAATATGTCATTGACAAACATAAAATCGAGCGCGGCGAAATGTCGGACGCGGAATGTTTTGTCGAGCGGACGAAGCTCGTCCATGAATACCGAAAGTTTTTGTTCATCGACCCCAGCTTGCCGGAAGAGCTGTTGCCGAATGAGTGGATGGGAAGCCATGCGGCCGCCTTGTTCAACGATTATTACCAACAACTCGCGGCACCAGCCAGCCGTTTCTTTGAAGCGGTGTTTCAGGAAGGGGCAGAGCTTGACAAAAAAGAAGAGGAAGAGATATCTGTGGAATGAACCGGGATGCACGGCGCAACGCTGTGCATCCCGGTTGCCGTTTATGGAACGTTTGGTATGGGACTGTGGCAGAGGAAAGTTGCCGCCGAATGAACATCGTCGGTTTGCCCGTGCACCGATCGTTGCAGGTTTTTCATTGCGGGCGTCGTATTGAATGATGACGAAATGACAAAATGCCCAGTTATATTGGGAAGGAAACATGAAATTGATGTTACACTCAAATCGTTCTCATCTTCGAAAAAATGTGGTATTATGTATAACATATAACGTATTTTTTACGGAGTGTGAACATAATGAATGATGTTTGCCGTTTGCTTGACCTTCATTATCCGATCATTCAAGGCGGGATGGGCAACATCAGCAACGCGGAACTGGCGAGCGCCGTATCGGAAGCCGGGGGGCTTGGAACGATCGGAGCCGGAACGATGCCGCCCGATGAGGTGGAGGCGCTGATTATCGAAACGAAGCGGCGCACCAACCGTCCGTTTGCCGTGAACATCCCATTGCAGGTGACGCCGCACGCCGCGGAGATCGCCGAGCTTGTCATCAAACATCAAGTGCCGGTCGTTTCGCTTTCCGCCGGTAATCCGGCGCCATGGATTCCACGTTTTGCCGAAGATGGCATCAAGGTGATCGTCGTCGTCGCGTCGGTCAGCCAGGCGAAAAAAGCCGAGGCGGCTGGGGCGGATCTCATCGTGGCCGAAGGATATGAAGCGGCAGGGATTAACTCGCCGCTCGAGCTGACGACGATGACGCTCATCCCGCAAGTGGCTCGCGCCGTCCGCGTTCCGGTCATTGCCGCCGGCGGCATCGGCGATGGGCGTGGGCTGCTTGCCGCGCTGGCTCTCGGCGCCCAAGGGGTGCAGCTCGGCACAAGGCTTGTGGCCACGAAGGAAGCGCCGTTTCATGAAGCGTATAAACAGCGGCTTGTCGAGGCAAAGGAAAATGAAACGGTTATTGTCGGCCGCTCGGTCGGGCGCATCCGCCGTGTTATGCGCACGCCATATGCGGAGAAGCTGCTGGAGTATGAGCAGCAGGGCATGCCGCTCGAGCAGTTTCAAGAATATACATCGGAGGAGCGCCATCGCCGCGGCGCGCTTTCTGGTGATTTTCAGGAAGGATTTATCAACGCGGGGCAAATCGCTGGCCTCATCGATGACGTGCCAACGGTGGCCGAGCTGTTTGAACAAATGATGACGGAAGCCAAAACGCAGTGGCAATCATTATCCACGCTATTTCGCTGATCGAACGAAGACGCCTGTCAAACGGCGTCTTTTTTTGGCGATGAAAAATTGGTTGACAGAGGATTGACACTAACAATGAACATCGTTACTATAAAAATAGTATTACGTTATTTTAACGTGATAATATTTTTTGTTATATTAACTTGAAAACGCTTTCAAGCGGTAAAGCAAAGGAGAGGGGAAGCGATGAATGTCATGCTATCCGCAAATGTGCCACAAACTTTGGATTTGTTTTTTCAAATGCGTGAACATGAACAGGTGGTGTTTTGCCTCGACGAAGCGACCGGCCTAAGGGCGATCATTGCCATTCATAGCACGGCTCTTGGGCCGGCGCTCGGCGGCTGCCGGATGCATCCGTATGCCACGACGGAAGAGGCGCTCGCCGATGCGCTTCGGCTGTCGAAAGGGATGACGTATAAATGCTTGGCTGCCGATGTCGATTTTGGCGGCGGCAAGGCGGTGATCATCGGCGACCCGCGCAAAGACAAATCGCCGGAATTGTTTCGCGCTTTCGGCCAGTTCGTTGAGTCATTAGGCGGCCGGTTTTACACGGGCACGGATATGGGGACGACGCCGGACGATTTCGTGCACGCGCTGAAAGAGACGAATTGTATTGTCGGCGTTCCGGAAGCGTATGGCGGAAGCGGAGACTCATCGGTGCCGACCGCCGAGGGCGTTGTTTACGGCATTCAGGCGACGAACGATGTGGTGTTCGGCAGCAAGTACTTGCATGGCAAAACATATGCAGTGCAAGGACTCGGAAAAGTCGGAAAAAAAGTGGCGCTTCGTTTGCTTGAAGAAGGGGCGGATCTGTATGTGTGCGATTTGAACGAAGCGGCAGTGGAAGAGGTCGTAGCGTACGGCAAGCACATCGGGGCGTCCGTCAAACCGGTAAACGGAACGGATATTTATCGCGTCGAAGCCGATGTGTTCGTCCCGTGCGCATTTGGCGGCGTCATCAACGATGAAACGATCGCTGAGCTGCGAGTGAAAGCGGTCGTTGGCTCGGCAAACAATCAGCTGGCTGACAAACGCCACGCCCGCATGTTGAAAGAAAAAGGCATCGTGTATGCTCCCGATTATATCGTCAACGCCGGCGGGCTCATTCAAGTGGCCGATGAACTGTATGGAGCGAACAAAGAGCGGGTGCTGGCGAAAACGAAGGCGATTTACGATACGCTGCTCGCCATTTATGCGCGGGCCGAATCGGAAGGAATGACAACGATCGAGGCAGCCGACCAATTTTGTGAAGAGCGGCTCGAAAAACGCAAACGCCGCAATCATTTCTTTACACACCAAAAGCGGCCGAAGTGGGAGATTCGACGTTAATGCGAAGCCTATCCATATGAAAATATTTATCTGAAAATACACAATATAACACCTTATTTTTGTATTCAGATAAAAAACTTTTGAAAAGCAGCGATCAAAGGAGCGAGGAGGAATCATTCATGAAACAAGCGATCAAACGCTTCGCGATACCGATCGTTTTCGGAGTTTTGGCGCTCTCAGGGTGTGGGGGAGAAGAGAAGGCTGCGACGAACGGTGCGAAAGAAAATGGAAAGCAGAAAACGTTTACGATTGGCGTCACCCAAATCATTCAACATCCGTCGTTGGACGCCGCCTTCAATGGATTTAAAAAGGCGCTTGAAGACGGGGGATTTAAAGAGGGAAAAAATGTTCGGTACCATATTCAAAATGCCCAAGGCGACATGAACAACAGCCAAACGATCGCGAATAACTTTGTATCGGACGGAGTTGACCTCATTTTTGCCAACTCGACTCCGAGCGCGCAAAGTGCGCTCAATGCCACGAAAGACATTCCAATTGTGTTTACATCTGTGACGGATCCGGTCGGCGCCGGTTTAGTTCCATCAATGGACAAGGCAGGGGAAAACATCACGGGAACAACGGACAGCCATCCCGATGCGATTCGCAAAACGATTCAATTCATCGATGAGCAAACGGATGCGAAAACCGTTGGGCTTATTTATAACGCGGGCGAACAAAACTCAGTGGCGCAAATTGAAAAAGTGAAGGAAGCGGCGAAACATACGGATTTGAAGTTGGTGGAAGCCTCCGTTTCGACCACAGCCGAGGTGAAACAGGCGGCAGAGTCGTTAGTTGGCAAGGCAGATGTGTTTTACATCGTGACGGACAACACCGTTGTATCTGCCATTGAATCGGTTGTCAGCGTTGCCAACGAGAAAAAAATCCCTGTTTTTACGGGAGAGCTCGATTCATTAAAACGAGGCTGCTTTGCGGCGTATGGGTTTGATTACTACGATATCGGCTATCAAGCGGGGCAAATGGCAGTCGCCATTTTAAAAGGAGAAGCCAAACCATCAGAGATCAAACCAGAATATCCGAAAAAATTAAAATTGGTGATCAATAAACAAGCAGCGGAAAAACAAGGAATCAAACTGAAGCCTGAATGGGATCAAATGGCAGAATACATCGAATGAAAGGATGAACGATTTTGTTGACGGCAATGACAGGAGCGGTGGAATCAGGACTGATTTATGCCATCATGGCATTAGGCGTCTATTTATCGTTTCGTATTTTAGATTTTCCGGATTTAACGGTGGACGGCAGCTTTGTGACCGGGGCTGCGGTGGCGGCGACGTTGATCGTCAATGGGGCCAATCCATTTATGGCGACGTGTCTGGCGCTTTTCGTTGGATTCGCTGCAGGGTGTATGACCGGGCTTCTTCATACGGCGGGGAAGGTCAATCCGCTTTTGTCGGGCATTTTAATGATGATCGCGCTGTACTCGATCAATCTTCGTATCATGGGACGTTCGAATGTACCTCTTTTAAATCAAAAGACCGTCTTTACAACCATTCAAGAATGGGGGACAACGTTCGGACTTGACTCGGCCGCAGCGAAAACATGGGGAATTCTCCTGTCGATGACGTTGCTTGCTCTTTTGTTTAAATGGTTCACAGACTGGTTTTTGCAGACGGAAATGGGGCTTGCGATTCGGGCGACGGGCGATAATCCGCGCATGATTCGCAGTCTGTCGGCGAACACCAACTTGCTCATTGTCTTCGGGTTGGGCCTTTCCAATGCCATGGTCGCGTTCTCGGGGGCGCTGGTTGCCCAGTACGGCGCGTTTGCCGATGTCGGGATGGGAATTGGCATGATCATTATCGGTCTGGCTTCTGTGATTATCGGCGAAGCGGTATTTGGAACGAAAACGATCGCGCGAGCCACGCTGGCCGTGATCGGTGGAGCGATCATGTACCGCATTGTCGTGAGTCTCGCTTTGCGCGTCCAATTTCTCGAGACAGGGGATGTGAAGCTCATTACGGCATGCATTGTCATTTTGGCGCTCGTTGTTCCGCAAATGGCTCGTCAACAAAAAGAGAAAAAACGCAAAGAAGAAAAAAGACGGAATCGGGCGCAGGTGACGGCCGTGGCCGCAACAGGAAAGGGTGAGGCGGATGTTGCAGTTAAAAGGGATTTATAAAGTGTTTCACGAGGGAACGCCTGATGAAAAGATCGCGCTCCAAAACATTCATTTAACGCTTCGAAAAGGCGATTTTGTCACTGTGATCGGCAGCAACGGAGCAGGCAAATCGACCTTGATGAATGTGATTTCAGGAGTATTGTTTCCTGATGAAGGAACGATTTGGATTGACGGTCAAGATGTCACCATGATGCCGGAATACGTCCGCTCCCGCTATATCGGGAGAGTGTTTCAAGATCCGATGGCCGGAACAGCGCCAAACATGACGATTGAGGAGAATTTGGCGATGGCGTATACACGCAATCAAAAGCGCACGCTCCGCCGCGGAGTGACGAAAAAACGGCGCGATGAGTTTCGCGAGTTACTCTCCACCCTTCATCTCGGTTTAGAAAACCGTCTTCAGGCGAAAGTCGGCTTGCTCTCGGGCGGAGAGCGGCAGGCGTTGTCTTTGCTGATGGCGACGTTCACCGAACCTGCCATTTTGCTGCTCGATGAACATACAGCGGCCCTCGATCCGGCTAGGGCGGAGTTGATCACCAACTTAACAAAAGAGATTGTGGAGCGATATCGATTGACGACCTTGATGATCACCCATCATATGCAGCAAGCCATCGATTTAGGGAACCGTCTCATCATGATGGATAAAGGGCAGATCATTTTGGAAGTGGATGAGAATGAAAAGAAACGCTTAACGGTAGAAAAGTTGCTCGCGGAATTCCAACGCATTCGCGGGGAACAGCTCGTGAGCGATCGTGCGGTATTGAGCTGATGGATCGGCCATTCGACACCATGGAGAGGAGGAATATGATATGGAACTCGATTTTCCGATGGTGCAAGTATTGAATGAAGAAGGAGCGATCGTGCAGCCTGAATATCGTGAACAAATCACGAAAGAATTGACGATGTCGATGTATCGCCATCTGATTCGCACGAGAATGGTTGACCGAAAATGTGTCAGCCTGCAGCGGCAAGGGCGCATTGGGACGTACGTGCCGTACGAAGGGCAAGAGGCGTGTCAAGTCGGAAGCGCGCTTGCCCTCAACGACGGCGATTGGATGTTTCCGACTTACCGCGATCATGGAGCGATGATGACGTTCGGCCGTTCCTTAACGCAAACGCTTTTATACTGGAAAGGTCGGACGGAAGGATGTGTTCCACCTGAAGGGAAAAAAATCGTTCCGCCGAGCGTTCCCATTGCCACGCAACTCCCTCATGCAGCGGGGGCGGCGTGCGCTGAAAAATGGAAGGGGACGAAAAATGCGGTGATTGTGTACTTCGGTGATGGGGCGACATCGGAAGGAGACTTCCATGAGGGATTGAATTTCGCGAGCGTTTTCCACGCGCCTGTCGTCTTTTTCAACCAAAACAACCAATATGCGATTTCCGTTCCGATTACCCGTCAGATGAAGACAAAAACGATCGCGCAAAAAGCGTTGGCGTACGATATTCCCGGCCTTCGCATCGATGGAAATGACGTGTTTGCTGTGTATTTCAAAACAACTGAGGCGCTCGAGCGGGCGAGAAATGGAGGGGGGCCAACGTTAATCGAAGCGGTGACATGGCGTTATGGCGCCCATACGACGTCCGATGACCCGTCCAGATATCGCGATCAGGAGGAAAGCAAGAAACGGCGTGAAACAACCGATCCAATCAAGCGGGTCGAGCGCTTCATGCAGCGGGAAGGGTGGTGGGATGAAGAATGGGTGAATCAAGTGCAAGAGGAAGTGAACGCCGAAATCGAGCAGGCGGTTGTGGAAATGGAACGTTACCCAAAAGCGAATGTGTCGGACATGTTTGATTTTGTGTTCGCCCAACCGACATGGACGATTGCCGAGCAGAAAGAAGCGTATCTTCAGTGGAAACGGGGGATGGAAAGATGATCACCAAAGTAGGCGTCAAATCGCTCACCATCGTGCAAGCGGTCAATGATGCGCTTCGCACCATGCTCAAAGAGCGTGAAGATGTCATTCTGCTTGGGGAAGACATCGGGAAAAATGGCGGTGTGTTTCGCGCGACCGAAGGATTGCTGGAGGAATTTGGCGAGGAGAGGGTGGTGGACACGCCGCTAAGTGAAGCCGGATTTACGGGTGCGGCGATTGGAATGGCGCTGAATGGATTTCGTCCTGTCGTCGAAATTCAGTTTTTAGGTTTTATCTATCCAGCCTATGAACAAATCATGACCCATGCGGCGCGCATGCGTGCGCGGACAAGAGGGCATTTTACCGTGCCCTTGGTCATTCGCGCCCCGTACGGAGCGGGCGTGCGAGCCCCGGAAATTCATTCGGACAGCACGGAAGCGCTGTTTACCCATATGCCGGGAATCAAGGTCGTCTGTCCCGCGTCGCCATATGACGCCAAAGGGCTGCTCATCGCCGCGATTGAAGACCCGGACCCTGTCCTCTTCTTAGAACCGATGCGCAGCTATCGCGCGTTTCGCGAAGACGTTCCGGAAGGAAAATATACGATTGAAATCGGCAAAGGAAAAAAACGGCGGGAAGGGGACGACGTGACCGTCATTGCGTGGGGGGCCATGGTGCCCGTTGCGATGAAGGCGGCGGAAGAAGCGGAGAAAAAAGGGATTTATGCCGATGTCATCGACTTGCGTACGCTTTATCCGCTTGACAAGGACCTCATCGCCGAGTCGGTGCAAAAGACAGGGAGAACCGTGATCGTTCAGGAAGCGCATGCAACGGGTGGATTGGCTAATGACATTCTTGCTGTCATCAACGATACTTCGTTTTTCTATCAAAAAGCGCCGGTCGAACGGGTGACGGGATTTGACGTTCCGGTGCCGTTTTTCGCTTATGAAGACGATTATTTGCCAACGCCAGCGCGCGTTTTGCATGCCATTGAAAAAGTGATGAACTTCTGAAAATAGAAGCAAAACCGCGTGATGAGTGTGGAAGATGATTGTGCAAAACGCGGATGAATCATAAACGAAGAGCCATGCCCTCTGGCTGGCTCTTTTTCTTTTAACGATAAGGTGTACAGACAGATGGCTGTGAATATCGTTTTTTTGTGCAACCAGCTGTTTTATGGCGTTATTGCCGATGATTGGCCAGCTGTTCGCGATACTCTTTTCCTTTTTGAACGTATGTATCAATCGACAGCTGGATGAGCTCAAGGTCTTTGTCCGTCAGCTCACGCACTACTTTTCCGGGGGAGCCGATGACGAGCGAGCGGGGTGGAATCTTTTTGCCGGATGGAATCAATGTGTTGGCGCCGATGATGCATTCTTCGCCGATTTCGGCTCCATCCAAAATCGTCGATCCCATGCCGATGATCGAGCGCCGGCGGATCGTGCAGCCGTGAAGGATCACATTATGCCCGACCGTCACTTCATCTTCCACAACGAGCGGCGATCCTTCGTACAAATGGCATGTCGTATTGTCTTGAATGCTCGTCCGTGCGCCGATCGTAATCGGCCCTTCATCGCCGCGCAACACGGCGTTAAACCAAATCGTCGATTCCGGCCCGACGGTGACGTCTCCGATCAAATAGGCCCCCGGAGCGATGAATGCAGTTTCATGAACATTCGGACGTTTTCCGTTATACGGATATAGCATCCCCACATCCCCTTCCATTGGTGATCGGTATGACAATAAGTATAACACATTTCGTACGAGAACGGAAATGGCCGGAATGGAAAATGCCTTTTTCCGTGTTGGGAAGCATCGATCAATGTGCAACGCCAAGGGGAGCGAAAGCGGCAATGGGGCGGATATTAGCTTTTGACGGCAAGGCGGAGATCAGCGATCGCCGCTTCATGTTCAAGCGTCCGGCGGCATAGCACATCGATGACTCGCTCTTGGCGCAGCAATAGTTGCATTTGTTGCTCTTGATTTTGCTCAAGCCGTTTCACGATCGCATCGATTTCCCGAATAGCTTGATGAACAGTGGCAAATCCCTTTGCCATGTCGGCTTTGATTTCATTCAACTCCGCTTTCGTCGCCATATTCGCTTTCATGTCCTCAAGTTCTTGCTTGGTGGCCATGTTGGCTTTGATGTGTTCAAGTTCTTCTTTGGTGGCCATGCGGATTTTGATGTCCTCAAGCTCCTGCTTGGTGGCCATGTTGGCTTTGATGTGTTCGAGTTCTTCTTTGGTGGCCATGCGGATTTTGATGTCCTCGAGCTCCTGCTTAGTGGCCATATTGGCTTTGATGTCCTCAAGCTCCTGCTTGGTGGCCATATTGGCTTTGATGTCTTCAAGCTCCTGTTTGGTGGCCATGTTGGCTTTGATGTGTTCAAGTTCTTCTTTGGTGGCCATGCGGATTTTGATGTCCTCGAGCTCCTGCTTGGTGGCCATATTGGCTTTGATGTGTTCGAGTTCTTCTTTGGTGGCCATGCGGATTTTGATGTCCTCGAGCTCCTGCTTAGTGGCCATATTGGCTTTGATGTCCTCAAGCTCCTGCTTGGTGGCCATATTGGCCTTCATCTCTGTCATTTCCTGCTGCATGATTTCCAGCTTGTCCAAAATCAGATGCCACGGCTCGCTCATGGGCAACATCCTTTCTTAATTGTCAATAAGATAAGGAAATTGCGGTGGATGCATAGATGCAGATGAGATGGAAAAGAAGAAATGGTGCTGTTGGGGAAACCACGATTCCCTGCCATTGATTATACATGATCCACGAAAGGCGGAAAAGGATTTTCCGGGAGCGAAGAAAACGGAAGGGAGAAATGTTTTCAGAACTTTTATTTAAATAATATTATTTTTCTTAATGTTATTGTTTTATTTGCTATTTAATAAATCATACAAAATTTTTTTGACAATATAAACATAATGAATTATTATATTAAAAGAATTTAAAGGAGGTAGGTAGTAGTTATGGCATCCATCGACAAACAACAAATCGCTGCCAGTGTTCCGCAGCGGGGCTTTTTCGGCCATCCGAAAGGGCTGTTTACGCTCTTTTTCACCGAGTTTTGGGAGCGCTTTTCGTACTACGGCATGCGCGCCATTTTAGTGTACTACATGTATTACGAAGTATCGAAAGGCGGGCTCGGTCTTGATGAACATCTAGCGCTCGCGATTATGTCGATTTATGGGGCGCTTGTGTACATGTCCGGAATCATTGGCGGCTGGCTTGCCGACCGGGTGTTCGGTACGTCGCGCGCGGTCTTTTACGGCGGCCTTCTCATTATGGCTGGTCATATCGCCCTGGCGATTCCGGGCGGGGTGGCGGCGCTGTTTGTTTCGATGGCGCTCATCGTCCTGGGAACGGGGTTGTTGAAACCGAACGTCTCAAGCATTGTCGGCGATATGTACAAGCCTGGCGATGACCGCCGCGACGCCGGATTTAGCATTTTTTACATGGGGATTAATCTGGGCGCCTTTTTGGCTCCGCTTATTGTTGGAACGGCCGGGATGAAGTACAACTTCCACCTTGGCTTCGGACTTGCGGCTGTCGGGATGTTTCTCGGGCTTGTCGTGTTTGTGACGACAAGAAAGAAAAACCTCGGTTTGGCGGGGACGTACGTGCCCAACCCGCTGACGCCGGAAGAAAAGAAAAAAGCGGCTTTGATCATGGCCACGGGAGCGGTCGTGATTGCCGTGCTGCTAGCAATCTTGATTCCAAACGGTTGGTTCACGGTGGAAACGTTTATTTCCCTTGTCGGCATCTTAGGAATCATCATCCCGATCATCTATTTTGTCGTGATGTATCGCAGCCCGAAAACGAAGGCGGAGGAGCGATCGCGTGTGATCGCTTACATTCCGTTGTTCGTCGCTTCAGCGATGTTTTGGGCGATTCAAGAACAAGGATCGACGATTTTGGCGAACTATGCGGACAAGCGGACGCAGTTGGATGTAGCAGGCATCCACTTGTCGCCTGCATGGTTCCAGTCGCTGAACCCGCTATTTATCATTATTTTGGCTCCGGTGTTCGCTTGGATGTGGGTGAAGCTCGGTAAACGGCAGCCGACGATCCCACAAAAATTCGCACTGGGTTTGTTGTTTGCCGGCCTGTCGTTCATCGTCATTCTCGTGCCGGGCTATTTGAGCGGCGGGGGGCTCGTCCATCCGATTTGGCTTGTGTTAAGCTATTTCATCGTCGTGCTCGGCGAGCTTTGCTTGTCGCCGGTCGGTCTGTCGGCTACGACGAAACTCGCCCCGGCGGCGTTTTCGGCGCAAACGATGAGCCTTTGGTTTTTGTCAAACGCTGCGGCGCAAGCGATCAACGCCCAGCTTGTCCGTTTTTACACGCCGGAAAATGAAACGGCCTATTTCGGCACGATTGGCGGGGCGGCGCTTGTACTAGGCTTGATTTTATTGGCCATCGCTCCAAAAATCGAGAAATTGATGAAGGGGATTCGTTAAAGAATGTGATCCTCCTAGCCTTGATTGGCTGGGAGGATTTTTTGATTTTTACCCCTACATTTTGTTTAGAGGCGGGAGACTTCTTGGCAAGTGGCGTGAAAAATCCGCTGTTGCATTGGTTAGCATGACCATACCTTTTTCTTCTGCCAACATTAACATAATTAGTGTAGAAAGGAGGGGAAACGATGGATTTTAAACATCAAGCCCGTCAGCTAATTGGACAGCGTGTAACTGTTGTGACGGTGCATGGAAAATTTCACGGGACATTATTGGGAGTCGGCGATGATTTTATTGTTATGCGGGTGAATATTGGAGGAAGACTACGGCGTATTCTGATCCGTTTGGCATTAATTATCGCGCTGCTTCGGTTAATAGGAACAGGAAGCGGATATGAACCTCATCGTTCGTCTGACGATGAGGAATGGGAACGATATTTAGAGGATTGAACTATTCTTTACGATCGGGATATGATCGTGCAAAGATAAGTCGAAGAAAAACTGGGGGGGCAATGACAACTGCCTTACGTTCACTCCTTCTTAGGAAGCGTCCACGCACGGTTAGTGCAGGAGTTCGGACAAGGAAGGGACAGATAGTTTAGATGGTGCCACACAAGTCGATCGTGTGGCTTTTTTATTGAATCAGTCCAATTTTTGCGCAATTGGGGTGTTGGAATTTGGGCTTATCTTTTCAAGAAAATCAACTATAATGAGCAGTAAGGAGGATTCGGATTCTCTAATCAAAAGTCCAAGAATTTGCACGACTGAATAAAAGGAGCGCTCCATCATGATGCTCAATGCCCGTTGTATCCAACTTGTGAAGTTGTTGCTTCGTTCTTCTCTTTATCTTACCGCTGACAAGTTGGCGCAATCATTGAATGTATCCAAACGAACGATTTATTACGATATACAAAAAACGAATGAATGGTTGCGTCACGAAGGGATGAAGCCGATTCAATATGCGCGCGGGCTCGGATTTCGCTTGGATGATGAAGTGAAACAAGAAATAACAACAAAGTGGAACGCATTACAACCTGCCCGACATTACACATATCAGCCCTGGGAGCGAAAAGCTTGGATTGGTTTATGGATTTTGACTCGCGTTCATCCGCTGTATTTGTGTGATTTTTTAGAGAAATTACAGGTAAGCAGGAGCACGTTGCTCAATGACATAAAGGAACTGAAAGAAGATTGGCGGTCATTTCAGTTGCAACTGGTGTTCCATCGCAAAAAAGGGTATTTTGTGGTAGGTAAGGAAATCCAAAAGAGGAAATTGATGATTCGTTGTGTTCATCAACTATTAGGGACGATGGATGACCAGCATTTCGCTGCAGAGTTGTTGGTTGGGTTTCAATGGCCAATCTTTGATTGGATTCGCCAATTCGAGTCTGCTTTTTCTATTCGCTATGCGGGTGAGGTGATTCAAACTTTACCTATTTATCTCGCATTGTTCCAAAGACGGTGGGCTAGAGGCAAATTTGTACAAATGGATGAGCAAGAGAAAGAAGTGTTAAGGTCAATGCGGGAATACCGGATTGCTGATCATCTCGTTAGACAAATTGAAAACGTTTCCCAAATATCCATTCCGAATGATGAGGTTTGTTATTTGACGACCCATTTACTCAGTTTTCGAATTGCAGATGACAAGCAAATGGATCAGAACGATGACATCGCTGCGTTGAAACGAATCATTCGACATATGGTAGATGATTTTCAAACTTATGCCTGTGTACAATTCAAGCGTCGCGAAGAGTTGGAAAAAAATTTATTGGTTCATATGAAGCCTGCCTATTATCGACTGAAATATGGTTTTCATTTACAAAACGACCTGACCGAATCGGTCAAAGCCAACTATCCAGATTTATTTATCTTAACAGAAAAAGTCGTCCATCATTTGGAAAATGTAGTTGGCCAGCCGGTCAGCGACGATGAAATTGCTTATATCGCCATGCATTTTGGCGGATGGTTGGACAGAGAGGGAGTGTCGGTTCCAGTACGGAAAAAGGTGTTGATCGTCTGCGAGAGCGGGATTGGAACATCGCGAATGTTGCAAAAACAATTGGGGGAACTGCTATCAACGGTTGATGTCATTGGTGTCGTTTCAACAAGGGAATATAATTATACTTCTCTTGCGGGACATGTAGATTTTGTGGTGACGACAACACCATTGCAACCGAAGGATGTGCCTGTTTATATGGTTCATCCTATTTTAACAACGGAGGATAAAATGTTGCTTTTAAGGGAGATCGAAGGATGGACAGAAACTGTATCCCTTGATCTTGAAGCGGTGATGGACATCATCAAAAAACACGCAATGATCATCGATGAAAAAACATTATATCAAGAACTAAAGGCTTACTTCAGCCACAGTAAAAGAAAGGAGATTGGGCAAAAACCGATGCTAAAAGATTTGCTTACGAAGCGACATATTCAGATTATTGAAGAGGCAGGTGATTGGAAAGAGGCGATTGTGTTAGCGGCAAGACCGTTATTGGAAGAGGGCTATATTACAAGTGAGTATATTGAAGCTATGATTCAAAACGTTCTCACACTTGGGCCTTATATTGTGGTTACACCAGGAGTGGCCTTGCCTCATGCCCGGCCGGAGCAAGGCGCAAAAAAACTAGGCATGAGCTTTCTTCGAATCAAAAAAGGTTGTCTGTTTTCTGACAGGGAAGAAGATCGAGTGTATGTTCTGATTGTGTTGGCTGCCATTGATCATGAGGCTCATTTAAAAGCGTTATCTCAGCTGACAACGTTGTTGTCCAATCAAGAACATATGCAAACGTTGTTTAAAGCTGAATCTGTAGAAGAAGTATTGACATTAGTGGAAAGGTACTCTTAATAAAAAGCAAGTAGGAGGCGGGAAGGATGAAGAAAATCTTGGTTGTTTGTGGAAATGGGCTGGGCAGCAGTTTTATTATCGAAATGAATGTGAAAAAGGTGTTAAATGAACTAGGAATCGAAGCAGAAGTATCCCATACAGATTTAACAACAGGCCAAACAGAAAAGGCGGATTTATATCTAGGAGCGAGAGACTTAGTAGAAGTACTTGATGACGGTACACGCAATGTAGCCAAGTTGACGAATATTCTTGACCTTGATGAATTAAAGCGGGTCCTAAGAGAGAGATTGTGATAACACTAAAAAAGCAGGCAATTCGCCTGCGACAAAGGAAAATTTACTATATAACAAAGTATACAAAAATAAAATTAGAAAACAAGAAAAAGTCCATTAATCGCTCATTTATGAGTGAAAAGGGGGAGTACGTGGTGTTTCATTTCCTTATGAAAGATGTGCTTGGTTCACCGGCCATTCTAGTGGGATTGTTTGCCTTAATCGGTTTGTTGCTGCAAAGAAAGAGTTTTCCAGAGATCGTTTCAGGCACATTAAAGACTGTCATGGGATTTATCATTCTTGGCGGCGGGGCCAATATTTTAATCGGTTCGTTGAATATTTTTGGGAGAATGTTCGAAAAAGCTTTTCATATTAAGGGGGTCATTCCAAATAATGAGGCGATTGTAGCCATTGCCCAACAAACATTTGGAAAAGAAACAGCGCTGATCATGTTATTTGGAATGATAGTGAACATCTTGATTGCGCGATTGACCCCTTTTAAATACATTTTCTTGACAGGGCATCATACGTTATTTATGGCGTGTTTAATTTCTGCTGTTTTTGCGACGGGTGGAGTAACAGGAGTTCCGCTTGTGGTCATCGGTTCTATTATTTTGGGAAGTTTGATGGTGTTGATGCCCGCCATTTTGCAGCCATACATGCGCCAAGTGACCGGAACGGATCAGATCGCGTTAGGGCATTTCGGTTCGCTCGGCTATTTTACATCAGCATGGATCGGGAAGCGATTTGGAAACAAGACCCAATCTACTGAAGATATTAAAGTGCCAAAGTCATTGGGGTTTCTTCGTGATACATCGGTGGCCATGTCGTTGACCATGGTGCTATTATTCTTTATTGTTGCGCCGTTTGCCGGAAAAACGTTTATCGAGAAGGAGTTAAGCGGCGGTGTCAATTTTCTTGTCTTCTCTCTTATGCAAGGGATCACGTTTGCTGCAGGAGTATATGTCGTACTAGCAGGGGTGCGGATGCTTATTGCTGAAATTGTTCCGGCATTCAAAGGAATTGCGGATAAGGTTGTACAAGATGCGAAACCAGCTCTTGATTGCCCAGCAGTCTTTCCATATGCCCCGAATGCCGTTATTGTTGGATTTTTGTCGAGTTTTGCAGCAGGGATTCTTTCGATGTTTATTTTGCCGCTCGTTGGGTTAAAGGTCATCGTTCCAGGGTTAATTCCGCACTTTTTCACGGGAGCCGCTGCCGGTGTATTCGGCAACGCTACAGGCGGTAGGCGGGGAGCAGTGCTGGGTGCGTTTGCTAACGGCATTTTGATTTCCTTTTTGCCGGCACTTTTGCTTCCAGTACTTGGATCGCTTGGGTTTGAAGGGACGACGTTCGGGGATTCGGATTTTGGGATTGTAGGGATTTTGTTAGGGTATTTGATAAAGTGGCTTTCATAAGTTAAAAACGGATATGCTGGATGCTTTCTCATTACAAAGGATTGTACTGGCCCTATTGGAGAGGAGATCGCACGGCGAACTCTGGAGATGGCGGGACGTTGAGAGCAGTTTGCCCGGCGCAAGCGAGGCTTGCGCCGGCACTGTGCGAAGGATTTTCATATCTTTAGATCGCCTTCAACCCTGCGAGTGTGAGGTTATTGTGGTTATTATAAAGAAAAAACATGTTTTCTCTACTGTAGCCTTATGGTGGGGTAGCGGGGTTTTTTCGAAAGACGATGGACGGTGAAACGGGAAAAGTAGACCATGCATTTGGAAACAGTCGGGATGAAAGGAACTTGTTACTCCACCTTCTTCAGCAAATAAATCTCCTCTTCCACCCGCGCGATGCGGCCAAGTTGATAATCAAGACGCTGATGAATGAGGGAGATGTCTTCTTTGGTCGCCATGTTTCCGTGAATGTCGGCGACTTCGCCGCGAAGGTTGGCGATTTCATGGCGAATGCCGTCTTGAATGCTTCGTTGCTCGAGTTGATTGTCGCGGATCGCTTTGATCATCTCAGTATTTTCTTTTGTTTGCTCCTTTAGCCAGCGCAGTTCTTCTTCTTGTTTGTCCATTCGCTGTTCAAGCTGATCCATGCGCCGTTCGAGCTTGTCCACCTTTTGTTTCACCAGCTGGATTTCCTGTTTCATGGCGTCCATGTCTTTCTTCACGGTGTCCATGTCTTTCTTCATGATGTCCATGTCTTTTTTCATGATGTCCATGTCTTTTTTCATGATGTCCATGTCTTTTTTCATGATGTCCATGTCTTTTTTCATGGCGTCCATGTTTTGCATGACCGTTTGCATGTCTTGTTTCATGACGGTCATGTCCTCGACTAGGCCTTGGACAAGCACAGTCAATTGGCGTAAAAGCTCTTCCATTGAGAAACTCCTTTCTGTGTAAGATTAGTGTTCATGAGGGGCGTTTCAACCATGAAATGTGAGGAGTTGAAGATGTGGAAATGGGGGAGGAAACGCCTGCAAGCTCATTATATCATGGCTTGGCTAGGTCATCACTCCTAAATTATTGAGGAAAAGAAAAAGGATAAATAGGGGGTGTGTTGAATACGTCATTAGCAGAAGTTTTGGTAGTTTGAAGAAAATAGATTGATAGGAGAGGGAACATGAACGCATGGATCAAGGGGAGAAATACGGCGCTTATGTGTATGGCGTCCATCTTTTTATTTTCATGCAGCAATGCGGCTGATCGCGGCGTCGAGGAAGTGCTGGCGGCGCCAACCGAACTGACCGGGCAAACAATTGAGCATCCACCGTTGCCGAGTCCGATCGATAAGATGGCGATAGCGTCAGCCTCTGCCAAACAAGCGGCGCCGAACCCGAACGAAGTGCGCATCACCATCAGCGCTGCGGGCGATGTGACGCTTGGGCGTGATGAAAACTACGGTTATGCGTATTCGTTTGATGAAGAAGTGAAAAAGCACGGATTGCGCTACTTTACGAAATACATTGAGCCGATCTTCAAGAAAGATGATTTTACGACCGTCAATTTGGAAACGACGCTGACGACCTCGACGCGGAAGGCAAGCAAGAAATTTCGTTTTCGCGGCCACCCGAGTTATGCGAAAATCTTAACCTATGGCGGCATTGATGCGGTCAATCTCGCGAACAACCATACGTACGATTATTTGCAGCAGGGATACAAGGACACGATTGCCAGTTTAAAAAAGGAAAATATCGGTTATTTCGGTCGCACGCTCCGGCTGTTGAAAACGGTGAAAGGGGTCCAAATCGGGGCGCTCGGCTATGAAGGCTGGAGCAACACCAGCACGCTGCGCAAGCAAATCGCCAACGATATTCGCATGCTTCGGAAACAAGGAGCCGATCTCATCCTCGTTCATTTTCATTGGGGAGTGGAACGAAGCTATGTGCCAAACAGCACGCAAAAGGCGCTCGGCCGCTTTGCGATTGACAGCGGCGCCGATTTGGTCGTCGGCCATCATCCGCACGTCGTCCAGGGGATTGAAGAGTATAAAGGCAAATTCATCGTTTACAGCCTTGGCAATTTTATGTTTGGCGGAAACAAAAATCCGAGCGACAAAGATACGTTTGTCTTCCAACAAGTGTTTTCTTTTCAAAATGGCAAGCGGACGGCCAAAAAAGAAATCCGTGTCATCCCATTTCGCATTTCATCGGTGACGACAAGAAACAATTATCAGCCGATGCCGTTAACGGGAAAGGAAGCAGACCGGGTGAAACGGAAAATTGTCTCGCTGTCGGCGAAAATCAAAAAGCCGACTTGGACGGCGTACGAAGGGAAGTAAAAAAAGGATGGCCCTTGTTTCGGCCATCCTTTCGATTTTCGCAAGGTTAAGAGCGTTCATTGATTAAGTTGGCGACGAGCACGTACCGCTGCGGAGCGGGGCCGACGTAGCGGAATGGATAACACGTGGAAACGGTGAGTGTCGCTTTCGGCTTTGGAACGATGACCGTCCGGTCGTCGGCATCGACGATGCGCACTTTGCGCACTTTATAGGTGAATGTGCCAGCGGACGTGCGGACGATCAAGAGATCGCCTTGGCCAACTT
This sequence comes from Geobacillus vulcani PSS1, assembly GCF_000733845.1. Lineage (GTDB taxonomy): Bacteria > Bacillota > Bacilli > Bacillales > Anoxybacillaceae > Geobacillus > Geobacillus vulcani. The sequence goes on from NZ_JPOI01000001.1 coordinate 2,412,012, forward strand.
CGCCAAGACGGCGGAAGACCGTGTCGCGATGGCCAGAAAGCACGCAGTTGTCCGCCTCGCCTGGCAGGACACTGCCCGCGTAATGGCCGACCCCTTTTTCCAACTCGTCTTCATCTGTACCGTGGTAAATCGGCAGGCTGGCGTTGAGCTTCGGAATGATGAGTTCGCCGATTTGTTCACCGATTTTTGGTTGTTTTGAGTAGAGAGGAGCCTGGCTTCGAATCGGCGCGGCGTCCACTGGTCGCTCTGTTTCAGCGGACAGCGGCTTGGCCGCTTCCAAGCCGCTTTTCCATTTCAGACCACTAACGCCGACCACGGCGATTCCCGCTGCGATCAAGCTTGCTCCAAAAAAGCGCACGAGCCGTTTCCCGTTCATTTATTTCGCCTCGGCTCCTTGGCGGAAGCGGACAAGGAATGCACCGGCACCGATGAATGCCAAGCCAAACAGCATATAAGCGGCATACGGGGATGCCGTTTTCGGCAGTTTGGCTCCGGCTTCGGTCCGCTTCAGCGGTTTCGGCGTCGCCGGCTTCACTACTTTTTCGATTTTCGCTGCCTGGCCGCCTTGTTGTAAGTCTTTGCCGATTTCATCGAATAGGTCAGAAGCAAACATCTCTTCGGTCACGACAAAATCAGCCAGTAGCTCGCCGTCAGTGCTGTAAATTTCAACAAGCAAATCGTAGCCGTTCGCTGATTCCATTGTCAGCAGCGTCGACAGGCTGAGCGGCTTTTTCTCGCCGTCTTTCGTCAAATAAAACTTTGCTTCCAGCTGGAATGTGGAAAGCAGATCGGTCCATACATCGGCGATCTCAGCGATTTGCGTTGGCGATAGCTCCGTCACGCTGGTGAAATCGTACGCCCCGATCGCCTCAAGCCGTTGGCCGATTTCTTCCATTTTCTTGGCGAATTGCGGATCTTCCATATTCAGTGATTCAAAATGGGTATAGAGCTTTTCCAACTCTGCGTCCGTCAAACCGAGCTCGTCCAAATCCGGAAGCAAGTAGTCGATGACGGCCTCCGACAGTTCCTCGACCGTCGCATAATGGTCAAGCGAATCGCCGTTTTTAGACAGCAGTTTTTCCAACTGCGTCTTCGTCATGCCAATTTCTTGCAAAAATTCGTTTAATGTTTCCTCGGTCAACGGCGTCAAATTTTGATAATAATCGACAATATCCTTCAGCTCGCCGATCGAGTGGTAATCGGCCAACGATTCGCCGTGCCGATCAAGAAGAGCGATGAGCTCTTCCTTTGTCATTCCGCGTTCGTTTAGAAAGGCGGCTAGCGTTTCATCAGTGATCGGAACGGAGTAATTTTTAAACAGTTCGATATATTCTTCGAGATCATTGTAAAATAAAAACACATCGGTAATGGCCTGTGCCTCTTCCATTTCTCCATTGTCGATAAGCATTTGTCGAAGCTGTTGTTCGGTCAATCCGTGTTTGGCGAGCAACTGAGCTAAATTTTCTTCCGTGAGCGGCTCGCCGAGTTCGCGGCGTAATTCGTCCACGCTGTCAAACTCATCGAGCGAATAGCCTTCATAGTCCAAATAATTTTCCAGCTCTTCGACTGTGATCCCGGCTTCATTTAAATACTGCTCTAAAGCTGGATCGTTGCGTTCAATGGCGAACGCTGAAGCTGGCCATACAGTGGCTATGGATGCGGCCAAGGCAAAAGGAACGATGTTTTTCATGTCGTGACCTCCGTTTGTTTTTATATACGAATTCAGTATACAGGGACATGAAAAGGATGAAAATAGAGAAATATATGGAATTTTTTATATAGAAAAACCTTCCCGCTGGCATCTAATGTTTTCCATGTATGACTTTTTAGAGGCAACGTATGCTAACCGTTGAACGGGAGATGTCGAACAAAAGGAGGTGGAGGCACAATGGACCGCTTATTCCGTTTGTTCCTTGTGCAGCGCGGCCGCGGGTTATGGAATCCATGGTTGCGGGTTGTTAGACGGCGAAGAAACAATAACGCTATCTGGACGCTCGTCAGCGTAAGTTTAGGAGCGGCGGCGGCCGCGATGTTGAGGGCGAGACAAGGGGGACGCATGGCGTCGATGACGCAAGGCCCGATGCGAAACGTGATTCGCGGCTTCAACCGCTGGATGGGCCGGCGGATGGGAAGACAACGGTTTGCCACAGCAGAATTCGCCCAAGAAATGGCCTCTTGGCAGTCGGAAGACGAGGAGAAAAAATAACGACGGTTGCCCCTTTGTTCAATCGACCGGCAGTATGACACATGCCGGCTTTCTTTTTCGCTTTAACATGTCCGATTTCGCTTTTTGCCTAGGAGGGTGGTGAAAAACGGCTGTTTCCCTTGAGCGATGGGGGGGAACGTGTGAAAAGCGATACCGATGCTACAGGGCTTTTCTACTTTGAGCAACGAGGCTGGTAAGCGGCATACTTCTTTAAATCACCGGGCTCCTAGGCATATTGGCGAAGTTGCGCTGTAGGGCGCTCTCGGCCACCACCTGGCCGAACTATAGCGAAAAGCAAACATTGCTCTCAAGCCGGAAGCGAAGTTGTTTCGGCATTTGCCTGTTCTTTGTTTGTCTTGCCTGCAAAAGAATAGAAAGTGTAAAATAAAGGTGATTCTGCTTTCATCATGCGCGCTCATCTCCAGAGGCGATGGAGGTGATCGGCAGAACAGTCAGTCTTGCCGACAGGAGAGGCATACAGATGATCGGGGGAATGATCGATCGCGTTCACCGAACTTCTAAACGTCTCCACAGCTTCAGACCACAGGTTGGCCGAACTCTCCAGCAACGCATCATTGCACTCTTCTTGACAACACGCGGCATATCCTCGTTTGCACGTAATTTCCGAAAGAAGTCTCCCGCTTCAAAAAACGTGAAGGGCACAGCTCTGGTAAGCAGGAGGGAGGCGGTTGTCGATTGGCCAACACCGTCCAATGTCTATGCATTGAACGAACAGCTTCGAAATGAAGGGAAATGGAAAGGAGGGCTTGAGTGCAGCGGGCCGCTCGGCAAGCAAGCACCGATCGATTAAAGCTCCCGCTGCTCAGCGAAACGCAGGTGGAGGGCCGTTTACGATCATTACACCGCATCATGCCATCGTCTCGGGAGAGAGAACCTTCGTCAGCTCTGTAGCTATCGCAATCCGCTTCTTGGGGTCGGATCGTCAATGCCCGTCTGTTGTTTTGCGGCCGCGCTTTTAGAAAATTCCAAGCCCCATTGGGATTGGGTCGGCGTTCGTCAAACACGAAAGCCAAGAAGGCGGGTTAATATCATTGGCACTTCGTCCGAAACCATTCACGAGCAAATTTCGCTCGCCATCAAACAACCGTCTATGGAGGAGATTCACAGAAAGGGTTCATGGGCAACGGTTTGCCCTCCATCCGGGGATGAAAATCGTCGCTCACCGGCTTGGAATTTTCACAAAAAAGAAAGCGGTTTCCAGTGGGATTTTCCCATTAGAAATCGTCTGAGACAGAAAGAATTGATGCGAAATCGCCAGCTCTCAAGAAATGGCGAAAGGCAAGGGGAGGGGAAGAAATGGCGTCTACGCTGGTGGAAACGATCGGGGAGGGGATGTACCGTGTTCCGATTCCCGTCCCGTTTCCGATGAAATATGTCTACTGTTACGTGTACCAGGAGGCAGACGGCTGGAGTATTGTGGACGTTGGGTTTCGCGATCGGGAGGCGATGCGCGCCTGGGAGTCAGCGTTTCGAGAGCTGGGAATAAAGCCTCGCCATGTTCGTGCCATTTATCTTACCCATTTTCATCCGGATCATTTTGGCCTGGCTGGATGGATGCAGCAGCAAACCGAGGCTCCTGTGTGGATCAGCGCGCCCGATTATCACATGGCAGAACGGGTCTGGGGGGAAGAAGGCATCCAAGCAGGCGAGGTGGCGGCTTTGTTTCGCCGCCATGGTGCGCCAGAGGAACTGACATCGGAAATGGAAAAAGAAATGTGGAAGCTGTCGATGCGTGTTAGTCCGCTCCCGGTGCTCACTGTCTTGGACGCTTCGGAAATTGTGCTTGGACAGCGGCGGTGGACGATTGTCCCGGTTCCAGGGCATAGCGATGGACTCATCAGTTTTTATCAGCCCGAATTGCGTCAATTGGTCGCGTCGGACCACGTGCTTGATCGCATTACCCCGAATATTGGCGTATGGCCGGGAGCCGACCCGAACCCGTTGCAGCAATATTTCGCTTCTTTGCGCAAAGTCGAGGAATTGGAAGTGGATATCGCTTGGCCTGCCCATGGCGCGGCCATCCACCAGTTTCGCGAGCGGGTCGGCGCTATTGCCCGCCACCATGGACAGCGGTTGCAGGCCATAAAAGCGCTTGCGACGGCTCGGGTGACCGCCTACGACATCGCGTGGCACTTGTTTCACCATAAGCGATTGACTCCGACCCAATGGCGATTGGCGATCGCCGAGACGCTCGCGCATTTGGAGTATTTAGTATCGACTGGAGAGTTGAAAAAAGAAGAGCATCAGCACGTCGTCTTCTATCAGCAACCCGTTCGCTGACTTGGCTGGCGCTGTGATGAAGGACCCTTAAGAAGCAAACAGGCGAAATCCAGCAAGCGAGCGTCATGTCGGAAAGTGGACGGCAACAAGCGGCTAGGTTCATCGTTGTCTGTCGGTTTCAGGGAAAATATCCCTCTATGGCGCGATAGTGGTATATTGAGAACGTGTAGATTAGAAGATCAGGGAAGGGCCGAATGAGGAGATGAAACCGATGTGGCAATCGATCAACCGTCGGCTTGAGAAGGCGCTGCCGTTTCTTACGCCGGCGAGTGTGGCAGCCGGCGTCTGGCTAGCGGACGAACTGCACCGCTATGCCGCGCTTGTGCCATGGCTGTTTGCGTTCATGACGTTTAGCGGCAGTTTGCGCTTGCGCTTGAACGATTTGAAAGCAGCGCTGATCCATCCTGCTCCGATCGTTGCGGCGCTGTGCCTCCTTCACTTTGTCATCCCGCTCTGGGCGTTTGGGCTTGGCCATCTGTTTTTTGGCAGCGACCGTTTGACGGTGGTCGGGTTTGTGTTGGCGGCTGCCATTCCGACCGGGGTGACGAGTTTTATTTGGGTGTCGCTCGGCCGCGGAAACTTGGCGCTTGCCCTTTCTGTCATTTTGATTGATACGTTTTTATCGCCCATCATTGTGCCGCTGACATTGCTTGTATTAGCCAAAAGCGTGGTCGAGCTCGACGTGGGTCAGATGATGCTCGGTTTGTTTTTGATGATTATTTTGCCGTCATTCGCCGGCATGTTCGCGAGCGAACGGCTGTCTACTCAAGCGAACGAGCAGTTGGCGGCGGTGCTGTCGCCGTTTTCCAAGCTGGCGCTGGCGTTTGTCGTCATGATAAACAGCGCGGTCGTTGCCCCGTATTTTGGCCGTGTTGACGCCCGGCTGTTTTTCATGGCGTTGCTCGTCTTGGCGATCGCGAGCTCCGGTTATGTTCTTTCTTGGATGGCGGCCCGATGGCTCGGGTTTGCCCCTTCGGATATTATTGCGTTAACGTTTATCGGCGGAATGCGTAACATTAGCGCCGGTGCGGTGCTGGCCATGACCTATTTTCCACCGCCAGTGAGCGTGCCGGTCGTGCTCGGCATGCTGTTTCAGCAAGTGCTTGCGTCCCTATACCACCGCTTGTTGAACAAAATGTACCATTCACCATCGAGCGGCAAAGCGCCATACGTCGGAAGCGCCTGGTAGAGATGGAAAGGGCAGGTGGTATGCTGGCTATCAGACAGCGCCTAGCGGGAGTAAAAAGTGAAAAAACACCCGTCCTAGGTGGGGCGGGTGCGGGAAAAAGCAGGTGAGGTGCTGCCGGCGTTACGGCGTTTCAGCGCTGAGGCGGTCTAGTGACCGCCTGGCTTAACGGTCTCGTATAGGTTCTCGTTCCGGTGAACAGATGAGGTGGCGGCGAAGAGGAAGGTTGAGTTCGACAATCCCTTCAGCGACGAGCCGGGCGATTTCTTTCGCCCCCCGCCGGTGAAAGTGGGTGTTGTCTTTGATGCCGTTTGGGTAATTACGGTGTTCGCCCGGCTCAAGCCATAAAAAGAGCCGTTTCGTCTGTTCCGGGCCGAGCTGTTCAAACCGTTGTCTGCTTTTTGCCGTCAAATCGATGACCGGAACGTGCTCTCTCTCCCCAAGCGCCTTCATGGCCGCAGGATAAAGTCCATGCGAGTTGAGCGCCCGCCCATCCGCAGAAAAGCGCCGCCGCTCGACCGGAGTGATGAGGACGGGAATCGCCCCTTTCACGCGGGCGCCGTCAATATATTGTTTTAAATATGCTTGGTAAGAGGCGAACGGTTCGGTGTAACGCTCAGGATCGTTCGCCTTTTCGTCGTTATGGCCAAACTGGATGAACAAATAGTCTCCTTGCTTGAGCTCGTGCAAAATGCGATCGAGCCGTCCTTCCTCAATAAAACTTTTCGCACTTCGGCCGGAAGCGGCCCTATTTTTCACGATCACCTTATCGTCAAACCAATCCCCCAGCATTTCGCCCCATCCAGCCCGAGGAGCGAGGGAAGGGGGGCGGCGGCCACTGTAGAGTCTCCGGCCAAATAAACGGTCGTGACGGTTTCTTTGCCTGCTTTGGACGCTTTTCCATCTGTGGCTGTTCTGGATAGAAGAACAGCGGCGGCGATGATGATGATCCCCCATACGAAAGCGCCTTTTGTTCTTTTCAATCACTCCCCTCCCATCCGACAGCGGCTCGTTTTTTTCCGCCGGTTTTGGTTGGCCGTGAAAACGCTCATCCCCCTTGAGTCGCCATTTCATGCCTAGGTGGAGAGCAAACGTTGCTCATGGATCTTTTCTGTGAAAATGCCGAACTGGCGCGCATTTTCATCCCCGGGTGGAGGGCAGATCGCGCTGTCCATGGAACTTTTCCGTGAAAATGCCGCACTGGCGCGAGATTTTCATCCCCGGGTGGAGGGCAGATCACTGCCCATGGAACTTTTCTGTGAAAATCCCACGTTGGTGAGTGGTGATTTTCATGCCCGGGTGGAGGGCAAAACGTTGCTCATGGATCTTTTCCGTGAAAATGCAGGACTGACGCGGATTTTCATGCCCGGGTGGAGGGCAAAAGGTTGCCCATGGATCTTTTCTGTCGTTATCGTGGCTTGTGGTTCACATGTTTATGCACCGTCTTAGTCAGTCCATTCTCTGAAATCGGCGGTAACATTTCCAGATCATTGCAAGAAATACGCCATAGCCGACAAGCGAATACCAGTGGCTCCATTCAGGGGTGTGAATGAACCAGCCCACTTCTTCCGCTTTCGATTCGAATGCCGATATCAATGCTGATAGCGAGAGGATGGCAGCTGCCCGTCCGATGCGTCCAAGCCGCTCCATGAAGGCAAGAAACAAAACGGTGCCAAGCGGCAGCACGATAGCGGTAAAGAAAATATCGATCGAAAAGACAGAAGGAAAGGGACGTTTCGGAAACGTATACAGCCCTTTTCCCACAAAATACAAATCCAAATACGTCCCCGCCCAGGAAGCGAGCAGCGCCGAAGCCATGTAGGCGCGGCGGTTAGCGCGCGTGAAAGAAGGCGTGTTTGGCGATGATCGCCAGCTCCATTTTTTCGAGCGTTTCACAATAGGCATTGACCATCTCCCCATTCACTGATGCTTCCATTTTCACAAGATAGTGGACAACGTGCGGGTCCGTAAACCAATCGCCGGGTTCGGCCGCTTCGTGGGCGATGTTTTTCCACGCGTGACGAAGCTGCGGGCTGTACAGGCGCGGGGCGCCGGGAACGATTCGGCAATCGCGGATGCGGCGGCGGTACGGCTCCCTTGGGAACGACTCGCACACGTCGTTAAACAAATGCGGCCAATAGTCTTTGCGCGAGCCGGTATGCGGATGTCTTGACGCCCAATGAACGATTTTTTCCAGCGTTTCACTGTCGTCGAACAAAATGGCGTACAGCCGTTTGCCGAGCAAAATACGTTCATGGAGCGACTCAAATTGATGGAGTGTTTGGCCAATCAAGGCGGTGCCGCCCTGGCCGTCGTCATACGGGAACAAAATGTGATTGAAATGGAACAGCTCTTGCAGTTTAAACCCGAGCGTCTGAAAGACCGTTTGCCGAAATACGGGATGTTGAACGACCCGTTGCTCCAAGTAGTTTTGTTCGTTAATGACTAGGGCGATTGCCAACGTGTACGGGTCACCGCGGCGCCAAAAATGTTGCCATATCGTTTCCATAAACGTCGAGACGCCAAGCCATGGCAATAAATAAAATAACGGCTCTCCCCGCTTTTTGCTTTCCTCATACAACAAAAACTGCGGATAAATGTCTTGGAAAATGAGCCAATTGCTGCGCTCCAAAAAGGCGAAAAACGACTGCCGCTCGTCTTCCGAGAGCAGCCTCATGAGCAGTTCCCCTTTTAAATCGGTCATATTCCAGCCGCCGTTGCGCGACACCATATGCCCTAAAAATGCCCAATGAATTTCGCGATGGCGCAAGTAAAAATTGAGATAGGCCGCTGTCCGGGTGACATTGTTTTCGTTTTGCTCCGCCGTCACCGCCTGGATGCGGCGGATGAGCTGCCGCTCTTTGGCTGTCAGATCGCGTTCTGATACCGCCGTTGTTCCTTTCTTTTTCTTCAACTCTCGATAGACATCAACGAGAGAAAGGGGAAGAGACGAGGTTTTCGGTTTACGACAACGCATGATGACCTCCTTTTGGCGCATCATGGGCTCGCCAATTGAATAAATATGGAAAGAAACGGGATTTTCGAAAAAAGGTGGCGATGAATGGTGGCTGATGAACGAAGTGTGCTCATTGATGCGCTCAAACAGTCCCAAGCAGCTGATGGATCGTGGCGGTTTCCGTTTGAAACCGGCATTTCCACCGATGCCTATATGATCATTTTACTGCGGACGCTCGAAATAAATGATGAACCGTTGATCCAAGCGCTCGTCGAGCGAATCGAAAGCCGTCAGGAGGCAAACGGGGCGTGGAAGCTGTTTGCCGATGAAGGAGACGGCAACGTGACGGCAACAACCGAGGCGTATTATGCCTTGCTTTACTCCGGCTACCGAAAAAAAACCGATCCGCACATGCAAAAGGCAAAAATGCGCATTTTGGAAATGGGCGGTTTAGAGAACGTCCATCTATTTACAAAAGTGATGCTGGCTTTGACCGGACAGCACCCATGGCCTAGACGGTTTCCGCTGCCGCTTGCCTTTTTCCTTCTCCCCCCGTCGTTTCCGCTTAATATGTATGACCTTTCCGTGTATGGAAGGGCGAACATGATTCCGCTTCTGGTCGCCGCGGAGCGCCGGTACAGTAGGAAAACGGCGAAAAGCCCAGACTTGTCTGATTTGGCAGCTTCCCGCGGAGGTTGGCGGCTGCCGGAAAACCGGGCGCTATGGTCATACATCAAGCGAGCGTTGACCGGTTTTCCAGACGAGCTGCACGATGCCGCCAAACAACGCGCCGTCCGTTATATGTTCGGTCATATCGAGCCGGATGGAACGTTGTACAGCTATTTCAGCTCGACGTTTTTGTTCATTTTTGCGTTGCTCGCGCTTGGTTATCCAAAAGACGACCTGCATATTGCCCGGGCTGTTCGCGGTTTGCGCTCACTGCGAACCGAAATCGATGGGCATACGCATATGCAATATACCACCGCTTCCGTCTGGAATACGGCGTTGGCGAGCTATGCGCTGCAGGAAGCGGGCGTGCCGTCGACTGACCGGACGATTGAGAAAGCGAACCGCTATTTGTTGTCGCGCCAGCACATTCGCTACGGCGACTGGGCGGTGCACAATCCGCACAGCCTACCGGGCGGCTGGGGATTTTCCGATGTGAATACGATGAATCCGGACGTCGACGATACGACCGCCGCGCTGCGCGCCATCCGTCGGGCGGCGGCCAAAGAGACGGCGTTTCGCCATGCGTGGGACCGGGCGAATCGATGGCTGTTTTCGATGCAAAACAATGACGGCGGGTTTGCGGCGTTTGAAAAGAACGTAGGCAAACGGTTTTGGCGGTATTTGCTGATCGAAGGGGCGGAATTTTTGTTGATGGACCCGTCAACAGCGGATTTGACCGGACGGACGCTTGAATATTTCGGAACGTTCGCTGGATTAACAAAAGACCACCCCGCCGTCGCCCGCGCCGTCGACTGGCTGCTTGACCATCAGGAAGCTGACGGCTCGTGGTATGGGCGCTGGGGGATTTGCTATGTATACGGCACATGGGCGGCGGTGACGGGGCTTTCGGCTGTCGGCGTCTCGGCCGATCATCCGGCGATGCAAAAAGCTGTTCATTGGCTTTTAAGCATCCAAAATGCTGATGGCGGCTGGGGTGAGTCGTGCAAAAGTGACGGAGCAAAAACGTATGTGCCGCTTGGCGCCAGCACGCCCGTCCATACCGCTTGGGCGCTCGATGCACTGATCGCTGCCGCCGAGCGGCCGACCCCGGAAATGAAAGCCGGTGTTCGCGCCCTAGTCCGTATGCTTCATCACCCGGATTGGACCGCCTCGTACCCGGTCGGACAAGGGATGGCCGGCGCCTTTTACATCCATTATCATAGCTACCGCTATATTTTTCCGCTGTTGGCGCTCGCCCATTACGAGCAAAAGTTCTGTCTGATTGCCAATTAGCTAACAGCCCATACATGGGTAAAAGCGAAGGAGATGATTGAACGAAAGATCTCCTAGAGTGGAGAGTTCTTCTGCAGTTAGCCAGAAACGAAATGCATCAGTATAGAAGTGGGCCTTCTCTTTCCCTCACAAGAAAATCCGACAATTGCCGGGATTGAATATCCTGATTATTATGTATAGAATATTCAGGCAATTAACCATAAGGGGGTTCAGTCTATTCGAGGGGAGGAGAAGGAGAGCATGATGAAATGCTATCGGGTTCTGTTTCTGTTGCTCGGATTATGGTTTGTGTTCGGCCTATCGGTCACGGCAGGGCGGGCCGAAGCGGCAGCTTCACGCGCCAATGATGCCCCCATCGTGCTTCTCCATGGTTTTACCGGCTGGGGAAGGGACGAAATGGTTGGATTCAAGTACTGGGGCGGCGTGCGCGACGATATCGAACAATGGTTGAACGACAACGGTTATCGAACTTATACGCTGGCGGTTGGACCGCTCTCAAGCAATTGGGACCGAGCGTGTGAAGCGTATGCTCAGCTTGTCGGTGGAACGGTCGATTACGGGGCAGCCCATGCGGCAAAGCACGGTCATGCGCGGTTTGGCCGCGCGTATCCCGGCCTGTTGCCAGAATTGAAACGGGGCGGCCTCATTCATATCATCGCCCATAGCCAAGGAGGACAGACGGCCCGCTTGCTTGTCTCACTCCTAGAGAATGGCAGCCAAGAAGAGCGGGAGTACGCCAAGGCGCACAATGTGTCGTTGTCACCGTTGTTCGAAGGCGGCCATCGTTTCGTGTTAAGTGTGACGACGATCGCCACTCCTCATGACGGAACGACGCTTGTCAATATGGTCGATTTCACCGACCGCTTCTTTGATTTGCAAAAAGCGGTGCTGAAAACGGCGGCTGTCGCCAGCAATGTGCCTTACACAGACAGCGTGTACGACTTCAAACTCGACCAATGGGGACTGCGCCGCCAGCCGGGTGAATCGTTCGACCATTATGTTGAACGGCTCAAGCGCTCTCCGGTTTGGACGTCCACAGATACCGCCCGCTACGATTTATCCATTCCCGGCGCTGAAGCGTTGAATCGGTGGGTGCAAGCGAGTCCCAACACGTATTATTTGAGTTTTTCCACCGAGCGAACGGAGCAAGGCGCATGGACTGGAAACCATTATCCGGAGCTCGGCATGAACGCATTTAGTGCGGTCGTTTGCGCTCCGTTTCTCGGTTCGTACCGCAATCCAGCGCTCGGCATTGACGATCGCTGGCTTGAAAACGACGGCATCGTCAATACGGTTTCGATGAACGGTCCAAAACGTGGGTCGAGCGATCGAATCGTGCCGTATGATGGGACAATACGAAAAGGGGTTTGGAATGACATGGGAACGTACAATGTCGATCATTTGGAAGTCGTTGGCATTGACCCGAATCCGTTGTTTCCGATTCGTTCCTTTTATTTGCGCCTTGCCGAGCAGTTGGCAGGCTTGCGGCCGTGAACTACTCCCACTTAGCTTTGCTTAAAGTGGGAGCTTCTCAGTTCCGCGACGAAAGCAACCTTTCGTCTCCCTGAGCGTGACTTCGGGTCGTCCCAACCCTAGATATCCGACATGACGGAAGTTCTTTTCTACCTTGGCTATTTTACGAGTGGAAGGAATCTGCTTGGTTCTTGCCTATTCATTTGTCCACTCAACCCCCATATAGCCACTTATCAAGAAACATATGATCAGTTTATCATAAGATTTGGCTAACGCCAACCGAAATTCATCTCCCACTGATCGTTGGGCTACGCCCTTCACACGTTTGAAGTGGGAGACTTCTTTCGGAATTATGTTAAAACAAGCATTTGGCGAAAAAGAGGCTGACTCAAACGGCTGTCTACCTTTCAGGCAACATATCGTGCGGCAGAAGCAGTCAGTACGTATATATAGCGGATGAAAAAGGGTGCTCCCAGCCCTTTGGGGACACCCTTCCTTTCGGTTCACACCCCACACCGGCAAGCGGTGATGTTCATCCCAGGTCGAGGAACTATTTATCATCCATGGCCCCTTTCAAGGATCGCAATTGAATCGTGCATCCGGCTTCCCAGCATCGTTTCCCAAGCGAAAAACGTTGTAGCATCGGCCGTTCTTGTCGTCCATTCACTCATCGCGATCAAGGGTAACAGCTGTTTTTCACCAGCCTCCGATGAAAATGCCGCGCCTTGATCGGTCATTTTTTAGGAGGCTGGTGATTTACTCGCGCAACCGCTTCTCGGAATCGTTTCTTGAGTAGAAAAAGCTTGTTGCATCAGTCTCTATGTTCGCGCATTCAATCATCGATCAAGGCAAATAGGGATTTTTCACCAACCTCTTAGGGAGCAAGGGCTCATGAATGTTTTTTGCGGAGCAAGCTCTTAAGCTGTATGACGGCCGCGGATGTCCGATGGTATAATAAGGGTAAAGCAAGCGGATGGGGGAATGGACGTGAAGCCGACAGAGCGGCAAAAGAAACGGTATACGTATCAAGATTATGTCAAGTGGGACGGAAGGTGGGAGCTGATCAACGGCGTGCCCTACAACATGGCACCAGCTCCTTCATTTGTCCACCAGTCTATCGTCGGGGAATTGTATGTCGCTTTGCGGGCATTTTTTCGTGAAAAAGGATGCACGGTGGTCATGGCGCCATTTGATATACGCCTTGATGAGCAGGGGGACTATGAACAGGCGAAGCATGTCGTGCAACCAGATATCAGCGTCATTTGCGATCAAAGCCAAATTGGCAGCCGAGGCTGCGATGGTCCGCCTGACTTGGTAGTGGAAGTGCTTTCACCCAGTACAGCGTTGAAAGATCGAAACGAAAAGTATATGTTGTACGAACAGTTTGGCGTCAAGGAATATTGGATCGTCGATCCGCTGCATCGGACGGTGGAAGTGTACGGCCGTGGTGAGAAAGGGTACGAGAAGCGGAATGTCTTTGGCGAACGCGATGCCCTTGTCTCATTTTTGTTTGCGGAGTTGTCCATTCCATTGGCTGACGTATTTCAAAGTAATCATAGAGAGTGAGGGATCACAGTGCGGTTAACCGAAGAGGAAGTGCAAGCGCTGCTTGCCAAAGCAGACGGCTGGAAGCTCACCGACGAGCGGTGGATCGTGAAAAAATACCGCTTTCAAGACTACTTGCAAGGCATTGAGTTCGTCCGGCGAATCGCCGCCATTTCCGAAAACGCCAACCACCATCCGTTCATTTCCATCGACTACAAGTTGATCACCGTAAAACTGTCCTCATGGCGTGCGAAAGGGTTGACGACGCTCGATTTTGACTTGGCGAAGCAGTATGATGAGGTGTATGAGCAGATGAAGCAGGGGGAAGGGGAATGATGGTGCATCGCACAGCCCTCGTCACCGGAGCGGCGCGGGGGATCGGCTATGAAGTAGCGAAAACGTTGGCGACCAACGGCGTGAACGTCGTGCTTGCCGACTTGAAGCAGGAAGAGGTGGAACGGGCGGCAGAGTCGTTGCGGCAGCTAGGTTGCGAGGCCGTCGGCGTCAAGTGTGATGTGACGGCGGAAGAAGAGGTGAAGCAAACGATCCAGGAAACGGCCAAACGGTGGGGGCGCCTCGATATTGTCGTGAACAACGCCGGTTTGCAATATGTCGCCAATATCGAAGACTTTCCGACCGAGAAGTTTGAGCAGTTGATCCGCGTCATGCTGGTTGGGCCGTTTTTGGCCATTAAGCATGCGTTTCCGTTGATGAAGAAGCAGCGCTACGGCCGCATCATCAACATGGCGTCGATCAACGGATTGATCGGGTTTGCCGGAAAAGCCGCCTACAACAGCGCAAAACACGGGGTAATCGGCTTGACGAAAGTGGCGGCGCTAGAAGGGGCACCGTACGGGATTACGGTGAACGCGCTTTGTCCGGGGTATGTCGACACAGAACTCGTCCGCAATCAGCTCGCTGATTTGGCGGCGACAAGAAAGGTGCCGCTTGAGAAGGTGCTCGAGGAAGTCATTTACCCGCTCGTGCCGCAGCGTCGGCTCTTGTCCGTTGAAGAAGTCGCCCATTATGTTCTCTTTTTGGCAGGCGAACAAGCGAAAGGCGTCACTGGGCAGGCGGTCGTGATCGATGGCGGGTATACGGCGCAATGAGGCGAAACAAAATGTTGGCATCGCACAGCGGTTTCGTTTCAAAGCCGAAAAGGGTTGACTCTGAAGGTGATCCGCCAGAACATGTGGTCGAAATGGTTTTGTGTGCGGCTTATTAGGAAAAGGGGATTCGCCTTCAATGCAGCATCGTGTTGTTCGATGTGTATATAGCCGCAAAAGAAGGTGTCCCGAGGCAACGGGACACCTTCTTCGCTGCGCCGCTCAGCTGAGGGCGAACTCAAAGCTGGCGTTGAGTTTTACCTCTTTTCCGACGAGGAATCCGCCAGTTTCGAGCGCGACGTTCCACACCAATCCGTAATCTTCACGATTGATCGTTCCTTCGACGTCAAAGCCGACGGTGATGCCGCCGGTAAGCGGGTTTTTCACTTGACCGTTGTATTCGACTTTGAACGTTTCCGTTCTCGTCACGCCGCGAATCGTCAGCTGTCCGGTCACTTCGTATTCAGTGTCGGACAGTTTGCGCACCGAGTCGCTGACAAAGGTGATGGTCGGATAGTTCTCGACGTCGAAAAAGTCGGCCGAGCGGAGGTGGTTGTCGCGGTCGGCGTTTTTCGTATCGATTGAAGCGGCGTCAACCGTTAC
This sequence comes from Geobacillus vulcani PSS1, assembly GCF_000733845.1. Classification (GTDB taxonomy): domain Bacteria; phylum Bacillota; class Bacilli; order Bacillales; family Anoxybacillaceae; genus Geobacillus; species Geobacillus vulcani. The sequence goes on from NZ_JPOI01000001.1 coordinate 2,427,350, forward strand.
CTTTACTTTCAGCGACTCCAGTTCATTCACATCGCCTTGCACGTCGACGTCAAAGTTGGTAAATTCCCCTTTTGCTTTGGAAATCATCATATGCCGGACTTGAAAAGTGATCGAGCTGTGCGCTTTGTCAAGTTGGAATGTTGTCATTGTTCTCCCCCTCTTGGTTACTTCATCATTCCATCATTAATCATAGCAGATATATATCTTGAATTCAAACATTTTTTATTCAAGTTTTTTGTGGTGTAGAGTCCAAAGGGATATCCATGATAAGATGGAAATAGCAACAGTGGCCGGAAAGGATGGGACCATGATGAATGAAATAGGGATCTTAGCGAAAATCGAACAGCAGCTCGAGCAATTGTCACCGGCGGAACAAAAAGTGGCTGCCTATCTTCTTCGCCATGCGGAGCTGATTCCGACGATGACCACCAAAGAGTTGGCGCGGGCAGCTGATACAAGCGAGGCGAGTGTCGTTCGCTTTTGCAAGGCGATCGGCATCGGCAGCTTTCCGGGATTGAAGCTGGCGCTTGCCCGTGAGTTGGCGATGGCGGATATGAACATTAATGATTTTTCCATCATTGACAAGCCGAATGCGCCGTATGAGCTGTTTATGAAAGTGACCTATGTGAATAAGGCGGCCATTGAGGCGACGACGACAACACTCGATAAGCGCGAGTTAGAAAAAGCCGCTGAGGCGATGATCAAAGCCAAGAAGATGGTTTTTTACGGAGTAGGCGGCTCCGCGGCCGCAGCGGTGGACGCTAGTTATAAGTTTACGAAGCTTGGCTACATGGCGGCAACATCGCCTGATTTTCATACGATGCTGCCACTGGTGGCCCATTTGAAAGAAGGAGATGTGTTCGTGGCCATATCGACGTCAGGGCGGACGAAAGATGTATTGGAGATCGCCCGGTTTGCCAAAAAGCAGCAGGCGACGGTCATTGCCATTACAAAGCTTGATCCTTCATCACCGTTATATAAGGAAGCGGATATTCGACTTGCGCTGCCGGATGTTGAGCAAGACCATCGCATTGGCAGTATGGCATCGAGAATGGTGCAGCTCAACGTGATCGATGCCTTGTATTTGATTACGTTCCATCGGGTGGGAAGCCGGGTCATTGAACGATTTCATCAAACAAGAGAAGAAGTGGTGCGGTTGCGGAGGTAAAGCGGGTCTGAGACGGGCCCGCTTTTTTTGTGGGAATGTTTCAAACAAAAAAGAATAGATTGATATTTTATTTCATAAATTTATAATATAATTATGAAATATAATTTCTTAAAACGTGCAAAGAGGTGACAAAATTGCTTGAACATCTTGCGACAGAACAACGAAACGAAAAAACGAAACATTTGGATGAAATGACGACAAAAGAAATTTTGCACGTCATGAACGAGGAAGATCAGGCCGCAGTTGCCGCAGTAGCTGAGCAACTTGATTGTATTGAAAAAGTCGTCCATCTTGTCATCGCCGCATTTCGGCGCGGCGGGCGGTTGATTTACGTCGGGGCGGGGACGAGCGGCCGGCTCGGATTGCTTGATGCGGTCGAATGCCCGCCGACATTTGGAACTGAACCGTCCATGGTGCAGGCGGTCCTTGCCGGAGGACCGGAAGCGATTGCGAAGGCGGTGGAAGGAGCGGAAGATGATGAAGAGGCTGCTGTTCGCGATTTACAGGCAGTCGGCTTGACGGAAAACGATGTTGTCATCGGCATTGCAGCAAGCGGCCGAACGCCGTATGTGGTCAGCGCCCTTCGTTATGCCAAACAAATCGGGGCATCGACCGGAAGCATCGCCTGCAATAAAGGAGCCGCCATCAGTCAGTATGCCGATGCGGCGGTGGAAATCGAAACAGGGCCGGAAGTGTTGGCTGGTTCAACGAGGTTAAAAGCTGGGACAGCGCAAAAAATGGTGCTCAACATGATTTCTACGGCAGCGATGGTCGGTATTGGCAAAGTGTATGGGAACTGGATGGTCGATGTACAGGCGACGAATGAAAAGTTAAAAGAGCGGGCAAAGCGCATTTTAATAGAGGCGACAGGAGTCAGCGCCGAAGAGGCGTCCCGCTATTATGAACAGGCCAAAGGGGAGGTGAAAACGGCGATCGTGATGATTTTGCGCCAATGCGGTTATGAAGAGGCAAAAAAACGACTGCAACAAGCAAAGGGGTTTGTGCGTAAAGCGCTTGAATAACGAAATAAGGGGGAGAGAACGATCATGACTCGAGAACAACAAATAGCAATATCGATACTTCAGTACGTTGGGGGAAAAGAAAACATCATCCGCATTGCCCATTGCATGACGCGGGTGCGCGTGTCACTGCGCGAGCCGGGCAAAGCGAACATTGACGCCTTAAAACAGATCGAAGGGGTCATGGGAGTCATAGAGGATGAGACTTTGCAAATTGTCGTTGGCCCTGGTGTTGTCAATAAAGTGGCGGCTGCGCTATGCGAACTTACCGGTCTAGAACTTGGGGAAGTGATCGAAAATGAGGCTGAGGATATTGCGGAGCGGACAAAAGCAAGGGTGAAAGCGCGTCAGCAAACGCCGCTAAAGCGGTTGCTTCGCAAAATCGGCAGCATCTTCATCCCGCTCATTCCCGGGTTGGTGGCGTCAGGGATTATTAACGGAATCGCCAACTTTGCGAAAAACGCCGGCGTTGATCCGCAGACGACGTGGCTGCAGCTGTTGTTGTTGATAGGCGGGGGGATTTTTGCCTCACTTGGCGTGTTAGTCGGATATAATACAGCGAAAGAGTTTGGCGGCACTCCTGTATTAGGGGCGATTGCCGGTATTCTCGTCTTCAACCCGGCATTGGCTGATATAAAGCTATTTGGGGAAGCGCTTACACCTGGGAGGGGAGGACTGCTTGCAGTTTTGCTTGCCGCTTGGCTCATGGCGGCGGTCGAAAAACGGGTGCGTTCGTTTGTGCCGAATGCGGTCGACATTATCGTCACGCCGCTTATCACCGTGTTAATCGTCTGTCTGTTTACCTTGATCGCCGTGCAGCCGCTTGCCGGTTGGTTGTCGTTCGCGATTACAAGCGGGCTGAAAGCGGTGCTTGACATCGGCGGAGTAGTCGCGGGTGCTGTGTTGGCCGGAACGTTTTTGCCGCTCGTGATGGTCGGACTGCATCACGGATTAACCCCGATTCATATGGAGTTGATTCAAAAATTGGGCTCGACGCCGCTACTGCCGGTATTGGCGATGGCCGGAGCCGGTCAAGTCGGGGCGGCGATCGCCGTGTATGTCAAAACAAAAAACGAACGGCTTCGCAACATTATCAAAGGGGCGTTGCCGGTTGGATTTTTAGGCATCGGGGAGCCGCTGTTGTACGGGGTGACATTGCCGCTTGGGCGGCCGTTTGTTACCGCGTGTCTTGGGGCGGCGGTCGGCGGTGCATTTCAAGCGGTGATGAAAACAGCGGCGCTTGGCATTGGCGTATCCGGGCTGTCACTCATCCCGCTTATTGCCGATGGAAAGTATGTGATTTATTTCATTGGACTCGTCATTTCGTACACGTTTGGCTTCCTATTTACGTATTGGTTCGGGTTTAAAGAAGAAATGGCCGCGCATATTTAGTGGGGGATGATAATGCTTTCTTTTTCGTTTTATCTTTTTCAGCCGCTCGAGCAAATTGAAGACATCTTTCGGCTTGCAGCGCAGCTTGGGGCGAAACAATTGTTCACCTCATTGCATGTTTCAAAAGGCCAAGAGCTTAGGGAGCGAAAAAAGCTTGATCATATCGGCCAGTTTGCTTCCCGCTATGGCATTGGGGTCGTGGCTGATGCCAACCCCGCCGTCATAGCACGTCTGTCAGCTGATGCCGACATCACAACGGTGCTCGGGCGTTGGGGGATTGTCGGGCTGCGGTTGGATGACGGTTTTTCTATGAAAGAAGCCGCTTCGTTGTCCAAACAAATGAGTGTCGTGTTGAACGCAAGCACGGTGACAGAAAGGGAATGTAAGGAGCTAGCCTCTTATCAAGCGGACGAATCCAATGTGGAAGCATGGCATAATTTTTATCCGCGACCGGAGACAGGTTTGGGAGGGGAGACGATGCTAGCGCAAAATCAATTGTTGCGCCGGTATGGCATCGAGACGATCGGTGCGTTTATCCCTGGGGATGCGAAAAAACGAAGTCCTCTCTATGAAGGGCTGCCGACATTAGAAGCACATCGGAACGCCGATCCGGTTTATGCTTATATTGAACTTATGGAAACCTACGGCGTGAATAAGGTGTTCGTCGGTGACCTCGCCGTGTCGGATGGGGTGCTTAAGCGCATAGATTGGGTGCGGTCAGATGTCATTCCCATCCGCTACCGGCCGATTGTCCGAGCGGGTTGGTTGGCTTTGGTCGAAACGATGCATACGAACCGGCGCGATGCGGCTCGCGATGTGATTCGTTCCGTTGAATCGCGCTGCTCCATTGCATGGCCGCAGGAAGCGTTGCAGCCTCTCCCCCCGGTGCCGCGTCGGGCAGGCCGCATCACGATCGATAACGAACGTTATGGCCGGTATGCCGGTGAACTGCAAATGACTTTGGTTGACCTCCCGCCCGATGACAGAGTCAATGTGATCGGTGAGGTGATTGAGGAAGATGTATCGCTGCTTCGCTTCGTTCATGGCGGCCGCCGCTTTTGTCTCATTCGTTGGTAGCAGGAAGACTCCATCGGTTGCTAGCGTGATGAAGATATAGAGAGGTGGCTGCCTGATTCTTTGTCGCGCCTAGGGGCAACGAGGGCAAGCCCATGGCCTGCCCTCGACCTTGAAAAGGCGTATCATCACCCTCTAGATTCGTTTCAGTTCGAGAAAAAAAGCGGTTAAAAACTTGCGCACATTCATCCGGCATTCCGTCTCGTTCTGGCCTCGCTCGAGTTCTTTCATGCGCCGGCGGATGTCCGCAAAATCAAACAGTCTTGGCGCGAAATGCTCAAACGTCGGATTGGTGTAATCGGTGAGGCCGAGGGAGGCGAGATGGGTGAACGCCTGCAAGACAAGCCGACGGATGCGCTGTTCCATCGCTCGCGCTTCTTTGCTTGTTTCCGCAGGCGACAGGCCATATTCCCGCCTAACGAGTTCCGCGTACAGCTCTTTCAACGGTGGCAGTTCCCGCACCGGACGGCCTTTTGCTTCCTGTTCGGCCAGCCAACGCATCACAAGAAGCACATCCGCGCTGCCCGCCTCGCCGGCGACGCCAAGAAGAAGGAGAAGCTGCTCGGCCTGCTGTTCAATGGCGGCTTGGTTCGGAATGGATTCACGAGCGGCCGACGGCGGCTCAAGACCTTTCAGCACTTGGCGGATCGACTCAAGCGAACGGATGGCTGACATATGATCGGCGACCCGCTTGAGCACTGACAGCACTTCGTAGCGGTTGATCGGTTTTTGAATGTACGTGTCGATGCCTTGCAAATAGGCTTGGCCGATCATTTCTTTGTTTTCGACTTGAGAAATCATGATAAAGGTTCCGGCAAATCCTTCTTCCCGCAGCGCCTTGATCGTTTGAATGCCGTCGCGCCCCGGCATGAGTAAATCGATGAGCACGACATCGACGTCAAGCAAATCGGCGGTGCGGACGTTGAAGCCGTCCTCAGCGAAGCCGACCACCTCTCCGAGCCCCGATTCATGGATTAACTTTTCAAGCATCTTTCGGACTGCCGGGTCGTCTTCGATGAGAAAAAAACGAAGTCCTCCCATCCCTTTGTTCTCCCCTTTCTTGATGGTGCCGCGGCCATTCAAACAAGATGTGCCCCTTGCGGCGGTACAGGTGGACGCTCGTTCTGAAAGGCATCGGTTTGCGCCTGCAGCAGGCGGGACGTCGGAACAACGAGGCGAAAGACGGTCTGGCCGGGTTCGCTTTTGACGAGCTGCAGATGACCGCCGAGCGCCTGGGCGATGTCACGGGCATGGGTCAGTCCAATTCCTGTTGATGGATTGCCTTGGCGGTCGTATTTCGTCGTAAAGCCTGGTTGGAAAATCCAGGCGATATCATCAGCGGAGATGCCAGGGCCGTCATCTTCCACTTCGATGACCAACCCGTTTCCTTCCAAGCGCGCCCGCAGCTCGACCGCTCCGTTTTTGCGAATGGCTTCGACCGCATTGGACACCAAATTGTTCAATACGGAAAGCAGTGGATAGAGCTGATCAGTGGCCAAGTCGATCTGTCCGTGATAGGAAAACGTGATCGCTTTTCCAGACAGGCTGGCGTATTTTTCGTTGGCGCGAATCACCATCGCGCACAATTCAGCGATGGGAATGCGCCCCCTTCCTGACTGGCGGCCGATCAGTTTGGACAGACCGGCGAAAATGCGCTGCATATCTTTTTTTGCTTCATGAATATGTTCGGCAAGGTCGAGAGCGATGCGCGGTTCAACCGGTTTGCCTTCCACAAGGCGCGAGTAAAGATCATAACTTTGGCGCGTCATGTCTTCCATGAGCGCCATCGATTTTTGCAAGTAAACCATCTCTTCGTAAAGCCCGCTGTTGACCATCATCAGCCGCTCAAGCTCTTCTTTTCTTGCCTCGGCCAGAGAGCGGACATGTTTGGTCATCCACATATTGTAAACGCCAATGACACAGAAACTGCGCAAAATGGCAAACAGCGACAGCACGACGAGCATGTGGCCGCTAAACAGGAACGATTCTCCCATTCCATAGCGAATGGCAAGCTCGCAGCCGTTGGCTAGAAAGTCCAGCGCGGCTCCCATCACTCCCGCGCGGATGGGCGCAGCCATTTGCCGGCGAAAGTGAACCATGGCCGCCATAGCCGCAAAGCTGATGTAATATCCGGCGGCCGGAAGGTGAGTCCATAGGCTTTCTGATGCGGCCGTTTCCCCCGTCAAGGCGTCGAGAAAAACGCGAAACCCGACGACCACCGCTCCGGTGCTTGCGCCGATGACAAGCGGGGGAAGGGAAGAAAAGGCGACCAACCCAAGAACAAAAACGGCGCTGCCGAGCGAGACGCGAAACGGGCTGTCAAACGGGTTCATTTTCATTTCGCCCAGAAACGCGGTCGCCGAAAGCAAAAGCAAAAGAAGCCAAACAGGTTCTTTTTTCGCTAGTGTCAGTGGACGTCACCGCCTTTGTGAAAGTCATGGCCTAGTTTGCAACTCTATTATATAACAGAAAAGCGAAAACAACGGCCTTTTTTAAAAGATAGCAAGAAAAAACCGTATGCCCCAGCTGAAGAAGGGGATACGGTTCCATCACCGCTGGCGGTATTCCAATCGCCGCGAGACGAGTGACAGCGAATAGTTGACGATAAAATACATGAACGCAACGAGAATAAAAATCGGAATGACGAAATTGACGTTGCGCCCGTTAATGATTTGCGCATGGTTCATCAATTCGGGCAAGGAGATGACAATGGCCAGCGATGTATCTTTTAATAAGGAAATAAACTGGCTGACGATCGGCGGCACCATGCGTCGCAACGCTTGCGGCAAAATGATGTACCATAACGTCTGCCCATACGTAAGCCCCGATGAACGCGCCGCCTCGATTTGCCCTTTATCGATCGACTGCAGGCCGCTGCGGACAATTTCTGACAACATGGCCGATTCAAAAATGACCAAGGCCGAAATGGCTGCGTATAGTTTATCGAGCTTCAAGCCGACTTCCGGAAGGGCGAAATACGTAAAGAAAATGATCAAGAGCAGCGGCAAATTCCGGATTGTTTCGACCAGCACGGCGAGCAGTTGAGAAAGCACCGGGATTTTTGTGTAGCGAATGACCCCGATGATAATGCCGAAGATAAAACTCAAAGCAATGGAAATGAACGCCACTTCCAATGTGACGAGAAACCCTTGAAGCAAAAACTTCAAATGGGCGGGCGTGTAGGCACCGGCAAAATCCATGATGCACCCTCCTTTCCTACCGCGCCTTGAGCAGCCGGCGTTCTAAGTAGCCGACACCAAGGCTGAGTGGGATCGTTAAGACGAGGTAAAACAAGGCGACGAAAATATAGACGTCAAAGGTGACGAACGTTTTCGAGGAAATGAGATCGCCGAAATACATCAAATCAAGCCCGGCGATGACGCCGAGAACGGACGAATTTTTCACCAAATTGATGAACTGATTGCCAAGCGGCGGAATGACGATTTTCACCGCCTGCGGCAAGATGACGTAACGCATCGCCTGCAAATAGGTCAACCCGGACGAGCGCGCCGCTTCCATTTGTCCTTTCGGCACTGCTTGGATGCCCGAGCGGATCGCTTCAGCGATAAAGGCGGCCGTATACACCATCAGCCCGAGCGTTCCGGCGGTAAACGAGTCAAAGCGAATGCCGATGGCGGGCAAGCCCATAAAAAAAACGAAAACGATTAAGACAAGCGGAATGTTGCGGATGAATTCTACGTACGCCGTTCCGATCCAATTGAGCGGGCGAATCGGCGCGATGCGGAAAATGGCGATGATGGTCCCAAGGGCCAAGCTGCCGATGAGAGCCAGCACGCTGGCTAAAATCGTATGGCCAAATCCTTGCATATACAAATCCCAATGTTCAACCAAAATGGAAAAGCGCAGCACGGCGATCAGCCTCCTTTCTTCGCTGAATGAAGGGCTTTGGGCAAACAGGTGGGCGGATGCGTTCCGCCCACCGTGTTTCGCCTGTCATTGTTGCGGTTTTTTGCCGATCCATTTTTCGTAGATCTTATCGTATTCGCCGTTTTCTTTAATTTCTTTTAAGTATTCATTGATGACTTGCAGCAGTTCTTTGTCCCCTTTGCGGACGGCGATGCCGTACGGCTCTTCGGTGAACGTTTCATCAAGGACGCGGTAGTTCGGGTCTTGTTTCGCCATCCCCCAAAGCAGCGCGTTGTCCGTTGTCAGCGCATCGCCTTGGCCGGCTTTTAACGCGGTAAACGCTTCCGCGTAGTTTTCAAATTCAAGCACGTTGACTTGCGGCGCGACTTTGCGGATGTTTTCGGCCGATGTCGAGCCTTTCGCCGTCAGAACGGTCATGCCTTTTTTCAAGTCTTTCACGCTGTTGATCGGGCTGTCTTTTTTGACAAGCAGCGATTGCCCAGCCATAAAGTACACATCCGAGAAATCCACTTCTTTTTTCCGTTCCTCGGTGATCGTCATGGTGGCGATAATGGCGTCAATTTCCCCGTTGTTCAGCATCGGGATGCGCGTTTTGGATGTCACTTCTTTCAATTCAATTTTGTTTTCATCGCCGAGAATTTTTTTCGCCAACCCTTTGGCAATATCGATATCAAATCCTTCCACTTTGCCGGTTTCCGGATTTTTCAATCCAAATAAGTTCAAATCGTATTTGACGCCAACGACAAGTTTGCCGCGTTGTTTAATTTTTTCAAGCGTATTGGTCGCTTTCGCCGTTTCTGACGATGTTCCGCCTTCTCCTTTGTCCGTCGTGCTGCAGCCTGTCAAGGCGACAGCGCTCAATAAGGCCGTTAAGGCGACGGTAATCCACCATTTCCATGCTTTCTTTCTCATGAGAAAACCCCCTTTGATTGACCGGAATTAATGGTTTAAAATGCGGCTTAAAAAGACACGCGCCCGTTCCTCTTTCGGGGCCGCGAAAAACTCCTCAGGCGGCGCTTCCTCTAAAATGCGCCCTTGATCCATAAAGACGATGCGATCGGCCACCTCGCGGGCAAACCCCATCTCATGGGTGACGACAACCATCGTCATCCCTTCTTTTGCCAGTTGCTTCATGACATCCAACACTTCGCCGATCGTTTCCGGGTCAAGCGCCGATGTCGGTTCGTCAAACAGCATGATTTTCGGTTTCATCGCCAATCCGCGGGCGATGGCGACGCGCTGCTGCTGGCCGCCGGAGAGCGCGGACGGGTAAGCGTTTGCTTTATCTGGAATGCCGACTTTTTCGAGATAATACATGGCGATGTCATTGGCCTCTTTTTCCGACATGCCGAGCACTTTGCGCGGCGCCAACGTGATGTTTTGCAAGACGGTCATATGCGGGTATAAGTTGAAATGTTGGAACACCATGCCGATATTGCGCCGCAGTTCATTGATGTTGATCTGTTTGTCATTCACTTTGACGCCGTCAACGATCAACTCGCCGCTTGAGATCGTCTCGAGCCGGTTGATGCAGCGCACAAGCGTGCTTTTGCCTGAGCCGGATGGCCCGATGATGACGACGACTTCTCCTTGGTTGATCGTCAAGTTAATGTCTTTGAGCACATGAAAATCGCCGTAGTATTTGTTGACCTGGTGGAAATAAATCAATATCCCCCCTCCTTTGTGACAAATTTGTGAACGTTTTTCGAATTCATTGTAAATATGCGTCTACGAAAATCTACGGAAATCTACAAAAAATTTTGCTTGTTTGCAAAAAATCATCGATTCCAACACTTGTGGGTGAAACGGGAACAGGGTTCATCACCACAACATGTACTTGACAGACGGCACACTTCTCTGAACAAGTGTATGCAAAAAATGATTTGTTTCCTGTTCTTTCTTGGACGCATAAGTAAAGGTATGTTATGAAAAAATCAAGTACAACTTTTGGTGAGGAGCCGGGAGCAGGCTGTCTTTCCAATGTCTGGGCGGAAGGCAGGGCCGTTTTTGCATCCTGGGGATTGTTTGGAATAGTCAGGCAAATTTCTTGGCGATCAAGCGGTCGAGGAGTATAATCAAATTGTCAACCATTTGACATTGGTGCCATTCATAAGGAGAGGGGAAGGAAAATGAAGTATCGCAAACTCGGCCGCACCGGGCTCAAGGTGAGCGAAATCAGTTTAGGCAGCTGGCTTACATACGGCAATTCCGTGGAAAAAGAAACGGCCATTCGCGTCATTGACAAAGCGTATGAGTTGGGCATCAACTCGTTTGACACGGCGAACGTGTATGCGCGCGGAGAAGCGGAAAAAATCGTCGGCGAGGCGCTCCGCAAATATCCGCGCGAGTCGTACGTCATCGCGACGAAAGTGTTTTGGCCGATGGGCGACGGCCCGAACGACCGCGGTCTGTCGCGCAAGCATGTGTTTGAGCAGCTCCATGCGAGCTTAAAGCGGCTGCAACTGGATTATGTTGATATCTACTATTGCCACCGCTATGACAAAGAGACGCCCGTCGATGAAACGCTGCGCACGATCGACGACCTCGTCCGCCAAGGGAAAGTGCTTTATGTCGGCGTCAGCGAATGGACAGCCCAGCAAATTCAAGAAGCGCTCGGCGTAGCCGATCGCTATCTGCTTGATCGGATCGTCGTCAACCAGCCGCAATACAACATGTTTCACCGCTACATCGAAAAAGAAGTCATCCCGGTGTGCGAACAAAACGGCATCAGCCAAATCGTCTTCTCGCCGCTCGCTCAAGGGGTGCTGACCGGCAAGTACAAACGCGGCCAAGCGCTGCCGGCTGGCAGCCGCGCCGCCGATCCGAAAGCGAACACGTTCATCCAAGGATTGCTCAATGATGAAGTGTTAATGAAAGTGGAACGGTTGGAAAAGATCGCTGCTGAGCTCGGCGTGACGTTGTCGCAGCTTGCCCTCGCTTGGGTGCTGCGCCAGCCGAACGTCGCCAGCGCCTTAATCGGCGCCAGCCGCCCGGAACAAGTCGAAGAAAACGTCAAGGCGGTCGATGTCGTGCTGAGTGACGAAGTGCTTGAGAACATCGAGGCGATTTTAGCGTAACGGGAATGCGGAGACAGGCCAGTGAGGCGCCTGTCTCCGTTTTTTTGGGCGAGTGGAGTGCATTCGCTTTCCCAACTGACAGCTGTTTTTTCAGCATGATTTTCAAGGAAAAGATCCATGGGCAGCACGATCTGCCCTCCACCCGGGGATGAAAATCCCCCTTTTCTTCCCATAATGAAGAATAGGCGCAAACAGTTCAACAGGACGTTATGCTTAATGGTGGCTTAGACCCTGTACGGAAAAGTGTTTGAATCCACTGGGTGCACCACCCATTGTCCGCCCTTTCCTGTGATAGAGGAAAGGTGACGACGAACGGAAAACTGCCGCATGTCTCCCGTGGATTCGCTGTTTGCGCACTCCATCATCGAAAAGGAGGCGTTTCATCATGGATGTCATCTATCCTCGCTGCGCAGGATTGGATGTTCATACCGAAACTATTGTCGCTTGTGCCCTATGGGAAGAAGAGGGGGAGATTCAAAAGGAGATCCAAACGTTCTCAACGTTCTCGAAAGGGCTTGGCGACCTGCTCGAGTGGCTCGAAGACCATGGGGTCACCCATGTCGCCATGGAATCCACCGGCGTGTATTGGAAACCGGTCTTTGCCTTCCTCGAGGGCTATGTCGACTTGACTTTGGCCAATCCGCAGCGGATCAAAAATGTCCCGGGAAGAAAAACCGATGTCTCTGACGCCGAGTGGATCGCCAAGCTGCTCCGCCATGGACTCATTGAAAAAAGTTTCGTCCCCCCAGCGCCGATTCGTGAACTGCGGGATTTTACCCGCCTGCGCAAAAAGTGGGTCGGACAGTTGAGTTCAGAGAAAAACCGGATTCAAAAAGTGCTGGAGTCTTCCAATGTCAAGCTGGGCTCCGTCCTCTCGGATCTCTTCGGCGTTTCCGGACGAAACATCCTTGCCCGGCTGCTCGAGAAGGGATACGTGGACAAGGACGAGCTGGATCAATGCCTGCGCGGCAGGCTCAAAACGAAAAAGCAGGCGGTGTACGATTCGCTGCTGGGCACCTTGACCGAACATGAGCTCTGTCTCCTTCGCCTCTTGTGGAAACACGTGGAGGAATGCGAGCGGCTCATCGAAGAAGTCGACCAGCACATCGACCGCCTGCTCGAGCCGTATCGGGAGGAAGTGGACTTACTGATGACCATGCCTGGAATCAAAAAACAAACCGCCGCCGTCATCATCGCCGAGATGGGAACCGACATGAGCGTCTTTGAAACGCCGGAACGGGCGGCTTCATGGACGGGGTTGTCCCCCGGCAACCATGAAAGCGCCGGAAAGCGAAAGAGCACGCGCACCACCAAAGGCAATCCCCATCTTCGATCAGCGTTATGCGAGGCGGCATGGTCAGCAGCTCGATCCAAGACACATCCCTTGTCCCGAAAATTTTGGTCGTTGGCGGCCCGATGCGGGAAGAAAAAAGCCCTCATCGCCACGGCTCGACGAATGTTGGTGATCATCTTTTGCATGATCTCCCGCAAAGAGTCGTTCCGCCAACCACAACTCATTTAGTATAGCCAACAGGCAGCCGGATGATACGAGATGCCCGAAAATGGGGCACCTCTGCTTTCCTATTGCCTTCTTTGGCCATTTTCAGTATACCCACACGGATCAGGAGCGTATACAGCACTCACCCAGTGGTGGGGATTTTCACGGAAAACAGAAGGATTTTTTGAGGTCAGTAGCGAACGGTACGTGAAAAGGGAACAGGGAAGGGGGATCACGATGACGGTGGGTCATGGCGCATCAGTGACCCTTGGCCGCCATCAAACATTGCAGCAGGCGGCTCAGTTGCTGGCGGCGCACGGGATGGACGCCGTTGATGTCGTCGATGAATGCGGGGGCTCGGTCGGCCGATGCACGTGGCGGATGCTGCTATGGGCGGTGGCGCATGGAATGGATCGCATGATGACAGTGGAAGATGTATTGGCGGCATTTTCGATCGAGGGCGGGACGGAGCCGAAAGAGGACGGCACGGAAGCACCCGACGCCAAAGAGGATTCAAGGGCAACGGCCGAGCTTGAACGACTGCGGCGTGAGTTGGAAGAAACACACCGCTTGGCGGAAACGATGAAAACGGTGCTGGATGCGGCGTATGAAGGGGTCGTCGTCGTTGATGGAGATGGCGTTGTTCGGGAAATCAACCGGGCGTACTGCCAGTTCCTCGGCATCCGCCGAGAAGACGCGATCGGCAAGCATGTGACAGAAGTGATCGAAAATACCCGTTTGCATATTTGTGTGCAATCCGGCATTCCAGAGCGCGGATATATTCAAAAAATTTACGGCCAGCCGATGGTCGTGCATCGCATTCCGATTTGGCGTGACGGCAAAGTCATCGGGGCGATCGGCATGCTCATTTTCCAAGGGGTGTCGGAAGTATATGAAATTTTTCGGCGCCTGCAAGAGCTGTCGCGCGAGGCAAGCCGGAAGGAGAAAAACGGGGCGGCAGCGCCAAAACAAGAGGCGGCCACCTCCGCCGCCGTAGGGGTGGAGCGCATCATCGGCCGCCATCCGACGATCGTTGCGGTGAAACAAATGATTCAGCGGGCGGCGCGTGTGCCGTCGACCGTGCTCATTACCGGCGAAAGCGGAACGGGGAAAGAGGTTGCGGCGCGAGCGATCCATGAGGGGGGTCCGCGTGCGGACGGGCCGTTTGTCAGTATCAACTGCGCCGCCATCCCGGAAGCGCTTTTGGAAGCAGAACTGTTTGGCTATGAGGACGGAGCGTTCACCGGTGCGAGAAAAGGGGGGAAACCGGGCAAGTTTCAGCTTGCCCATGGGGGGACGCTGTTTTTAGATGAAATCGGTGATATGCCGCTTGCGATGCAGGCGAAGATGTTGCGCGTGCTTGAGGAAAAGAAAGTGGAAAAAGTGGGCGGGATATCGGGGACAGAGGTGGACGTGCGCATCATTGCCGCGACGAACAAGCCGCTCGAGGAGATGGTGCGGGGCGGAACGTTCCGGGAAGATTTGTTTTACCGCCTGAACATTATCCGCATCCACCTCCCGCCGTTGCGTGAGCGGAAGTCGGATATCCCCGCCCTCATCGCGCATCATATGGAACGGCTTTGCCAGCAGTATGGGGTTCGGGGGAAATCTTTTTCAAAAGAGGCGATGGAGGTGTTGGTCAGCTATTCATGGCCAGGCAACATTCGCGAGCTGGTCAATGTCATCGAGTGGCTCATTAGTATGGTGGAAGGGGAGAAGATTGAGCGCGAACATTTGCCTGCCTATTTGTCCGCCATTCAGCCGATGGCGGCATCTATGCAATATGGCGGTGTGAACATCGCCGACCGGTGGAAAGAAATGGTCTACCAATCCGAACGCGAACGCATCGCTGCCGCCCTTGTCGCGGCGAACGGCAATAAGGCGGAAGCAGCGAGGAGACTCGGCATTCACCGATCTACATTATATGAGAAATTAAAAAAGTATGGATTTTGAGCGTTCTCCGCTGAGAAGGGGGGTTCTCGGTCCATGATGATCAACAACGGCAGACGGGCCGTTGTTTTTTTGTTGAGGGGAAAAGGGTGTTGGGAGAATGTCGGATAATGTAGGGGATGTGTAGGTAAAGTGTGGGGGGGATTCCGTTAAGGAGATGGAAAATTCCTAATCATAACACGTTTCTAGTTTGGCATAAAGTTTGCATATAGAAGATATTGAAAACGATATCAAAGGAAGAGGGAGGCGGAACAATGTACGAGCTGTTGGTGCCGAACCGGGTTATTTATGGGTGCGAAACGTTTCATGAAGTCGGCCGGCAAGCGAAAGCGCTCGGGTCGAAAGCGTTCATTGTCAGCGATCCGGTGATGGAGAACATCGGTCTGGTCGCCCGCTGTGAACAATATTTGCAGGAAGCGGGGGTGCCATTTGCCAAGTATACACGGGTCGACAAAGAACCGACGGATGTCCATGTAAATGAGGCGCTTGACGTCTGCCGGAGCGAACGATGTGACGTCATCATCGCTCTTGGCGGCGGCAGCAGCATCGATGCCGCGAAGGCGGTGGCAGTGATGATGACGAATGAGGGAACGATCAGCGACTATGTTGGCAACGCTAGGATGTTCACGAAAAAACCAGTGCCGCTCATCGCCATTCCGACGACGGCCGGCACCGGTTCGGAAGTGACGAAAGTGACGGTCATTATTGATACGAAGACAGACGTCAAAATGATGATTTCCCAGCCGGCGCTCCTTCCGGCCGTGGCGATCGTTGACCCGCTTCTTACTGTCTCATGCCCGCCATCCGTCACCGCGGCGACCGGTGTCGATGCGCTTTGCCACGCGATCGAGGCGTATATTTCCCGACGAGCCCATCCGGTGACCGATGTGTTGGCGCTATCCGCCATTGAGGCGATCATCGGCCATTTGCGCCGGGCGTACGAAAACGGTCAAGACATCGAAGCGCGGGAGAAAATGGCGATCGCGGCGATGAAGGCTGGCATGGCGTTCTCGAACGCCTCGGTGACGCTTGTGCACGGCATGTCGCGGCCGATCGGCGCGCTTTTCCACGTGCCGCACGGCGTGTCCAATGCGATGCTGCTGCCAGGGGTGCTTGAATTTACAAAAGACAGCGCCACAGAACGATTGGCAGTGATTGCCCGGCTCATCAACCCGCAGCTGAAGGACGTTTCTGATGCCGAAGCGGCCGATGCGCTTGTTGAAGAAGTGAAACAGCTTTGCCGTGATTTGCACATCCCGAATATGAAAACATGGGGCATTGACAAAGCGGCATTCGACAAAGCGGTTGATAAAATGGCGGCTGATGCGCTGGCAAGCGGCAGTCCAGCGAATAACCCAAGGGTGCCGACGCATGAGGAAATTGTGACATTGTACCATTATTGTTACGACTATCAGTACAACACCAAAACCGTCAGTTCGTGAATCAGACGACGGGGATGGCGATTGCAGAATGCATGGCAGCGGCCAGCCGCAAACAGACGGCAAAGGACGCCGCTTTTTGGAAGCGTTCAGCTTGCCAACTGTTCCCGCACAAGGCAGCATTCGCCGCTGAATCGATCACGCTTGTGCGCGTTCATGAGCCAATCTGTTGAAAAACCGATGAGAAAGGTGGTTTCATTCATGAGTTCTGTAACCGAAACAAAAACATTGAAAAACTTCATTGGCGGCCAATGGGTCGCTTCGACATCCGGAAAAGAAGAAATCGTGCCGAACCCGGCGACGGGAGAAGTGCTGGCCAAAGTGCCCCTCTCTTCGCGCGAGGAGCTGGATGCGGCGGTGGCGGCCGCGAAGGAAGCGTTCCGCGAATGGCGGAAAGTGCCGGTTCCGCGCCGCGCCCGCATTTTGTTCCGCTACCAGCAGCTGCTTGTCGAGCATTGGGAAGAGTTGGCTAGAATGGTGACGCTAGAAAACGGCAAAGTATACGAGGACGCGTACGGCGAAGTGCAGCGCGGCATTGAATGCGTCGAGTTTGCGGCGGGGATTCCGACGCTCATGATGGGGCAGCAGCTGCCGGATATCGCAACCGGCATCGAATCGGGCATGTATCGCTATCCGCTCGGCGTCGTCGCTGGGATTACGCCGTTTAATTTCCCAATGATGGTGCCGTGCTGGATGTTCCCGCTCGCCATCGCTTGCGGCAATACGTTTGTATTGAAGCCGTCCGAGCGGACTCCTATGTTGGCCAATCGTCTGGCGGAGCTGTTCACCGAAGCCGGCCTGCCGCCGGGAGTGCTCAATATTGTCCACGGAGCGCACGAGGTCGTGAACGGTATTTTAGAACATAAAGACATTAAAGCCGTCTCGTTCGTCGGCTCGCAGCCGGTTGCGGAGTACGTGTACAAAACGGCCGCCGCTCACGGCAAGCGGGTGCAGGCGCTTGCCGGTGCGAAAAACCATTCGATCGTTATGCCGGACGCCGATCTTGATCTGGCGGTGACGAACATCATCAACGCCGCCTTTGGTTCGGCGGGTGAGCGGTGCATGGCGTGCTCGGTCGTTGTCGCTGTCGGTGATATCGCTGATGAGTTGGTGGAGCGGCTCAAACAGGCTGCTGACCGCATCCAAATCGGCAACGGGCTTGACCAAGGCGTCTTTTTAGGACCGGTCATTCGCGAGGCGCATAAAGAGCGGACGATCAAATACATTGAAATCGGCGAAAAAGAAGGTGCGCTCCTTGTCCGCGACGGCCGCCGCGACTCGGCGACAAGCGGCAAAGGATACTTTATCGGCCCGACGATTTTTGACCATGTCAAGCCGGGCATGACGATCTGGACGGATGAAATTTTCGCTCCGGTTCTCTCGGTCGTCCGGGCCCGCGATTTGGACGAAGCGATTGAGATCGCCAACCGGTCGGAGTTCGCCAACGGCGCCTGCATTTACACCGACAGCGCCAAAGCGATCCGCCAGTTCCGCGAAGAAATCGACGCCGGCATGCTTGGCGTCAACGTCGCCGTCCCCGCGCCGATGGCCTTTTTCCCGTTCTCGGGCTACAAAAACTCGTTCTATGGCGACCTTCATGCCAACGGCCGCGACGGCGTCGAGTTTTACACGAGAAAGAAAATGGTGACGGCGAGATATCAGTAAAATGGACTGAAAAGCAGCCCGTTTAGACAAGGGCTGCTTTTTTATCACCTCGAACCGAGAAGTCCTTCACTTCCAAGTAGGAGCGTAAGTAGGGATGAACCGGCGTCTGTCACTAACATCTTCCTCTTGCGCCAAAAGAACAAAAGAAGCGTTTCGATTGCGATCGTTTTGAGGAAGTTCAACGGTGGGATGCACAGGGACGGCTTAGCTGACAGCTTACCGTAGGTTAGGCTGTTGTCAAGAATCCCCAAATTCTCTACGCGAGCGCGGGTGAGGAGTGTTCAATTGGGTTGTTTTTATTTTCCGGCGTGTTGAGCGTGTAGTAAAAATTTAGGGAATGCTATTCGTTCCGTGACCACATCCAAAAGGAGCAGAGTGTGATAGAATAAAATAAAAAAGGGTGTGAGTTCAATGGCCATGGACTATTTTCAGGTGAACTTGCCGAAAGAGTTTTTGCCCGCCATTAATGAATTGGAAGGCAACACAGTTGAGGCAAAAATAAAACTTTCATTGGCGATTGGTTTGTTTGTTGGAAAACAGGTGACGCTGGCAAAAGCGGCTGAG
The DNA here is from genome assembly GCF_000733845.1 of Geobacillus vulcani PSS1. Classification (GTDB taxonomy): domain Bacteria; phylum Bacillota; class Bacilli; order Bacillales; family Anoxybacillaceae; genus Geobacillus; species Geobacillus vulcani. Next base: position 2,446,084 of record NZ_JPOI01000001.1, read on the forward strand.
TTGGCCGGAAAATCCTTAGGAGAATTTATCGATGTATTGCGTTCGAAGGCGATTCCTTGGATGGAATATACGGAGGAACACATCAAAGATGATTGGGACACGGTGCAAAAATTGAGCAATGAAAATAGGGATCACAATGAATAGAGTCACGGTCAATTCTACACCGATTATAGGTCTGTCGATCGTTGGGCAATTGACTCTTTTGTCTGAACTATTTCTTGAAAATGGATTTTATCTTTCCCGACGTCTTTATCAAGAGGCTTTATCACTAGCGGAAGAAACGCTGTAGCCCTGCCCGCCACACTGGGCTTTTTTCTTTTTAACCCTTGTCAACAACCCCCTTGCCAAAGTCGCGTTTACTTCTCATTGAAGGCCGGTTGTAAGCGTTTTAAGATAAAGGTACAGTCAAACAAAAAGGAGGTGACACACAGTTGAAATAAATTTATAAAATTTCGTAAAAATCTATATACAATTTGCAAAAACTATTATACAAATTGTGTATAGAGGTGATGATTATGAAATATTACAGTATAGGACAATTTGCCAAACTGATAGGGAAAACGGAACAAACGTTAAGAAATTGGGATAAATCTGGTGTATGAAAACCTGCACATGTTTCTCTATCGGGGTTCAGGTATTATTCACAAGAGCAACCTAATCATTTTCTTGGTATAAAAAACATTGAACGAGAAAGAAAAATTGTAGGCTATTGCACAGTATCGAGTAACAAACAAAAAGATGATTTGGAAAGACAAATTCAATGCGTCAAGCAATACATGATCGCAAGAGGTTATCGGTTTGAAATTATAACTGACATAGGTAAAGCCAAGAAAATGATTCAGGAGTTGGTAAAAGATGATCAAGACTTATAAAGTTATGCTTTTGCCAAACAATAAGCAAAGAACAAAGTTATTTGAGTGTGCAGGTGCATCCCGATGGGCATACAATTGGGCATTGGCTACACAACAAGAAAACTACAAAAATGGCGGAACGTTTTTAAACGATAATGAGTTAAGGAAAATGCTGACACAATTAAAAAAGCAAAAAGAATATGCTTGGCTTAACCATTACTCAAATAATATAACAAAACAAGCAATTAAAGATGCCTGTCAAGCGTACAAAAACTTCTTTGAAGGCAGGACAAAGTTTCCAAAATTTAAGTCAAAAAAGAGAAGCAAACCAAGTTTTTATCAAGATACGGCAAAAATAAAAATCACAAAAACGCATGTAAAATTGGAAAAGTTAACCACATCGAAGAAAAAGAACAAGCAAAAATTGAATGATGTTAAGTTAGCTGAAAAAGGCAGAATCCCAACAGGGAGTAATATAAAATATCTCAACCCAAGAATCACGTTTGACGGAATAAATTGGTGGCTTACTATTGGAGTTGAAGAAGTTGAAAACAAAAACCAAAATTATACTGACGGCATAGGCATCGATTTAGGGGTGAAAGATTTAGCTGTCGTTAGCAACGGGCAGAGGTTTTGCAATATAAACAAATCAAACAAAGTGAAGAAGTTGGAGAAAAGGCTGAAAAGGTTACAACGTAAGCTATCAAGGAAATATGAGAAAAATAAAATAAAAACAGAAGGAGGTGAATACCGTTACAGAAAAACAAAGAATATAAAGAAGTTGGAATTCCTTGTTCTAAAAACGTATCGAAGGCTGAAACACATCAGGCACAATTATATTCATCAAATCACTGCATCTTTGGTGAAAACCAAGCCAGAGTATGTAGTCATGGAGAGCTTAAATACTCATGGAATGCTAAAGAACAGAAAGCTATCGAAAGCCGTCCAAGAACAAACATTCCACGAGTTTAAAAGGCAAATGGAATATAAGTGTGCCTGGAATGGGATCAAGTTTATACTTACCGATCGATTCTTCCCTTCGTCTAAAACTTGTAGCCATTGTGGGGCTGTAAAAGAGAAACTTTCTTTGTCAGAAAGAACGTTTGTATGCGATGAATGTGGAAATAAAATAGACAGGGATGTAAACGCAAGTAGAAACTTAAAAAATTATGGAAAATCAATAGCCTAGCACGTAAAGCGGCTATTGATATGTACCCATTCGTTAGTGGGGAATTGAAGCCTTCGGAGCACCACATCCAACGAGAGTAGCTTTGGCGAAATCGGGTGCGATGAACAAGGAAAGAAGCATAGGTCTTTGTAAGATTTTTAACTATCTTATAAAGCCTTATAAGTTTTCTGTAACGGAACAGCTTCATGACGCATACAACCGGAAACGAAACAAGCTTCCGTGTGAAGGTTCAACGGTTTGGTGGTTATTTGAGCGGCATGATTATGCCAAACATCGGAGCGTTTATCGCCTGGGGGTTGATCACGGCGTTATTTATCCCGACCGGCTGGTGGCCGAATGAGACGTTTGCCAAGCTTGTCGGGCCGATGATTACGTATTTGCTGCCGCTGTTGATCGGGTATACGGGCGGCAAAATGGTGTACGACGTCCGCGGCGGTGTCGTCGGGGCGACGGCGACGATGGGGGTCATCGTCGGTTCGGAAATCCCGATGTTTTTAGGCGCGATGATCATGGGGCCGCTCGGCGGCTATGTGATCAAAAAAGTGGACGGCCTCTTGCAAGGAAAAGTGAAACAAGGGTTCGAGATGCTTGTCAACAACTTCTCGGCCGGGATTGTCGGCGGCGTGTTGACGTTGCTCGCCTTTAAAGGGGTGGGCCCGATCATTTCTTTGATTAGCCAAACATTAGCGGCAGGGGTCGAAAAAATTATCGCTTGGCACTTGTTGCCGCTGGCGAACATTTTCATCGAGCCGGGGAAAGTGCTGTTCTTGAACAACGCGATCAACCATGGGATTTTAAGCCCGCTCGGCGTCGAACAGGCAGCGCAAACCGGGAAATCGATTTTGTTCCTGTTGGAAACGAACCCTGGGCCAGGACTTGGCATTTTGCTGGCGTACTGGCTGTTTGGCAAAGGGATGGCGAAACAGTCGGCGCCAGGGGCAGTGATTATTCATTTCTTAGGCGGGATTCATGAAATTTACTTCCCGTACATTCTCATGCGTCCGATCTTGATTTTGGCGGCGATGGCCGGTGGAGTGAGCGGAGTGTTCACGTTTACGGTATTCCATGCTGGGCTGGTGGCTGTGCCGTCGCCAGGAAGCATTTTTGCCCTGTTGGCGATGACGCCAAAAGGAAATTACCTCGGCGTGCTCGCTGGTGTGTTCGTCGCCGCAGCGGTGTCGTTCCTTGTCGCTTCGGTTTTCTTAAAAGCGGCGAAGCAAAACGAAGAGGAAGAAGATTTGGCGAAAGCGGCGGAGAAAATGGAGCAGCTGAAAGGGAAAAAGAGCCAAGTCGCTGCCGCGCTGCAACAAAATGAAGCGGCTTCGCCAGCTGTGGCTCAATCCGCTCCTAGCCGGGTGAAAAAAATTGTGTTTGCCTGTGACGCCGGAATGGGGTCGAGTGCGATGGGGGCGTCGATTTTGCGCAATAAAGTACAAAAAGCCGGCCTTGATATTGAAGTCACGAACACGGCGATCAATCAGCTGCCGGCCGACGCCGATATTGTCGTCACCCACCAAAATTTAACCGACCGGGCGAAAGCGAAACTGCCGAACGCGTATCATGTGTCGGTGGAAAACTTCCTCAACAGCCCGAAATACGATGAGTTGATCGAGCAATTGAAAAAGAATACGTAGATCTTGAAAAGAACGCAGGGGAGTCATGGTCCCCTGCGTTTTTATCATCCGAAACAGAAGAAGTTCTCTACGTCTCCGCGTTGGCGCAGGCGGTGGGAGGATATCATTGGTGAAGGCTCCCGCCCGGATTTGTCTTTGGCCGTGCTGATGAGCTCGGACGTGGATCTGCCCCTATCTTTGTCGTAGGCGGTCATGCGGCTGGAACAACGGAAGCCGCTGAGATCGTATGGACAATTAAAAAATGTCAACAATAACAACGACGAAAACGAAACATCTATTCATTGTCACATCAAGAAAAAAGCCCTTACAATAAGAAATGAGAAGACGCTCAAATATTTTAAACGTGTCAACAGTATGGCCTCAGGATTGGAGGTGAACGGCGATGTACGTATCGGCCCGGGAGCGAAAGCTGCTTGAGCGTTTGTTGGCTGATGAACGGGAAATGACGGTCGGCGAACTGGCTGAGGAGCTGAATGTCAGCGCCCGCACGATCCACCGTGATTTGCAAGGCCTTGAGTCCGTTTTGCGGCGCTACGGGCTCGAGTTGGTGAAAAAAGCGGGGGTCGGCATTCGTCTCGCGGGGGAAAAGAAACAGAAGCAGGCGCTGGCTGTGGAGCTGCTTCATCTTTCTCACCGTGAATATACGCCGGAAGAGCGGCAGCTGATGATTTTAATCGCCTTGTTGGAAGCAGACGAGCCGGTGAAACTCGTCTCATTGGCGAATGACCTAAACGTTACGGTCGCTACGGTCAGCTTGGATTTGGATAAACTGGAGAAAACGGTTGAAGCGTACGGGCTTTCGCTCATTCGCAAGCGCGGGTACGGCGTCGAGCTTACCGGTTCTGAATCGGCGAAACGGCGTCTCATTGGCGAACTGCTATTTCGCCATGTCGATGAACACGAATTTTTGGCGCTGATGAAAGAGACGATCCAGAGACGGCCGGACGACCCACTCGATACAGTGGCGGAAAAACTGCTCGGGCTGGTCGACCGGAAAAAGTTGGCCGTCATTGAACAACAAATCGCGCAGGTGAAAGAAACGTTCCCGTTTACGATGGCCGACAGTTCGTACATCGCCTTCGTCGTCCATTTGGCGCTCGCCATCGAGCGCATCAGACGGGGGGAAGCGATTCATTTCGACCCGCGTGATTTGCAGGCGCTTCAGGCGACGAGGGAGCATGAAATCGCGGAGATGCTGGCCGAATCGTTAGAAAGAGCGTTTGGCATTGACATCCCCAAAGAAGAGATCGGCTATATGACGATGCACTTAATGGGAGCGAAATGGCGCAGCCGCCAAGGAATTTTGGCGGAGGAGCCGAGTTTGGCCGTCGGCATGAAAGCGCAGCAGCTCATCCGTTTCGTCAGCCGCGAGCTCGGTGTCGATTTGTCCGCCGACCGGACGCTATACGAAGATCTCGTCGTTCACTTGAAACCGGCTTTGTACCGTTTAGAGCACGGGATGGGGGTCGCCAACCCGCTGCTTGATCCAATTAAGCAAGACTACGCGGAACTGTTTGCCATTGTCGCCGACGGAACGAAGCAGCTGTTTGGCGATGTTTCAGTGCCGGAGGAGGAGATCGGCTATTTAGTGCTTCATTTTGCGGCTGCACTCATGCGGGAGAAAAAAGGCTGGCGGGCGCTCGTCATTTGTTCAAGCGGGCTCGGGACGGCAAAAATTTTGGCGACAAGGCTGAAGAAAGAGATTCCAGACATCGCTGTCATCGAACAAGCGTCCGTGTTTGAATGGAAAACGAAAGACGTAAGCGCGTACGACCTCGTCATTTCCACCGTGCCGCTTGCGGAGGAACGCGGCCCGTATTTCATCGTCAGCCCGATGTTGCGGGAGGAAGAAGCGCGGGCGATCCGCGCGTTTTTAGAGCGAAAATCGGCGGCTGTGGCAAAACCAGTAGCACACGAGCAAGATCCGCAGCCTAACCGGCTGACGCTGAAAACGATGAAAGCCATCGGGCGCATCAGTGAGACGATCGTCGGCATTTTAGAAGGATTTTCGCTGCAGGTTGTCAAGCACCGCACCGTTCACGGGCTCTTGTCCGACGCTTGCCGCCGGCTTGAACAAAGCGGCGTCATCGTCGATGCCGAAGCCGTCATCGGGGAGCTGCGGCGGCGGGAGTCGCTGGGCGGGCTCGGCGTCCCTGGCACGTCGCTCGCGCTTTATCACGCCCGCAGCTTCGCGGTCCTTCGCTCTTCGCTGACGATGTATCGGCTTGATGAGCCGCAGACGGTGGCGGGCATGGACGGGAACCCGATGGAAATCAACACCGTTGTGCTGCTTCTTGGCCCTGCGGATGCGGACGAGGAGACGCTTGCTGTTTTAAGCCATATCAGCGCGCTGTTAGTCAAAGATGAGCAAAGCATCGCCGTCTTGGCGCACGGCGATGAGGAACAAGTGTATTCGCTTATCAGCACCCACTTAGAACAATTTTTTGATCATTATTGGACATCGGCGAAGGAGTGAACAAGATGTTGACCCATTCAATTTTAAACAAAGAAAACATTGTGCTAAATGCACAACCAAAAACGAAAGAAGAAGCGATTCGCCTGGCCGGCGACGTGCTCGTCAAGCAGGGGTATGTTGATCCAGCCTATGTGGACGCGATGCTGGAGCGGGAGGAACTGACCTCCACCTATATCGGCAACAGCGTCGCCATCCCGCACGGAACGGAAGCAGCGAAATCGCTCATCAAGCATTCTGGCATTTCGATCGTGCAAGTTCCGGGCGGCGTTGATTTTGGCGGCGGCAATCAGGCAATGATCGTCATCGGCATTGCCGGCAAAGACGGGGAACATTTAGATATTCTTTCGAAACTCGCGCTTGTCTGCGCGGAAGCGGACCATGTCGAAGCGATGGCGAACGCCAAAACGGCTGAGGAAATTCTCGAGCTTCTTCATGAGGTGAACGGCTAATGCGGGCCGTCCACTTCGGTGCCGGCAACATCGGCCGCGGCTTTATCGGCAGTCTGCTGGCGGCGTCGGGATATGAGGTCGTGTTTGTCGATGTCAACGAACAAATCGTCCGTTTGTTGAAGGAGCGGGGAGCGTATCGCGTCATCGTTGCCGGCGAGCGGAGGGAAGAACAGTGGGTGCGCGGCGTTTCCGCTCTCAACAGCCAAACGGAACGGGAACATGTCATGGAGGCGATCGCGGCCGCCGATCTCGTGACAACGGCGGTCGGCCCGCACATTTTGCCGGCCATTGCGCCAGTCATCGCCGCTGGGCTCGAGCGGCGCTTCACGGTTCATCAGCAGCCGCTTCACGTCATTGCCTGTGAAAACATGATCGGCGGCACGGAAGCGCTGAAAACGCACGTCTTTGCCCATCTTTCCGCGGCTGGGCAACAGCTGGCAGATGAAAACGTTGGTTTTCTCAATTGCGCCGTCGACCGCATCGTTCCAAACCAAACGAGCGATGATCCGCTCGCGGTGACGGTCGAGCCGTTTTTTGAATGGGCGATTGAAACGCGAAATGTTATCGGCGCCGTTCCGCCGATTCAAGGGGCTCATTTTGTCGCTGACTTAGGGCCGTATATCGAGCGCAAATTGTTTACGGTCAATACCGGCCATGCATTGGCTGCCTATTTAGGCTATCAAAAACAATACCAAACGGTTCAGGAAGCCATGAAAGACAGCGACATCCGGACGAGTGTCGAGCAGGCGCTTCGCGAGTCAGGCGCCGTCTTAGTGAAAAAGCACGATTGGCATGAAGAAGAGCACCGTTCCTATATCGAAACGACGATCGAGCGTTTCACCAACCCGTCCCTTTCCGATGATATCGTCCGCGTCGCCCGTTCACCGATCCGCAAGCTCGGGCCGAACGACCGACTCATCGCTCCGGCTGTGCAATATTACACTTTATTCGACAGCGTCCCGTCCGGACTTGTCAAAGGCATCGCCGCGCTCTTGCGGTTTGATGAGGCTAGCGATGCCGAAGCTGCTGCTCTCCAGCAAACGATTGAACAACACGGGATCGAAGGCGCGCTTCGGCAATACGCGGGACTGGAGCATGACCATCCGCTCGTCGTGGCGGTGGGGAAAGAATATGCTCAAATGAAACAAATGGATTCGCGTTAAACTTGGAGATCTCTTATATTCTGTCGTCGACCTCCAATCGTGCAAAAACCCCCGGGGGTCGACGACAACCGTTGAAAGCGCCCCCACCTTCCAGCTATCGAAGGAAAAAGAAATTGACACAATTTTTGAAACATGCTATTCTGAAAGCAGCTGCCAACGGAAACACCTGATTTCACGGGCTTTGTTTGGGGTTTTTATCGTACCTATGAGGGATTGAAACAATCAAAGAATCCCATCGCATAGCGCTCTTTTCCGGCGTTTTTATCGTACCTATGAGGGATTGAAACTGCGGTTGGAGACACAGACGAAGTGAGACGATTGTTGTTTTTATCGTACCTATGAGGGATTGAAACCAAATATTTTGAAGTCGATGCCGAGCGGCTGGAGCGTTTTTATCGTACCTATGAGGGATTGAAACTGAACGTTTACGCGCGGCGCTTATAGGCGCTTTTTGTGTTTTTATCGTACCTATGAGGGATTGAAACTGGAGTACAAACAGCGCCGGATTCTACTGTTTATGGTTTTTATCGTACCTATGAGGGATTGAAACCAAACGCGGAAGAAGTGGATGGGAAAGAGGCAAACATTGTTTTTATCGTACCTATGAGGGATTGAAACCTTTTTACGTAAACCTACTACTTACTTGTATTACATGTTTTTATCGTACCTATGAGGGATTGAAACAAATAAATCGAGGAGAAATCCCCCCCATTCCTCGTCTTAGGTTTTTATCGTACCTATGAGGGATTGAAACTCGATATCGATGAACAGACAGAAGGGGAGCTAATTTTTAGTTTTTATCGTACCTATGAGGGATTGAAACTTGAGCGGGAAGGAAATAAAGCTATCGTTTGGCGAGGTTTTTATCGTACCTATGAGGGATTGAAACTGTAGGCAGAGGTAGACAGTACGGAGGACAGATGGAGTTTTTATCGTACCTATGAGGGATTGAAACCTGACGTCCCCGACGATGGTCGTCGAGGCGCGGACTATGTTTTTATCGTACCTATGAGGGATTGAAACATCGAGCAAATGAATATAAAGCTATTGATGTAATTCGGGTTTTTATCGTACCTATGAGGGATTGAAACCCTTCCGGTGCTCCCGAATCCGCCTTCCCGCTCGTGAGTTTTTATCGTACCTATGAGCGATTGAAACAGCATCGATGAGACCAAATCCCGAACATTTTTGGCGTTTTTATCGTACCTATGAGGGATTGAAACAACGTTGTCAATTTGTTGCTGCATATTTGTGAACTGCAGTTTTTATCGTACCTATGAGAGCTGAACAAGAGAAGGCCGTCTATATGGCGGTCTTCTTTTTTATTTTGAAAGATGGAAGCCATTGTCCCCCCCACGATGAAAGAAATGAAGTTGGGTGAAGGATGCTTACAGTGGGGCAATCTTGTGAACAAAATGCACAAAATTCATTTTATTTTCAAAAACTTCACGCCGATCTGGCGGCGTGGTAACGTTATGAATGAAAACGTTATCAAAAAATAAGGGGGCAAGGGAGAATGAAGAAAAAAAGATGGTGGGGGTTGCTTGCCGCTGGGATGATGACAGTGGCTTTGGCGGCCTGTGGGGGCAATGAATCGGCAGGATCGAAATCATCCGGTTCGAACGCTGGCTCATCGACCTCAGACTATCCGACGAAGCCGATCACTATTGTCGCTCCGTCCGGGGCGGGCGGTGGTTGGGATTTAACGGCCCGCGCGATTACGAAAGTGCTCGATGAGACGGGGCTTGTCAAACAAACCATGACGGTTGAAAACAAACCGGGCGGCGGCGGGGCGGTCTTTATGGCCGAATACGCCACCCAAGATGTGAAAAACGATTACAAACTATTTGTCAACTCTCCGCCGATTATTATTAATAACTTGAAAAAAGAAGGGAACAGCCCGTTTGGCTACAAAGACACAACGCCGCTCGCTCAGTTGACGAAAGACTTCGGTGCCATTGTTGTCAAGGCCGATTCAAAGTTTCAAACATTAACCCAATTGCTTGACGCGATTAAGCAAGATCCGAAATCGGTCACTGTGGCTGGAGGATCAGCGCCGGGCTCGATGGATCATTTAGTCGCCATTCTGCCAATCTATAAAGCTGGCATTGATCCGAAATCGATCAAATATGTTTCGTACGATGGTGGTGGTGAGGCGATGGCTGCGTTGCTTGGCGGCAACGCCGATGTCATTGCGACGGATGCCTCTTCTGTTGGCGAATATCTCAAAGCCGGCAAAGTGCGGGTGTTGGCGGTTTCGGCTCCGGAGCGCCTTGGCGGTGTGCTGAAGGACGTACCAACAATGAAAGAGCTTGGCATTGATGCGGAATTTACAATTTGGCGCGGAGTTTTTGGGCCGAAGCAAATGTCCCGAGAGGCAAAGGCGTTTTGGGAAGAAACATTGAAAAAGTTGTCTGAGCACGAGAAGTGGAAAGAAGAACTGCAAAAACAAGGCTGGGCGGCGGAATACCGCAATTCGGCTGAGTTTACGAAATTTTTGCAGGAGCAGGAGCAGCAAATCGGCGACCTTCTGAAGTCGCTTGGCATGCATAAATGAAGCAAGAGGGAAGAACATTCTTCCCCTTTTTTGTAAAGAACAGGAGGAAGAGCCATGAACAAAACGGCTGATCGGATCGCGGCGGTGGCATTCTTGGCGGTTGGTTCCTTGTTTATGGCGGAAAGCTTGCGCCTATCGAAAAGCGCCTACGGCAGTGCGGTAGGACCGAACGTATTTCCGTTTTTGCTTGGACTTGTTCTGGCATTATTAAGCATCAAGCTGTTGTTTGAAACGAGAGGCTATAAGGATTATAAGGATTCAGTGGGAGAGAAGCCGCCACGGCAGTACAAAAAGTTTCTCATCATTTTCATTGCTGCTGTTTTCTATGCGGCGTTGCTTGAAACGGTTGGGTATGTAATCACGACGTTTCTGTTTCTTGTTATCGGCTTTCAAACGATGGAAAAGGGGGCGCTATGGAAGTCGATCGCCATTGCCGCCGGCTTTTCGCTCGGCGTCTACGGCCTCTATGTGAAACTGTTGCAAGGAACGCTGCCAAGCTGGCCGATTTGGTTCCAATGAAAGGAGGGGCATCATGAGTACACTATCGTTTTTGCTTGACGGATTTCAGACGGCGCTGCAGCCGCATAACTTGCTGTTTGCGTTTATTGGGGTGCTGATCGGCACAGCGGTCGGTGTGCTTCCTGGGATTGGCCCGATGAGCGGGGTGGCGCTGCTCATTCCGGTGACGGCGTCGATGACATCGGGCTTGAGTCCCGAGCAGGCGGCCGCCAGTTCGATCATCTTGCTGGCCGGCGTGTATTACGGGGCGATGTATGGCGGTTCGACCACTTCCATTTTGTTAAATACGCCTGGGGAATCGTCATCGGTTGTCACAACGCTGGACGGCTATCAAATGGCCCGGCAAGGAAGGGCGGGGGCGGCGCTTGCGATTGCGGCGATCGGTTCCTTTGTCGCCGGAATCGTTTCGCTAATCGGCCTCGTCTTATTGGCCCAACCATTGTCGAATGTGGCGCTGAAGTTCGGCCCGGCCGAATATTTTTCGCTCATGCTGCTCGGGTTGGCGGCGGTGAGCGGACTGGCCGGCAAATCGATGACGAAAGCATGGATCATGACGGTGTTCGGTTTGTTGCTTTCCACGATTGGGCTCGACAATGTTTCCGGCGTGGCTCGCTTTACGTACGACATTTCCTATTTATATGGAGGTCTCGAGTTTTTAACCGTAGCGGTCGGGCTATTTGCGTTAGGAGAGGTATTCAAGTCCATTCTCCATCATGAGACGAACGACGGGGACATCGCCAAAATCGGGCGCATCTTGCCGACCAAATCGGACTTGAAAGAAAGTGCGGGGCCGATCGCCCGCGGGTCGCTGCTTGGGTTTTTCATCGGCGTGCTGCCGGGAGCTGGAGCGACACTCGCTTCCTTTTTCTCGTATATTCTTGAAAAGAAAATCAGCAAACATCCAGAAAAGTTTGGCCAAGGGACGATCGCCGGCGTCGCGGCGCCGGAGTCGGCGAACAACGGCGCTTCTGGGGGAGCGATGATCCCGCTTTTAACGCTGGGTATTCCGGGATCGGGAACGACAGCCATTTTGATGGGTGCACTCATTATGTACAACGTCCAACCGGGTCCGTTGTTGTTCGATGAGCATCCGGCTGTCGCTTGGGGATTGATCGCCAGCATGTTTATCGGCAACGTCATGTTGCTCATTCTCAACATGCCGCTCGTCAAAGTGTTCGCGAAAATTATCCAGACTCCGACGAAATATTTATTGCCGCTTATTATTGCCATTTCCGTCTTTGGCGTGTATGCGGTGCAAGTGACGACGTTTGATGTGTTCCTGCTGCTGGCGTTTGGCCTGCTTGGCTACTGGCTTGCGGAGCACGACTATCCATTGGCACCGCTTGTGCTAGGGCTTGTTCTCGGACCGATGATTGAAAACAATATGCGTCGGGCCTTGACGGCATCGAATGGCGATTATCTCGTTTTCGTTGAAAAGCCGATTTCGCTCGTTTTGTTGGTGATCGCCTTTTTATGGATTGCTGTGCCGTTTGTCATGAAGTTAAGAGGAAAAACGGTCATTGTCAGTGAAGATATGTAATAATAGAAGAAAGACGTTCCGCCTAATGGGGGGATTGTCTTTCTTTATTTCCGTTTGAGGGGCAAAAGCGATGAAGCTTCAGACACGGTTAATGGTCATCATTTGTTCATTGTTGCTGCTTGTGATTGTGGTTTTAACGTTTCTGTTTCAACATATGTTTGCGGCGACGCTCAAACAACAAATCGGCATGCGGGCGCTAAATGTGGCGGAAACCGTTGCCTCCACTCCGCTTGTGCGTGAGGCGTTTCACGATCCGAATCCATCGGCGCGGCTGCAGCCGTTTGCTGAGCACATCCGCCAAAAGACGGGGGCGGAATATGTAGTGATCGGCAACCGTCAAGGCATTCGCTACGCCCATCCGCTGCCGGATCGGATCGGCAAACCGATGGTGGGGGGCGACAACGGAGAAGTGCTCAAAGGCAAGGCCATTATTTCCGAGGCGGTCGGTTCGCTCGGTCCGGCCATCCGCGGAAAGGCGCCGATTTTTGATGAAAACGGACATGTGATTGGCATTGTTTCAGTTGGTTTTTTGCTGGAGGATATTCAGCGCACGGTGTGGTCATATAGCGTGAAGATCTTTCTCTTCTCCGTTCTTGCCCTTTTGCTCGGGGCGGCGGGCGCAGTGGCGATTGCCAAGGCAGTGAAAAAATCGATTCACGGTCTTGAACCGGAAGAAATCGGCTTGTTGTATCAAGAAAAACAGGCGATTTTAGAAGCGATTCGTGAAGGAATCGTTGCCATCAATCAAGAGGGAACGATTACAATGGTCAATCGAACCGCGTTGAAGTTGCTTGGGTATGAGAACGAACGCGGTGTATTGGGAATGCCTATCTTACAGCTTATTCCCCACTCGAGGTTGCCTGAAGTCATTCGGACGGGGCAGGCGGAATTTGACGATGAAATGGTGTTAGGTGAAGAAACGGTCATTGCGAATCGCATTCCGATAAAAGATAAAACGGGCCGCGTGATTGGAGCGGTGTCGACGTTTCGCAACAAATCGGAGCTGTACCGCCTAACGAAAGAGCTGTCTCAGCTGCGAAGCTATGCGGATGCCTTACGGGCGCAAACGCACGAATTTTCCAATAAGCTGTATTTGATCTCCGGCCTGATTCAACTGGAATCATATGAGGAAGCGCTTGAATTGATTACAAAAGAAACCGACTTGCAACAAAACATTGTCCGGTTTATCATGAAGGAAATTCCGGATCCGATCATTGGCGGGCTGTTGATCGGCAAGTTCAATCGCGCCAACGAGCTAAAAATTACGTTTACGATTGATCGGGAAAGCAGTTTCCGCGATGTGCCACCTGCGATCGACCGCGACCATTTGGTGACGATTATCGGCAACTTGTTGGATAATGCCATGGAGGCGGCTCTCCATAACGGGAAAGAAGAGAAGCGAGTGACCATTTTTTTGACGGACTTGGGCGACGATTTGATTATTGAAGTGGAAGATAACGGTCCCGGCATTGATCCGGCTTTGGCGGAACGAATATATGAACGAGGGGTTTCGACAAAAGCCAATGGCCGTCGAGGATATGGGCTGGATCTCGTCAGTAAAGCACTGGCGATGCTTGGCGGGCAAATCACATGCGAGTCGAAGCAAGGAGCGGGAACGGTGTTTACCGTCATTATCCCGAAGCGGCTGGCTCAGGCTGGCCATCATTGAGAGGGGGGAAGAGATGTCGGTGATTCGTGTGCTGATTATTGAAGACGACCGCCGCATTGCCGAGATTAATCGGCGTTTTGTGGAAAAAGTAGAAGGGTATGAAGTGGTCGGCATCGCCACAAACGCTGAAGAAGCGAAGGAGCTGACCGAGGTGCTACGGCCGGACGTTCTGTTGCTTGATGTCTATTTTCCGGACATGAACGGCCTCTCTTTTTTAAAGTGGGTGCGTGAACGTTTTTCCAATATCGACATCATTATGATCACAGCAGCGCGCGAAATTGACGCGTTGAAACAGGCGCTGCACGGCGGGGTGTTTGACTATATTATCAAACCGATGATGTTTGACCGTTTTGTGGAAACATTAAATCGGTATAAAGAGTATCACGGTAAAATGCAGCAGTGGATGAAAGAAAAAGAGTGGATCGATCAAGAGGATGTCGACAAACTGATCGGGCGAGAAGCCTCAGTTAGGGACCAACCGATGCTTCCGAAAGGCATCCAACCGCTAACCCTTGAAAAAGTGCTTATGGTTGTGAAACAGTGTCAAGATGGTGTGACGGCGGAAGAAGTGGGACGGCAAATCGGCACGAGCCGAACAACGGCCCGCCGGTATTTAGAGTACCTTGTCTCCACAGGGCAAGTATTGGCCGATATTGTTTACGGATCAGTCGGCCGCCCGGAACGGATTTATAAAAAGAGAGGTTGAGCAAGAAGTAAAGCGGCCTTCATCATGGATAAAGAAAGCGGGGGAAGAGCGTTGGCCGTTTTTAGTGGCATTTTGCTTCAAGTGATGGTTCCGATGCTGCTTATGGTCGGGGCGGGAGCGCTATTGCACCGTCTGTTTCATTTTGACATGAATACCTTGTCCAAGCTGAATATGTATGTGCTGTTGCCCGCCGTTGCGTTCATTAACGTGTATGACAGCGAATTGAACGGGAAAGTGTTGGTGTCCGTATTCGGCTTTCTTTTTTTGCAAAGCAGCGGATTGATCGTGTTGAGCATGATGATGGCAAAATGGTTCAAACTTGACCGAAGCATGGCGGCGGTGTTTCAAAATACGATTGTGCTTAACAACTCAGGCAACTTTGGCATTCCAGTGAGCCAATTGGTGTTTCACCAGCAGCCGCTTGGGGCGGCCATTCAAATTGTCGTAACGATATTTCAAAACTTTCTCACGAATACATATGGCGTTTATCAGTTTGTTTCGGGAAACAGGAAACAAGGAAAGTGGATCGCCGAACTATGGAAAAACCCGGTTCTTCATGCGTTATGGCTAGGCGTTGTTTGCCGTTGGCCGCATGTCCCGATTCCCTCATTTGTATGGACGCCGCTTCAACGCACCGCTGACGCGTTTTTAGCCATCGCCCTCTTTACATTAGGGGCGCAAATCGCTTATGCCCGTTTTACCGCTTTGCCGCCGCTATTGTATGTGAGCGTGTTGGGCCGCCTGCTTGTTTCGCCGCTATTGGCTGCGGCATTCATCTTTCTGTTAGGGCTTGACGGGGTGACGGCCCAAGCGCTGCTCATCGCCAGCTCCTACCCTTGTTCGCGCAACACCGCTTTGTACGCGCTTGAATACGATTGTCATCCCGACTACGCTGCCCAGGCAGTGCTGTTATCCACGATGCTTAGTGCCATCACAGTAACGGGCGTCGTATATGCCGCGCGACTGTTGTTTTCGTAAGTTTCGTGTGGCGGCGGTATGGGAGGAAGACTGCTGCTATCTAAAGGGCCATAACGTTACTTTTTTTGCTTTCCGTGAAAATGCCGCGCCGCATTGTTCCAATTGCCATCTTCAGCTATGACGAATCCCGCAATGAACCTTCTTCGTGGCGCATCCAGTTTCCGTTCTTGACCGTTCTCGATTTTCGTTATTTGACGGTGGAGCTATGCAAACTGCCGTGGCGCGCGTACATCAGCCATGACAACCCCGTCGCCACCGCGTTGGTAAGCAAAATGGGGTATAATGAAGAAGAGAAGGTCGAAGTGAAAAAAGAGTTTTTGCGCCTGCTCGTCCGTCTTGAGCTCGATGAGGCGAAACAGCGGTTGTTGTTCGGCTTTTTTGAAACGTATTTGCGGCTGTCTGAAGAAGAGGAAGCGAAACTGCGAAACGAGGTGAGTCAAATGGAGACGGAGGAGGCGAAGCAAGTCACGGAGCTCATCACTTCGTACGAACAGCGGAGAAGCGAACAAGAGGTCAAACAAGGAATCAAACAGGGGCGCCAACAAGGGATCGAGGAGGGAAGCTTGAGGTGGTGAAGCGCATGCTCGCTAAAGGATATGACGTCGACACGATCCGCGAACTGACTGGACTGCCGGTCGAGAGGATTGAAAAGGTGAAGGAGTCAACCCGGCTTTTCGCCGAAGAGACAAACGTTGCCGTCGATCGCCAATTGCATCAAAGCCCAGGGATCGACGGCTTTACGTCCATAAAGCTTGATCAACGCGGTAAGTTCTGTGATCAGTTTGACAACAGAGAAGGTTCGCTCAGTCCATTCAATGTCGTCAGACAGGACGCTCCGAGAAGTATTGCTTTCGTCAAATGGAATAATAGATCGGTAATACAAGCCTGTATGTTTTCCGGCGAGGGGACGAAAATCAAGGGAATTTTACGAAGAAGTATTGTAAACCGCTTTCATTTGTTTTATAATAAAGCTAAACCGGTTTATGAAAGCGCTTTGAGAGCTAAATCGATTTAGGGCAAGAGAGGGATCCCTGTTGAAAAAAGTCACGATGGCCGATGTCGCGAAATTGGCCAACGTTTCCAAAAGTACGGTTTCGCAATATTTGAACAAACGCTACGAGTATATGAGCGAGGAAACGAGAAAGCGCATCGCCGAGGCGATTGAGGAACTTGGCTATCAGCCGAACGTGATCGCTCGCAGTTTGAAACAAAAAACGACGGCGACCATTGGCGTGATCGTTTTTAATATGCTTCATATGTTGACGACGCAAGTGCTGCACGCGATTGAAGAAGAGTGCCAAAAACGCGGCTTTCAAGTCATTGTCTGCAACTCCGGCGATGATCCGGAAAAAGAGAAAACATACATCGAGATGCTGCTGGCGAAACAGGTCGACGGGTTGATCGTCTTTCCCACGGGGAAAAATGAAGACGTTTACCAACGCCTTGCCGCCGAGCGGTTTCCGCTCGTCTTTGTTGACCGGATGGTGCCGGGAGTCGAGGCGGACAGCGTGCTGTTGGACAACTTTGGCGCGGCGGAGATGGCGGTTGATTATTTAGCATCGGGCGGTTATGACCGCATCGCCATTGTCACCCCGCCGCTCGTTCCTTACAACGTGCCGCGGATGGAACGGTTGGCAGGGTTTCGGGCGGCGATGGCGAAAAGAGGGTTTGACATTGACGATAGGAATGTCATCGCCGCTGATCCGGCCGTGCTGCCTGAGGAACTGAAAAAACGGTTTGCTGAGTCCCACCGGCCCAACGCCTTGTTTGCGATTAACGACTTGACATTGATGGGCGTTTTACGGTTTGTCAAGGAGGCGGGTGTGCGCATGCCGGATGAGCTGGCGATCATCAACATCGACGATGTGCCCTTTGCCGATATTTACACGCCAGCGCTGACGACGATCGCCCAGCCGACGTTTGCGATGGGGAAAAAGACGGCCGAGCAGGTATTTTTACAAATCGACCGGAAACGGTCGGGCAAACCGCAAGTGTTTCGTTTCTCTCCGATACTGAAGGAACGGACATCGGTTAGACGGGAGAATAGATGAAGGAAAGGAGGAGAAACGATGACTATTGATGAGCAAGTCGTCATTGGGGTGGACATCGGGACGACAAGCACGAAAGCGGTCGTTTTCGGAGAACGCGGTCGGGTGTTGGCTTCCTATGCCGTTGATTATCCGATCATCCAGCCGCATCCAGGCTTTGCCGAACAAGATCCGGAAGAGCTGTTTGCGGCGGTCATTCAAGCCGTCGGGGCGGTGACGATCCGCCATCGGATTCGTCCCCAGCAGGTGAAAGCGATCGGGTTGAGTGCGGCGATGCACTCGATCATGGCGCTTGACGAATCCGGGCGGCCGCTCACTCGCTTACTCATTTGGGCCGATAACCGAAGCGTCGCCCAAGCGGAGCGGCTGCTGAAAGAGAACAACGGTCTTGACATTTATCGGCGGACGGGAACGCCGATCCATCCGATGTCTCCGTTGCCGAAACTGCTTTGGTTGAAAGAGAAGCAGCCGGATGTGTTTCGGCAAGCCCGTTGGTTTGTCTCTGTGAAAGATTATGTGCTTTACCGCCTATATGGCGATTATATCGCTGACCATTCGTTGGCTTCAGCGACCGGGTTGTTCCGCCTGGATACGCTCGATTGGGACGAGGACGTGCTTTCGTTTCTTGGCATAAGCCGCGAGCGGCTGCCGCGTTTAGCCCCAGCGACATACATCTTGCAAGGGATGAAGAAAGAATGGGCGGATAAAATGGGGGTATCCGCTGATGTGCCGGTCATCATCGGCGCAAGTGACGGCGTGCTCGCCAACATCGGTGTCGGCGCGGTGCTTCCGGGCGAGGCGGCCATTACGATCGGGACGAGCGGAGCAGTGCGGACGATCGCCGCTGCCCCGACGACCGATGAAAAAGGGCGGACGTTTTGTTATGCCTTAACGCCTGGCTATTGGGTCGTTGGTGGACCGACGAACAACGGCGGCATTTTGCTTCGCTGGCTGCGCGACGAGTTTGGCGCCCAAGAGCGGGAAGTGGCGAAAAAGCTCGGCATCGATCCGTACGATTTGTTGACGAAATATGCCGAACGCGTCCCGCCCGGAGCGGAAGGATTGGTGTTTTTGCCGTTTTTATCAGGCGAGCGGGCGCCGTATTGGAACGCGAACGCGCGCGGGACGTTTTTTGGCCTTGGCCTTCACCATCGGCGCGAACATTTGATTCGGGCGGTGATGGAAGGCGTCTGCTTCAGCATCGTATCGGTAGCGCTCGCGATCCGCGATGTCACCGGGCCAATGACCGAAATCCGCGTCTCCGGAGGCTTTGCGAAATCGCCGTTTTGGCGGCAAATGCTTTCCGATATGCTCGGCAAACCGCTCATTGTGCCGCAGACGCATGAGGCGTCGGCGCTGGGAGCGGCGGCAGTGGCGCTGCACGCGTTAGGGGAACTGCCTTCTTTGGAAATGGTGAAAACGTGGATGGACACGACCGCCCGTCATGAACCGAAGGAAGAACATACGCTTATTTACGCTGAGCTGTTTGATTTGTACAGCCGCTTATATGAGCGGTTAAAAGAGGAGTTTGACATCATCGCGGCGTTTCAGCGGCAAGGAGGGTAACAGGCGCTGTCACCTAAATCGGTTTAGGAAGCATCGGCTGCTCCTAAATCGATTTAGGAGAACGTGCGGCCTCGCTTACTTCTTGTTGAAAACGCTTGCTCACTGAGCGAAATCGATTGATTCGAGACGTTGAGAAAAGGAGAGGGGGTGAAGAGCGTCGGCAGGATGAAACCTCAGCCTTGATGGTTGCGCACCTGCCACGTGAGCACATCACTCAAGAAGAAACGATGGTCGAAGAGTCAATCAATAAATGGTGATGACATAGCGTATACCGCTTTTCCGACGGATCGTTTCTCAAATCGAAAAAACCTTGCAACATCGGTTCTTCTTTGCATAATGGACGCTTATGGATTGGGAGAAACCGCTGTTTTTCACCGCTTTCTCAAATAGACGAATACAAGGGGGAACAAGTCATGGGAATTGCCATTGTCATTGCCGCCATTATTGTTTTATTGTTATTGATTACCGCGGCGAAAATGCATCCGTTTGTTGCACTCATTTCCGTTTCCGTCGGTGTCGGGCTGGCGATGGGGATGCCGCTCATCGCTCCGTCGCCGGAAACACCAGGGATCATCGACTCGATTAAAGCAGGGCTTGGCAATACGCTCGGCTTTTTAGCGATCGTCTTGGCGCTTGGGACGATGCTCGGCAAAATGATGGCTGAGTCGGGCGGTGCGGAGCGCATTGCGAAAACGCTAATCAATCGGTTTGGCCAAAAACGCGTCCATTGGGCGATGATGGTCGTCGCCTTTTTAGTCGGGATTCCGGTCTTTTTCCAAGTCGGATTTGTGCTGCTCATTCCGCTCGTCTTTACGATCGCAATGGAGACGGGCATCTCGCTTGTGACGATCGGCATTCCGCTTGTCGCCGGTTTGTCGGTGGTGCACGGCCTCGTCCCGCCGCACCCGGCGGCGATGGCGGCTGTCGGCATCTTTAAAGCAGATGTCGGAAAGACGATTCTTTATTCCATCATCGTCGGTCTGCCGACGGCAATCATTGCTGGACCGCTGTTTGGCAAATGGATCGGCTCGCGCATACACAAATCCGTGCCGGCCGACATCGCCGAGCAGCTCGTGCAGCAGAAAGAAGCGCGTGAACTTCCGGGTTTTGGAAATACGCTGTTTACCATTTTGCTTCCCGTTATTTTGATGTTGATTGCTTCTGTGGCCAACGTGACGCTTGATCAAAAGTCTGAAGCAGCGAAAGTGTTGCGCTTTATCGGTGATCCGATCGTCGCGCTGTTGATCGCCACGGTTTATTCATTCTTTAGCCTAGGCTATGCCCGCGGCTTTACCCGTGACGTTGTTCTGAAATTCGCCAACGACTGCCTCGGTCCGGTCGCAAACATCTTGCTTGTCATCGGAGCGGGCGGCGCGTTCAACAAAGTGCTGCTCGATTCCGGCATCGGCAATCAAATCGCGGAGGTGGCGAAACACTCGCACTTATCCCCGCTCCTGTTAGGCTGGGGCATCGCCGCTCTCATCCGCGTGGCGACCGGGTCAGCGACCGTGTCGATGATGACCGCGGCCGGCATCGTTGCGCCGATTGCTGCGAGCATTCCGGGAACGAACGCGGAGCTCCTCGTTTTGGCGACCGGTGCTGGGTCGTTGATCTTGTCACATGTCAATGACTCCGGGTTCTGGATGATCAAAGAATATTTCGGCATGACGGTCAAGGAAACGCTCATGACATGGACAGTGATGGAAACGATTATTTCGGTGGTGGCGTTTATGTTCGTCTTGCTGTTGAATGTGGTTCTATAACAACAGAGTGGAAGGGGCTGACCCAAAAGGCGATCTCTCCTCAAGAAAGACACAACATATCGTGTGGCAGGGAAGCGGCTGGTGCTTATATATAGCGATGAGAGAGGGTGTCCCAGTCGTTTTGGGACACCCCCTTTTTAACATAATTCCGAAAGAAGTCTCCCACTTCAAGCGTGTGCAGGGCGTAGCCCAACGATAAGTGGGAGATGAATGTCGTTTGGCGTTAGCCAAAGATTTTGGTATAATCAGTCTTAGATATATAAAAGGATTGATATATCAATGAAATTGGATAGTAATAATCATTCAGTATTCTTATTGTATTATCATCTTGTATTGGTTGTAAAGTATCGCAGAGAAGTATTCACCGATGAAGTATCTGATTTTGCAAAAGATATGTTTATAGAAATCGGGAAAAAATATAACATTACTTTGATAGAGTGGAATCACGATAAGGATCATATCCACATTTTCTTCAATGTTTACCTGCGATGCCCGGACTTGTCATCGCATACGGGTCTAAAATATCATTTAATTGCTTTTCGTTCAACAAATCGTACTCGATACATAATTCACGCACCGATTTTCCTGTTTGTAGCGCTTCTTTCGCTACGCGCGACGCCGCTTCATAACCGATGTACGGATTGACTGCCGTAATGACGCCGATGCTGTTTTCGACATGTTGTTTTAGCCGTTCTTCATTCGCTTCAATGCCGGCTAAACAGTAGTCTGTAAACACGCGGAATACGTTGTCCATCATATGAAGCGACTGAAGCAAATTAAAGACGAGCACAGGCTCCATGACGTTTAGTTCTAACTGACCAGCTTCTGACGCTAAACAAATCGTATGATCGTTTCCAATGACTTGAAATGCCACTTGATTGACGACTTCTGCCATGACCGGATTCACTTTCCCCGGCATAATGGACGACCCCGGCTGGCGAGGAGGCAACGTAATTTCCCCTAACCCTGCGCGCGGGCCAGACGCCATAAGACGAAGATCGTTCGCGATTTTTGACATGTTGATCATACATACTTTTAACGCGGCTGATACTTCCGTATAAGCATCTGTATTTTGCGTCGCATCGACGAGATGTTCTGCACGCACAAGCGGTAAGCGCGTCAACTGAACGAGATGAAAAATGACGCGTTCAATATAGGCTGGATCAGCATTTAAGCCCGTTCCGACTGCCGTCGCCCCGATATTAACTTCATACAAATGTTGGCGCGACTGAGCGATGCGCTTCATATCGCGAGCGACGACGCAGCGGTACGCTTCAAACTCTTGCCCGAGCCGAATTGGAACAGCATCTTGTAAATGCGTTCGTCCCATTTTAATCACATGGTCAAACCGTTTCGCCTGATCGGCGAACACATCATGCATATGTTCCATCGTTTGAAGCAGTTGACCGATCATCTTCAGCACCGCAATATGAATGGCAGTCGGAAACACATCGTTTGTCGATTGCGACATATTGACGTGCGTGTTTGGGCTAATGACATGGTAACTCCCTTTTCGCTCCCCCAGCCATTCAAGTGCGCGATTCGCGATCACTTCGTTTGTGTTCATGTTGATGGACGTTCCTGCGCCACCTTGAATCGGGTCGACGATAAATTGATCGTGCCATTGCCCGTCGATCACTTCCTCGGCTGCTTTCACGATCGCTTCACCGATGCGCCGCGGAAGCTGACCTGTTTCCATATTCGCGAGCGCTGCCGCTTTTTTTACGGTCGCCATCGCTTGAATGAGCTCGCGGTGAAGACGATACCCTGTAATCGGAAAATTTTCGGCCGCACGCATCGTTTGAATGCCATAATAAGCATCGTACGGAATTTCTTTTTCACCAAGCAAATCGCGTTCGATTCGTACTGCTTTCGTTTGCATCATTTATGCACCCCAACTTTCCCCTTCTTTTTCTGTCATGTCATTGGCAATCGGTGTTTCCATTATCTTTTTTACGTCAAGCACATTCGTCGTTTTCCCTAACGCCCACATGAGCTTCGGCACGATCGCTTCCGTGTTCATATCGCCTGATAAAATGACGGTATTTTGCGCCACTTTTCGTCCAACTTCATATAAAGTTAAATCTTCTCCTTCTTCTAAACATTGCGTCGTAATGACAACGGCCATGCCATCATCGATCAGTTCCTTCATCTTCGGCAACAAATTGCGCCCTTGAAACGGCACACCGCCGCTTCCGAAACTTTCGATAATGACGCCGCGATATAAATGGCGAATGTAATCAAATATTTCTGGCTTCGTGCCCGGATGAAGCTTCAGTAAAAACACGTCCGGGCAAAGCGACGGATCAAATTGCAACTTGCCGCTCGGCTTTGGCAGTTCGTATTGATAATCGATGCGATCGTGATGAATGTAAGCGACGTACGGATGGTTAATGCTTTCGAACGCATCATAGCTTTTCGTCCGCATTTTTACTGCCCGCGTTCCTAAAATGACGCGCCCATCGAAAACGACGAACACCCCACTCACATTCTCGCACGCAAAACGAAGCGCATCGCGTATATTTTTTTTCGCATCCGTTTTCCGAAAGCCGATCGGCACTTGAGAGCCGGTCAATACAATCGGCTTATTCACGTTTTGAAGCATATATGACAACGCAGCTGCCGTATACGCCATCGTATCCGTTCCGTGCGTCACGACAAAGCCGTCATAGCGATTGTATTGCGTATAAATCGCCTCCGCAATGTCACGCCAATGCTCCGGCTGCATGTTTGTGCTGTCGATGTTCATTAAAATTTGGCTATCTAAATGATACGGCTGATTTTCAATCGTAATGTAGCTCGTCAGCTCCTGTGCCGTCAGCTTTGGCGTAAGCCCTTCTTCGCTCGGCACGGAAGCAATCGTACCACCTGTCGCAAGCAGCAAAATGTTTTTCATTATCGTCACCTCAAATATGGCAGTTTTGGATCATCTCTTGTATTGGTTGTGTCATGTAGTGTAAACTATAAATACATTCGTTCGCGATTCGCGTACATTCATTTCAATTATATTTAGAAAAAGGGAAAATAACAAGTGTTTTTATTCATTTCGCGAACAGCAAAAAGGGGGAGAAAAATGATGATTTCGAAACGATTATCGGAATTAAGAAAGAGAAAGCAATGGTCGTTGCAATATATTGCCGATCAACTGAATATCGCAAAAAGCACATATGCCGGCTATGAGTCCGGTTATCGCCAGCCGTCGCTCGAAGCTGTCAAGGAGCTGGCGGTGTTGTTTGGCACAACGACAGACTACTTACTCGGGGCAACAGACGAGGAGCAACCGTCGATTGAGCTCACTCGCCCGACGGTTCGACTGACAGTAGACGGTGAAGCAGTGACGGAAGACGAAATCATTCAACTCATCGCATTCATCCGCGCGAAACGGGAAATCGAAAATAAAAAATAGGCGCCATGCAACGCCTATCCAATCACATCAGCAACATCGCGCGCCAATTGCGCAACAGATGCATACGGCGCATCAAGTTGCAACATGCGGCGCAACGCGCAACGCGTCTCTTTTGACAAGGAAAGTTCGTCTTCCCAGCTTTTCTCTTTGTCCTCTGTTGGCTCATAAGAAGAATACAATAAAAACAGTAAAAAATGACCGAGGGCATATATGTCGCTTTTTACATCAACTTGACGCCGAAGTTGCTGTTCGAGTGTCAAAAACGGTCCATCTTGTTCATGAAAAAACGCGCAAGTCCGAAATCAATGACATATACAACACCGTCGCGAAAAACGAGATTCGGAATGCGCAAATCGCGGTGAACGATTTCATGG
Source organism: Geobacillus vulcani PSS1 (assembly GCF_000733845.1). Taxonomy (GTDB): domain Bacteria; phylum Bacillota; class Bacilli; order Bacillales; family Anoxybacillaceae; genus Geobacillus; species Geobacillus vulcani. The sequence goes on from NZ_JPOI01000001.1 coordinate 2,470,972, forward strand.
GCGTGAATGTGTTGCACAATCGCCAACACATCCGCCAGCAAGAAAAACGCTTCTTTCTCACCGAATGTTTGTTTTTTTCTCGAAAATAAGCGTTTCGATCGTATCCCCTTCAGTATATATTCCATGACAAGATGCGGAATGCCGCGCACGTCGAACATATCATATAGCTTTGGAATTTGCGGATGGTTTAGCTTTCGTAACATGAGCGCTTCTCGTTCAAACGATGCGATTCGCTTCTTTTTCCCGAGTTCGACAGTGACTAGGCAAACCAAATGCCTCTCGCCCCTTGATACCAAAGGGACGAGAGGCATTTGGGCATACTTCAGGCGTGTATCTAGGAGACCGGTGATTAAAGGAAAAACCCATTTATCTATTGAAGAAAACTTGTCATGCCGGTATTCCTTGCTCTCCTAATGTCACCGAGTTGGACGTGAAATATGTTTTTCATCGTGCTTCAAGAGAAGAGCTTTGCCAAATTGAAAACCTGCATGGTGACCATTTTTCTTTCCATCTACAAACAGGCGCTGGTGAAGAAAACGTCATTTTTTCAGTCTTCTACCTTACGACAGCCTTATTTTTCGTCGGTGTCGCTTGTTTTGACATGTTCCTTTCATTTATTTTATGTTATAATAATGTAATAAAATATTACATAAGGAGTGACGAAAGTTGATTTTTGCGAGGCGTGCGGAGAGAAAAACAAGGCGTGAATCCGCTTGGCCATGGCAGGAGGAAAAGCATGAAGAACGAAAACAAATCGCTCGGCAAATTGTGGTGGCCGTTGATCAGCTCAAGGCAGTGATGGAACAGATGAAACTGGCGGCGCTTTCGCTAAGTCACATTTCCGATTCAAGCCAGAACAGCGCGGCAGAGCTGATGAGCCATAGCGAAAAAACAGTCGAGTATACAGAGAAAGTAGCGAAAAAAATGCGGGCCATCGAGGAAGCGGCTAAGGAAATTGCCGCATCTTCGAACGACATTCATGCAAGCAGCCGGCAGTTTTCTGAACAATGGATGCATTCATGGAATTCATTAGAAACGTTGCAAAAGGAAATCCGAACATTGCGCTCCCGCCATGAAACATTGTTGAGACAAATGGATCAGCTTGTTTATCATTCTCAACGCATCAATCAAATTATATCGGTGATCGGTGAGATTTCACAGAAAACGAGAATTTTGTCGTTAAACGCCAACATAGAAGCGGCTCGTGCCAGAGAACACGGGCTTGGGTTTGCAGTCGTCGCGCGTGAAATTGGCATGCTGGCGAATCAAACATCGGAGGCAGTTCAACAAACACAGGACATTTTGTCGCTCATTCAAGGGGAAATCGCAGCGACGACCGATATCGTTCGCGAAGAAACAAAGCAGATCGATGTCGAAGAAAAAGAAATGGAAGCGATTATGACGTTCCTTCATTCGTTGCAGCAGCAGCTGAATAATATGATGGACCTCGTCTCTTCTTCTGCCGAGTCAGCATCCGGGCAGTCGGACAGCGTGAAAGAAATTGTCAGCCTGCTTGAAGAAATTGTGCAATTGAGCCGGGAAAATCAACAGTTTGTCGAGCGTGTGGCGGCGGATATGAACGAACAGCATGAGAACGTCAGGCAGATTTTGCGCATTAACGAAGCGTTGCAAAAGACGGCGGGGGATCTGCAGCAAACAGTTGGACGTGATTGGATGAGAGAAACGATTTTTGTGGATGATGCAGTCGTAAAAAACGCGATTCATAAACTATCGGCTTTGCTTCAGTCGGCTCCGTTGGAACAAATGGATGAGACCATCCACTGTCGGGTGCTGGACCAATTTTTAGCCCAGAACGGAGAATTTGAGGCTGTTTGGTCGAATCGTCTTGATGGCACGTTTGTCTATTCGAATCCACCAGCCGGATTGGTCAACGCCAAAGTCCGGCCGTGGTTTCAGGAAGCCAGTAAAGGAACAGTGTACGTTTCTGATCTGTATGTATCGGCATTGACGAAACGTGTTTGTGCCACGGTTTCTGCTCCCATTGCGAATCATAACGGTCAAATTGTCGGAGTTATCGGAGCGGATTTGGCGCTTTCGAAATGAGAGATGCCCCAAAAAGGTGCATGTGTGCCTTTTTGGGGTGTTTTTTGTTTTTTAGGCACGAATGACTTTAGAAACAAGGGGTATGCTCTTTTGTGATAATAAATATAACAAAAATATGTTATAAAATATGACAATACTGTTGAATCAATGATATCTAGGCCTTACACTGCTAATCAAGAATACATCCTCAAGATGGTTTACACAAAATGGATATCGCTCGTCACCTTGAGGAACAAGGGAGGGAGGCCGCTTTCCTAGATTAACGAAATATAAGGAATCATTGGTTTTTAGAAATGAATAAGGGGGAAGGATGTCCGAATGAAACCAAAATTCATGCGGAAGTTATGGTTGCTTTTATGCATCAGCGTTTTTGCCCTTGGTGGATGTGCGGCGTCATCAGCTGTGGATCAAGCAAAAAACGAAAACAAAAAGGATTCGTCTTCGGCTAGTAAAGAAGGCGATACGGTCAAAGTAGGGATTCTCCATTCGCTGAGCGGAACGATGGCCATCAGTGAAGTGTCGCTGCGCGATGCCGAATTAATGGCGATCGAGGAAATCAATGCATCCGGAGGGCTGCTCGGCAAGAAAATTGAACCGGTTGTGGAAGATGGGGCGTCGGACTGGCCGACGTTTGCCGAAAAGGCGAAAAAACTGCTGCAAAAAGATCGAGTGGCCACCATTTTTGGCGGTTGGACATCGGCGAGCCGCAAAGCGATGCTTCCGGTTGTGGAGCAAAACAACGGGCTGCTTTGGTATCCGGTGCAATATGAAGGGATGGAGTCATCACCGAACATCTTTTACACCGGGGCGACGACGAATCAACAAATCGTTCCGGCGGTTAGTTGGCTCTTGAAAAACCGTGGCAAAACGTTTTTCTTGCTTGGGTCGGATTACGTCTTTCCACGGACCGCGAACAAAATCATCAAGGCTCAACTGAAGGCCGAAGGCGGGCAAGTGATCGGTGAAGAATATACGCCGCTCAGCCATACCGATTATAGCACCATTATCAGCAAAATCAAACAAGTGAAACCGGCTGTTGTCTTCAATACGCTCAACGGCGATAGCAATGTCGCCTTTTTCAAACAGTTGAAAGACGCTGGCATCACGCCGAAAGACGTGACGGTGATGTCCGTCAGCATCGCAGAAGAAGAAATCCGCGGGATCGGGCCGGATGTGTTGGCCGGTCATTTGGCTGTGTGGAACTATTTCCAGACGACCGATACACCGGAGAATAAGGCGTTTGTACAAAAGTATAAACAAAAGTACGGACAAGACCGCGTGACTGATGATCCGATTGAAGCGGCGTATACAGCAGTTCATTTATGGGCCGAAGCGGTGAAAAAAGCCGGTTCCTTTGATGTGGATCAAGTGAAAAAAGCTGCGGCCGGCCTTGAATACAAGGCGCCGGAAGGAATGGTGAAAATTGACGGGGAAACGCAACATCTATGGAAAACGGTGCGCATTGGCGAAATCCAAGCGGACGGACAATTCAAAGAGTTATGGAATTCCGGCCAGCCGGTGAAGCCAGATCCGTATTTAAAGAGCTACCCATGGGCGAAGGGATTAAGTGAATAGTTCACTTGGAAGGAAGGAGTTTCCTTCTTTCCTTCCCGCCCAACCGATACGAGAGGGGGATAGCGATGTTCATTGACCAATTATTCAACGGGCTGAGCCTCGGTTCAATTTTGCTTTTGATTGCCATAGGGTTGGCGATTACGTTCGGGCTGATGGGTGTCATCAATATGGCACACGGTGAATTGATGATGGTCGGAGCGTATACAACTTATGTGATCCAACAATGGTTTGCCAACGATATGCCGCACTCGGCAGGACTGTATTTTGTAGTTGCCATTCCGTTGTCATTTTTGATCGCCGCTCTGCTTGGGTGGGGGTTGGAAAAAAGTTTAATCCGTCATTTGTATCGCCGTCCGTTGGACAGTTTGTTAGCGACATGGGGGATCAGTTTGATTTTGCAGCAGACGGCCCGCCTCATCTTTGGGGCGCCCAACGTGGCCGTTGTGCCGCCAAGCTGGCTGGATGGCGGAATCCGCTTGTTCGGGGCGGTGTTTCCGTATAAACGGTTGTTTATTCTTTGTCTTGTGTTGGCGATCATTTTCTTTCTCTATCTGTATCTAATGAAAACACGAGCTGGCCGACGCATTCAAGCTGTTACCATGAACCGGTCGATGGCGGCCTGCCTCGGCATTGCCACGCAAAAGGTCGATGCTTACTCGTTTGCCATCGGTTCAGGGTTGGCGGGAGTGGCGGGATGCGCGTTGACCTTGCTTGGGCCGATCGGGCCAACGATCGGCACTTACTATATTGTCGATGCGTTTATGGTCGTCATTTTAGGGGGAGTAGGAAAACTGGCCGGGACGCTGCTGGGGGCATTTGGCATTGGCTTGATTTCGACGTTCGTCGAGTATTCCACAAGCGCCACTATGGCCAAAGTCATTGTGTTCGTTTTGATTATTGCGTTCTTGCAATGGAAACCATCCGGTCTTCTTAACGTGAGAACGCGGTCGCTTGATTGAGGGGGGAGCATGGTGAATAAACGTTGGGGATACTGGCTGTTTTTTGCCGCCTTGTTTCTTGCGCCGTTTTATTTGACCGAGTTTCGCTTGTCCCTGCTCGGCAAATTTCTTTGCTTGGCCATCGTGGCGGTCGGCATCTCCCTCATTTGGGGTTATACCGGCATTTTGAGCCTTGGCCATGGGGTGTACTTCGGATTAGGCGCTTATTGCATGGCGATGTATTTGAAGCTCGAAGCTTCGCGAGGGCATTTGCCTGATTTTATGGAATGGAGCGGCGTACGCGAACTGCCCTGGTTTTGGAAGCCGTTTGCGTATCCTATGGCGGCCATTGCCGCCGCGATCGCTCTTCCTACGTTGCTAGCTGCGCTATTAAGCTATTTCACATTTAAAAATCGGATTAAAGGCGTCTATTTTTCTCTTCTCTCCCAGGCGGTGGTCGTCGTATTGGTGACATTGTTTATCGGCAAGCAAGAATGGACAGGTGGAACGAACGGCTTGACCAATTTTTCAACTGTATTTGGTTTTTCGCTATCATCGCCGCTCACGCAAATCGTTTTGTATTGGCTGACAACAGTCTGTCTCGCTCTCATTTTCGTCGCGGCGCGCCGCTTGACGTCCGGACGGTTGGGGAAGGTGCTCATCGCGATTCGCGACGCGGAAAACCGGGTCCGTTTTTTAGGATTCAATCCGACCGTCTATAAAGTGTTTGTGTATAGTTTGTCGGCAGCTTTTGCCGGGGTGGCCGGAGCGTTGTTTGTCCTGCAAGTCGGGCTCATTTCCCCAGAGATGATGGGGATTATTCCTTCAATTGAAATGGTGTTATGGGTTGCTGTCGGCGGACGCCACTCGCTCATGGGCGCGATCGTTGGCGCGATTGTCATGAACACGGCGAAAAGTTTTTTAAGCGAAAATTATCCCGACCTATGGTTGCTTTTGTTAGGCGCGCTGTTTGTCGTTGTTGTGTTATTCGTGCCGAAAGGATTGGCGGGCATTTATGAATCGCTCGTTGCTGTTCGCATCAAAGCAAAAAGGGGGCATGAACGTGAAGCCCGTGTTGATGTGTCGTGATGTGATTGTTGACTTTGATGGATTTCGCGCTTTGCAAGGTGTTGATCTCGCCGTTTACCCTCATGAAGTGCGGTTTTTGATCGGCCCGAACGGAGCGGGGAAAACAACACTTCTCGATGTCATTTGCGGACGGACGAGAGCGACGGACGGTCGAGTGATGTTTTTCTCCCATGACATCACGAAACAGCCGGAATACGAGATCGTGCAAATGGGGATTGCCCGGAAGTTTCAAAGCCCTTCCATTTTTCCGTTTTTGACAGTATGGGAAAATATGGAGTTGGCCATTCGTCAAGATCGGCGCCTGCGTTCTGTTTTGCGGGCGAAGCGGACCGAAGAAGAGGAAGAGATCATGGCAGCCCAACTAGAGAGAATGGGATTGCTTGATGAACGTCATCGCTTAGCCGGCACTCTGTCTCATGGACAAAAACAGTGGTTGGAAATCGGCATGCAACTGATTCAGCGTCCGCAACTTCTCCTATTGGATGAGCCGATTGCTGGCATGAGCGCAGCGGAACGGGAGCGCACGGGGGAATGGCTTCATGAAATTGCTGAACATTGTGCGGTGATCATTGTGGAGCATGATATGGACTTTGTCCGCCGCTATTCGAAACAAGTGACGGTGATGCATGAAGGAAAAGTATTGTGCGAAGGCTCGATTGATGAGGTGCAGCAAAACGAACAAGTCATCGATGTGTATCTTGGAAGGAGGAAAAACGCATGTTATGTCTCCGGAATGTAACCGCTGGCTATGATGAAAGTGTTGTGCTCGATCAAGTTCGCATGGACATTCCTCTCAGCCGGGTGACAGCGGTGTTAGGCAGAAACGGGGTCGGCAAAACGACGTTGATGAAAACGATCATCGGGTTGATTCGCCCGATGTCAGGCGTGATCGAATGGGAAGGAGAAGATATCACGCGATGGCCGCCGGAGCGGCGGGCGCGGGCAGGGATCGGTTATGTGCCGCAAGGGAGGGAAATTTTCTCTGCGCTGACAGTGGAAGAAAATCTCCTTCTCGGGTTGGAAGCGCAGGCCGAGAACGTCCGTCCTCAGCCGATCCTTGAGGAAATATATGCATTATTTCCAGTCTTAAAAGAGATGCGCCAGCGAAAGGGAGGGGATTTAAGCGGTGGACAGCAACAACAGCTGGCCATCGCCCGCGCGTTAGCCGGCGAGCCGAAACTGCTCTTGCTTGATGAACCGATGGAAGGCATTCAGCCGTCGATCGTTGAGTTGATTCATGATGTGATTATGAAAATCGCCGAAGAAAAGCAGGTCGGCATCGTGTTGGTCGAACATAACGTGGAGCTGGCGTTTTCTTGTGCCGATCATTTCTATATTTTGGATTGCGGCACTGTCGTGGCGAAGGGGGATGTCGATGAGGCGGATTTGACTTATATTCAATCGTTTCTTGCTGTTTAAGCCACAGGCCGCGGGTTAGCGATGAGAGATTTCTTGAACCTGCGAGAATAGGTGGGGGCATTTAAGAGGGGGAGAGATGAGTGAAACTGACTCCGCGCGAACAGGAAAAGCTGTTGATCGTCGTGGCCGCCGATTTGGCGCGCCGCCGGAAAGAACGAGGATTGAAACTGAATTATCCGGAAGCGGTGGCGCTCATTACGTATGAGCTGTTGGAAGGCGCCCGCGACGGACGGACGGTGGCGGAGCTGATGCAATACGGCGCAACGATTTTGACGCGGGACGATGTGATGGAAGGAGTCGCTGACATGATTGAAGAGATTCAAGTGGAAGCGACGTTTCCCGACGGTACGAAACTCGTCACCGTCCATCAGCCGATCAGGTCGTAACGACGCCGGTCGATTCAATGAAAGTGGATAAAGGAGTGGTCCTATGATCCCAGGAGAATATCGATTGCGTGACGAACCGATTGTTTGCAATCGGCAGAAACCAGTCACGAAACTGACGGTCATCAACCGCGGCGACCGCCCGGTGCAGGTTGGTTCCCATTTTCACTTTTTTGAAGTCAACGCATTTCTTGAATTTGACCGGCAGGCGGCGTATGGAAAGCATTTGAACATTCCAGCCGGGACAGCGGTTCGTTTTGAGCCCGGAGATGCGAAGCAAGTAGAGCTTGTTCCGTTCTCCGGCGAACGCCGGGTGTACGGATTAAACAATATGATCAACGGTCCGCTTGATGGCAGCAAGAAGGGAGAGTAAGAGAATGAGTTTTTCTATGTCAAGACGGCAATACGCGGATATGTTTGGGCCGACGACTGGGGACTGCATCCGGCTAGCGGATACGGACTTATGGGTTGAAATTGAGCATGACTATACGGTTTACGGCGATGAAGTGAAATTCGGCGGTGGGAAGGTGATTCGCGACGGGATGGGGCAACATCCGCTCGCAACCCGCGACGAAGCGGTCGATTTAGTGCTGACGAATGCTGTCGTCGTTGATTACACTGGCATTTACAAAGCCGATATCGGGATCAAAGACGGGAAGATCGCCGCTATCGGCAAAGCTGGGAATCCGCTGTTAATGGACGGCGTCAATATTGTCATCGGCGCCTCAACGGAAGTGATCGCGGCGGAAGGAAAAATCGTGACCGCCGGCGGGGTCGACGCCCATATCCATTTCATTTGCCCGCAGCAAATCGAAACTGCTTTGTCATCCGGCATTACGACGATGATCGGCGGCGGGACCGGACCGGCGACTGGAACGAATGCCACGACGTGCACGCCGGGAGAGTGGAACATTTACCGGATGCTTGAAGCTGCCGAAGCGTTCCCAATGAATATCGGTTTTTTAGGAAAAGGCAACGCATCGGCGAAAGAACCGATCACTGAACAGGTCTGCGCTGGAGCGATTGGGCTCAAACTTCATGAAGACTGGGGAACGACGGCGGCGGCGATTGACGCATGCTTGCGGGTGGCCGATGAGTACGATGTGCAAGTCGCCATTCATACGGATACATTGAATGAAGGCGGGTTTGTCGAGCATACGCTAGAGGCCATTAACGGGCGCGTGATTCATACATACCATACGGAAGGAGCCGGAGGGGGGCATGCGCCCGATATTATGAAAGTTGCCAGCTTCCCGAACATTTTGCCTTCTTCCACGAATCCGACGCGGCCGTATACAAAAAACACGCTTGATGAGCATTTGGATATGCTAATGGTGTGTCATCATTTAGATCCATCTGTTCCAGAAGACATTGCGTTTGCCGATTCGCGCATTCGCAAAGAAACGATCGCTGCTGAAGATATTTTACACGACATCGGCGCGTTCAGCATGATCAGTTCCGATTCGCAAGCGATGGGGCGCGTTGGGGAAGTCATTTTGCGTACATGGCAAACGGCGGACAAAATGAAAAAACAGTTTGGCCGCTTGCCGGAGGAAACGGGGCGGGGCGATAATGTCCGCGTCAAACGGTATGTCGCGAAATACACGATCAATCCAGCCATTACTCATGGGATTGCCGAATATGTCGGCTCGGTGGAAGTCGGAAAATTCGCGGATTTGGTCGTTTGGCATCCCGCTTTTTTCGGGGTCAAGCCTGAGCTCGTCATCAAAGGCGGGATGATCGCCTACAGCGTGATGGGCGACCCGAACGCCAGCATTCCGACGCCGCAGCCCGCTCTGTACCGCCCGATGTTCGCCAGCTATGGCGCCGCCATCGCGAAAACGTCCATCACCTTTTTATCCAAAGCGGCGCTTGAACGCGGCATTCCTGATAAGCTGGGGCTGCAAAAAACGGTGAAACCGGTCGGGAATATTCGTCGTTTATCGAAAAACGATATGGTGTTCAACAACGCCATGCCCCACATCGATGTTGATCCGCAGACGTATGAAGTGAAGGTCGACGGGCGGCTCATTACGTGCGAGCCGGCCGAAGTGGTGGCCATGGCGCAACGATATTTTCTTTTTTGAGGTGATGGCAGATGATTATTGAAACGATTGTCGGCAATATTCAAACCCTCTCTTCTCTTCCCCCGCATATTGAACGGGTGTACATGGCGAGCGACGATTTAGTGAAGCGAATCCAGCGGGTCGTGACCGATCATGGGCGGGAACTTGGCATTCGCCTAAAGGAAGCGAAAGAATTGGCGGATGGAGATGTATTGTGGATGGATGACTATAACGCGATCGTTGTTTCCGTTCTTCCTGAGGATTTGCTTGTTATAAAGCCGGTTTCGTTGAAACAAATGGGGGAGATCGCTCATCAACTCGGCAACCGCCATTTGCCCGCCCAATTCGAGGAAGGGGAAATGCTTGTCCAATACGACTATTTAGTCGAAGAGCTGCTCAAACAGCTGCACATCCCGTACAAGCGGGAAAAACGGAAAGTAAAACAAGCGTTTCGTCATATCGGCCACCGCCATGACTGACCAACAGCTATTGTGGCTGTTGCAGCTCTCGGATTCGAATTTTCCATCTGGAGCATTTTCCCATTCCTTTGGGTTTGAAACATACATGTACAATGAGCAAATTTGTGATGCCAAAACATTTCGTGAATCACTTATCGTTTACATTCAAACCCAGCTGACGTATACGGATGGATTAGCGTGCCGGATCGCCTATGAGCAGTTGAAAGCCAACAGCATCGAAGGACTGCAACGGTTGAACGAAACGCTGTTTGCTCTCTGCCTGGCGAAGGAAACGCGGGAAGGAACGAGAATGATCGGAGAGCGTTTATGGAAACTTTGCCGCCACATTTATTCGGTCGATGAACTCGATGAGATCGTACAAACGAAGCAGTCCATTCATCCGGCTATCGTGTTTGCGGCAGTCGGTCGCAAAATCGGGGCAACCAAACAAACGACGGTGCTGACGTATTTGTTTGCTTCCGTACAAACGATGGTGCAAAACGCGGTCCGCGGCATTCCCCTCGGCCAAACGGACGGGCAACAGCTGCTCGTCATGGTGCAGCCATATTTGATTCATGCCACGAACATCATCGAGATGCTCGGCGAAGAGGAGCTCGGGGCGGCAGCCATTGGCTTAGAAATCGCGCAAATGCAACATGAACGCCTTCCGGTCCGGTTGTTTATGTCATAATACTGGACAAACAAAAAAGCGCCTATTTGGGTTGGAATGAAAAACGAAGAAGGGGGAATATCATGATCGAACCGGTACGAATCGGCATCGGCGGCCCCGTTGGCGCCGGCAAAACGATGCTTGTCGAGAAACTGACGCGGGTGATGCACCACCGCTTTAGCATCGCGGTCATTACGAATGATATTTATACAAAAGAAGATGCCCAATTTTTAATCAAACACAGCGTTCTGCCGGAAGATCGGATTATCGGCGTCGAAACGGGCGGGTGCCCACATACCGCCATTCGCGAAGATGCATCAATGAATTTTGCGGCCATTGATGAACTGAAGCGGCGCCATCCGGATGTCGAGCTCATTTTTATCGAGAGCGGCGGCGATAACTTGGCGGCGACCTTCAGTCCGGAGCTTGTTGATTTCTCCATTTACGTCATCGACGTCGCCCAAGGGGAAAAAATACCGCGCAAAGGCGGACAGGGGATGATTAAGTCGGATTTGCTCGTGATTAATAAAATTGATCTTGCCCCTTTCGTCGGTGCCAGTCTGGAAGTGATGGAACGGGATGCCAAAGCGGCGCGAGGGGCGAAGCCGGTCATTTTTACAAATTTAAAAGAAGAGATCGGGCTTTTTGACGTTGTGGATTGGATCGAAAAACAGGTGCTGTTGGCAGGGTTGGACGAATGAGCTGGACGGGGCGTTTGCAATGCACAGCGGTCGTGAAAGACGGCCGCACTGTCATTTTTGACACTTATAATGAAGGAGCGCTGAAACTGATGCGCCCTGTTTATCTCGATTCTGCTCATCCGACATTATATCTTGTTCACGTTGGAGGAGGATACGTCAATGGCGACCGCTACGAGATCAATATGAAGTTGGAGTCTCACGCCAGATTGATGGTGACGACACAAGCGGCGACAAAAGTATACAAAACCCCGTATGCGCCTGTTTGGCAATATACGCAATTTTCCTTGGGTGATGAAAGTGTTCTCGAATATTTTCCCGATCCTCTCATTGCCTACGAACAAGCCCGTTTTATCCAAGAGACCGTCGTTCATGTAACAAGCCGTTCGACATTTGTGTATGGGGAGATCATCACGCCGGGTTGGTCAGAGAGCGGCCAACTGTTCCGTTACGATTGGATTCGTTCGAAACTGAAGGTGTATCAAGACGAGGCGTTCGTTCTGTTTGATCATCTGTACTTGGATTCGCGGCAGCACTTAACGAGCATGCTGCAGCTTGGCGGCTATACACATGTCGGATCATTGGTGGCTCTTTCTCCGTTCATCACAAAGGAAGTGTTAGAACAGTTCAACCAATTCATGGAAGAAATGCCGCGAGAGGTTTGCTGCGGTTTTTCAGCGGCAGCCGTTCCAGGCTTTTCTGTACGTATATTGGCGTATGAAACATCGGCCATTGAAGCGATATTTCAACGTATCCACCAGTTTATTCGCCACCAATGTGGTGAGAAAGCGCCAGTTTGCTGGAGGAAATATTGACAAGAGAAAGGAAGAAGACAATGGGAACGATATGGCCTGTGCTCTTGTTTGGATTGCTGCTAGGAATGAAACATGCGACAGAACCGGATCATGTTATTGCGGTTTCTACGATTGTCAGCCGAACAAAAAAACTTTCCCTTTCGTCGCTGGCCGGCATGTTTTGGGGAATCGGCCATACGTTGACGCTGCTCATCGTCGGGATGGCGATGATCGCTTTTGAGCGACAAATTCCTGAACAGGTTGCTTCTTACCTTGAAATGGTCGTTGGCGTTATGATCGTCATTTTAGGAATTGCCAGTTTTCGCTCGCCAATGAGCATGGATCATCATCGCCGTGGCGATATTCATCATTTTCATATCAAATCGACATTGATCGGCATTGTTCATGGTTTGGCCGGAAGTGCCGGAATGGTGTTGTTGACGATGACGACGGTCAAAGGAACTTGGATGGCCTTTTCCTTTATTTTGCTTTTTGGCTTAGGGACGGTCATCGGCATGATGTTGTTCACCACACTTCTTGGCGTTCCGTTCGTTTGGATGAAAGTGAAACGGCAAGCCATAAGCCAATGGATGGTGAAAACCGTCTCCCTCATTAGCATCGCCTATGGAGTATATTACATTTATCATATAACCACCGAGCTTTAATACTCCTAGCGACTAGCTTCATAGGTGAGGAGTATAAAATATTGGAAGAAGCACTAGCCTTGGGAGAAGGCTGGTGCTTCTTTTTCAAGAAGACGTCATCATTGCACCGTGTCACCCTAGTGGTTTCACAAGCAACAGCTCATCCCGAATCGGAATGCCATCAGCGCTCATCAACGGAATGCTTGGCTTGATTTGCCGTGCTTTGTCGACAGCATTCGGAAAGACATTCACGATTTGATAGCCGCGCTTTTGATAGAAACGAAGTGCATGCAAGTTGTCATTCGTCGTGATCAGTCGAACCGCGGTGCACCCTTGTTGCCTCGCCCATGTTTCTGCCTCATGCAAAAGGGCGCTGCCGACGCCGCGGTTTTCCATTATGCTGTCTAGCGAGATGATCTCGCATTCGTTTCCGCGAATCACAAACGTAATGAGCCCGATGATCCGCTGTCCATTCTCGACAGCGGCAAATCCATCCAGCTCGCTGCAGTCATAAACACCAGTCGACACTACCATTTGTGGACTTCCCCAATGTTCGATAAAAAACTGGTTGACTAGAGCGCGGTCTAATTGTTTTGTTGGGACGATGTTCAAGATCGTTTTCCTCCCCTATACCAGCGATTCACGTTTTCTATTATACTGGAAGTAGATGCTTTTTACATATGGATGAGGAGGAAAGACATGGAGAACCGAATCGTAGCGGGGAAAACGATTCGACAATGGATGAGGGAACTTCCGTTGTTGGAGAATATGATCAGAACAGAAGAAGTGTTTTGGCCGAATCCAAACATTTGTTCATTTGATCAAGCCGCCCGCCATCTTCCGCTCGGTGAACGCGATGTCAAGGAAGCCGAAGAGCGGTTGGCGCGCTTTGCCCCTTATATCGCCAAGGCGTTTCCGGAAACGCGGGACAGTGGCGGAATCATTGAATCGCCGCTAATAAAGATTCCGAAAATGCAACGGTATTTGGAAGAGATGAGCGGGCAGCCGATTGAAGGGGAAGTATGGATCAAATGCGACAGCCATCTCCCCATCTCCGGATCGATCAAGGCGAGAGGGGGGATTTATGAGGTCTTGAAACATGCCGAAGACCTCGCGCTCGCAAACGGTTTGATTTCCATAGAGGATGACTACGCGGTCTTCGCTGACGAGGAGTTTCGGGAGTTCTTTTCCCGCTATTCGCTTGTCGTTGGTTCAACGGGAAATTTAGGCCTGAGCATCGGAATCATCGGCGCGCGTCTTGGATTTCATGTGACGGTGCATATGTCGGCGGACGCGAAACAGTGGAAGAAAGATTTGCTGCGAAGCAAAGGGGTGACGGTGGTCGAACATCTCACCGATTACAACAAAGTGGTCGAAGAGGCGAGAAGACAATCGGCTGAAGACCCCGCCTCGTATTTTATCGATGACGAGAATTCGATTCATTTGTTTTTAGGATACGCGGTGGCGGCGTTGAGGTTAAAGCAACAGTTAGAAGACAAGAACATCATCGTCGATGAAGATCACCCGCTGTTTGTGTACCTTCCTTGTGGAGTTGGCGGCGGACCGGGCGGGGTGACGTTTGGTTTGAAACTTGTGTATGGGGATCATGTGCATTGCTTTTTCGCCGAGCCAACCCATTCGCCTTGCATGCTGCTTGGGATGATGACGGGTGAGCACGATCGCGTCTCGGTGCAGGAGTTTGGCATGGATAACCGAACCGAAGCCGACGGACTAGCAGTCGGCCGCCCTTCGCGACTGGTCGGAAAGATGCTGGAACACGTCATCAGCGGCGTCTATACAGTGGATGATTCCACCCTTTATCGGCTGCTCGCGGCGATGATCGATACGGAGGAGATCCGCTTGGAACCGTCCGCGTTGGCAGGGGTCGCAGGGCCTGTGCGGCTGTTTCAAGACCAAGCGGGGCAAACGTATCTCAAGCAACATCATTTGAAAGAAAAAATGAACAAAGCCACCCATATTTGCTGGGCCACAGGCGGAAGCATGGTGCCGAAGGACGTGATGGACGCCTACTATCAGGAAGGGAAACGCCGGCAAGGGTGATGCCGCCGAAAGAGCATGACGGCTTTTTCGGCCGATCCGCTGCTTGTGAAAGAGCGGGCGAGACGGCTCGTTCGCTTATATTAATGAAACATTGGAAACGGAATATGAAAAGCGGGTTCAATTGTTAAGGGAACTGTTCGGCTCAACAGGAAAACAGCTGTACATCGAGCCGAACTTCCGCTGTGACTATGGGTATAACATTCATGTTGGCGAACATTTTTTCATGAACTTTGATGGCGTCATTTTAGACGTCTGTGAAGTGCGGATCGGTGATCATTGTTTTATCGGTCCTGGTGTGCACATTTATACGGCGACGCATCCGCTTGACCCACATGAGCGAAACAGCGGCCGTGAATCCGGAAAACCGGTCGTCATTGGCAATAATGGTTGGATCGGCGGGCGAACTGTGATCAACCCAGGTGTCACGATCGGTGACAACGCCGTCATCGCCTCAGGCGCTGTCGTGACAAAAGACGTTCCCGCCAACGCGGTCGTTGGCGGAAACCCAGTGAGAGTCATCAATAGGGGGCAGGTGATTGACTCGCGCAACCGCTTCCCGGAATCGTTTCTCAAGTAGAAAAACCTTGGTAGCACCAGCCCCTATTTTCACCCGTTCACCCATCGATCAAGGAAAACACCGGTTTTTCACCAACCTTCTAGAGGGAGGGCGCCCTGCATCGAAGAAGATACGGGGCGTTTCGTATGTCCGATCGATTGATCACCCCCATTGCACCGCCACCGCCCGAACGGGCGAGCCATCGCCGCCGGGCAAGGAAAGGGGCAGAGCGATAATGTATGGGTCATCAAAATCGATTTGATCGAAGTTGGTGAAGTTTTCTCCGACCACCCCGTTGGCGCCGAGAATCCGTTCATGGGCGCGAAACGAGGAACCATCCGGCGGATCGATGTTCAGGGCATCGATCAAAAACGTGCGAACGCCCCGTTCGAGCATCGCTTCAATGACATCCGGCGCGACGTACGGGTGGCGAAAATACTGCTCCGTTCCGACGTATGACGACCAACCGGTGTGAAACAAAACGATCGTTCCCGGCGACAGTTTCGGCATATACGGGGCGGCATCCGTCATCGTCACCGCTTCCCCTTCCGCTTTCCCTGTGGCATCGATCACAACGCCGTGGCCGAGAAAATAAGTGAGCGGCACGTCATCCAACCGCCAGCCGTGCTCGCAAAAATGGAACGGCGCATCGACATGGGTGCCGCTATGCGAACCGAGCACAAGACGGCTGACGTGGTAGCCGTCAGCGGCGAACGTTGCCGCCGGTTCGATGTGCGGCTTCGGATCCCCGGGGTAGACGGGAAGGTGGGGTGTCAGCGGTATGGAAAGGTCGATGAGTTTTTTGATGATCATTTATCACTCCCCCAATTCCATTCTCGGTACAGGTCTATTCGTCGTTCGTCCATCATTGTATAAAAGTTTTTCTTTAATGCTTGGTGTTCGTTTGGATCGATGGTTGCATGGATCATTTCTTCCCTTCCAGCCATGTTGGCCGTGGCGATTTTATTCCCATCTGGTCCATAAATAGAGGATAAACCAAAGAAATAAAAAGAAGAAGAGCGGCCGATTTGATTGCACACAGCCACATAAACCGTATTATCGATCGCTCTGGCCATGGCGAATTTTTGAAACGGTACATGAAAAGGAGATTCCCAGGCACACGGGGCAAGAAGAATCTCAGCCCCGTGAACTCCCAAATACCTTGCTAGTTCCGGAAAAGCTAAGTCCCAACAAATCATCAGACCGATGCGGCCAAGGTCGGTATCCACCAGCACCGGCTTGGCTCCCGAAGAAAACCAGGCTTTTTCAAAAGGAGTCAAGTGGATTTTTCGGTAATTTCCGATACATTGTCCATTGGGATGAATCAACATAAGAGAGTTGTATATATTTTCTATATCGTCTTTTTCAACGTATCCGTAAGCAATGTACAATTGAAATTGTTGGGCCATCCGGCTCATATACTGGAACGTAGACCCATCAGGTGTCTCAGCCAGCTCTTTTAGTACTTCTGACAGTACATAACCAGTGGTGCAAAGTTCCGGAAACAGAAGAAGGCGGACATTAGGGAACTGTCGTTTGCACTCATTGATGATCGCTTTCATTTTGGCCAAGTTGGCGTCAATGTCGCCGTCGGCCGGCGTCATCTGCGCCAACGCGATGTCAAACGATCTGTTCATATCATCCCTCCAAGTGAGTGGGAGATTCAAGCTCGACCATATTCGTGCTCGCATATATTTGTTTTGTCCATTTCATCAATCCCCAATAAACAGCTCCCGATAAAAGAAACGTTAGCATGGTGGAGCCGACGGCAAGCGGATGAATGTACGTAAAATAATAGGCGAAGACAGCTCCGACGATATAGGTGACGTAGGCGGCGATGTTGACTCCTTTTTGATAGCGATAGTGACCTTTTGTATCGTACAAAATATCTTCGGTATCATATACTCCTTTTTTGATAACAAAGTAATCAACGAGCACTATCGCAAACACAGGAATGAACAACGTGGCAATCAGCATAATGAAGTTAAAGAAATGGGACATTAGCACTTCTTTCAGCAAGGCGCCAAGCGTGCAAATCACTCCCATGATCAACGTTGGTTTCCAAAAGCCTGTGCGCGGGAAGACGTTCATAAACGACATCGTGGCGCTATATAAGGCCATGACATTGGTCGAGAGTACAGAAAAGAAAACGACGATGGATGAGATCAATCCAAACCCGTAAGCGGCAAGGAGAATGGTGGGATCATAAGTCCGTTCCATGTTGGAGGCAATGCTAAAGCCGCTGACGACAGCGCCGAGCCCCATTGCGACAATGGAAGCGACAAGATAGCCAAAATACGTTCCCCAAAACCCGCTTGTTTCTGAGCGGCAGTTGCGATTGAAATCGCAAACCGTCGACATCCAAGAAAAGGCGGTGGCGACGACGATGTCAAAGGCGATGATCGTGGTGATGGATGGATGCTCGCTCAATTTCATTTCGACGAGTGTTGAAATGTCGTAAGTCGTAAAAATTTTGTAAAAAACGAGGAACGATAAAATCAGCATAGCAATCGATATATATTTCTCTATCCGTTCCACACCTCGGTGGCCAAAAATCGTAATGATCACAACAAGAAGCTCCGTCAAGATCACAAATAGATTAATATTACTGTATCCAGTGGTGTAATGAACGGCATAATTCAGACTAAGGCCAGCCATATAGGCTTGAATCCAGCTCCAGCCGATTAAAATGATGGTGTTGACAAGGGCGGGAAGGATGGCTCCTTTTTGTCCAAAGGCCGCTCTTGTGATCACCATTGTAGGGAGCCCGGTGCGGATGCCGATGTTTCCGGTAAGGGCGAGCGGAATGGCGCCGATCGCCGAACCGACAATGATCGCCAGCATGGCGTTGGAAAAGGAAATGTCAGGAACAAACATCATACCCGTCATGACAGTCGTAATCACCACATTTGCTGCAATCCAAAGGGTAAACGTGCTAAAGAAGTTCATGCTTCGTTCGTTCATCGGGGTGGGGCGAATATCATCATGGCCCAACCGTTCTATCCATTTCATGATGATCGTTCCTCCTTGTTTTTTCTATTTTTAATATTCAGAATAATAACCTTACACTGATTTCGTCCTAAGGACGAAATCAGGAGCGTGATGGATACCATCCGAGTGGTTTGCCGTGTTGGCTGATGTTCACATGCTTTGTTTCCGTAAAAGCGGCGAATCCTTGCGGCCCAAGCTCCCGACCGATTCCGCTTTGTTTCATGCCGCCCCAAGGAGCATCGACATAAGGAGTGTGATAACTGTTAATCCAAATGGTTCCAGCTCTCAATTTTCCGGCGATTTGTTCCGCCCGTTCGAGATCGCGGCTGAATATGCCAGCTGCTAGTCCGTATATTGTATCGTTCGCCAGGCCGATGGCTTCTTTGTCATGTTCAAACGGTTGCAAAGTAATGACAGGACCAAAGATTTCTTCTTGGACGATACGCATGTCTTGACGGACATGGGTGAAAACAGCAGGGGTGAGATAATACCCCCGTTCCTTGATTCGTTCTCCACCCTGTAGCAGCACCGCTCCTTCCTGCAAGCCGATCTGGATATATGTTTCCACTTTTTTTAAATGTGAGGAGCTGATTAACGGTCCCATCTCCGTGTTTTCCGCGAAAGGATCGCCAATACGGAGGGAAGCCAGTCTTTGGGTCAGCTGATCAATAAACGAATTATAAACACGCCGTTGTACAAGAATGCGCGAAGCAGCCACACACACTTCCCCTTGATTGAAGAAGGAGGCAAACAGTGCCCACTCGACGGTGCTAGTAAGATCGGCATCGTCAAAAATGAGCAGCGGGGATTTTCCGCCGAGTTCCAAAGACACTCGCTTCAAACCACGAGCACATTGTTCGTAAATCCATCGTCCGGTTTTCGTTCCGCCAGTAAACGATATTTTTTCCACATCAGGATGTGTCACCAATGTTTCTCCAACCGGCGAACCGCTGCCAAGCACGAGATTAAACACGCCCGGCGGGAGACCGATGGAATCGATCAGCTTCGTCAGTTCTATGAACGATAGCGGCGTCAGTTCTGATGGTTTAAATACCACTGTATTTCCCGCCGCAAGCGCCGGGGCCAATTTCCATATCCCCAATAAGAGTGGGAAATTCCAAGGCACGATGAGAGCGCATACCCCGATCGGTTCCTCAATGACTTTGCTTGTCGTGCCATCGGTTCTTTTCTTTTCCTCGATGGTCCGTTGCTCAACAAAATCGGCGTAGTAACGGAGGCATTGGATCGAATCACTGACATCGAGGCGCGATTCGCGAATCGGTTTCCCTGTATTCAACGTCTCAATGGCAGCGAATGTTTCCGCGTTCTGTTCCAACAAATCAGCCAGTTGCCGAAGGACGGCAATTCTTCTTGCCGGATTGGATGGCCAATCGGTGTATTGAAAGGCATGACGGGCCGCTTGGATTGCTTCTACTGTTTGTTGTTGGGATGCTTCATTGATTTCTATGATGACTTCCTCATTCGAAGGATTGATCACCGCCCTTTTTTCTCCTTCTCCTTTGTACCATTTTCCGTTGATATACACATGGTCCTGAGCCATTGAAAGCCGCTCCTTTTTGTTTGTGACATGTTTTTAGGATGTTGTCGTTGTCGATAGGTTGTTGGTCTGTGACCGCTTTTTCTTTAACGCCACAAGTGTAATCATCTCATACATAATCGCAGAAGCCAATAGAGCGGTCACTTCTCCGCTGTCGTAAGCAGGCAAAACTTCGACGAGATCAAACCCGACAATATTTAGTCCATCGAGTCCCCTTACGTATTCGAGTGCCTCGTAGCTGGTTGGTCCGCCCACTTCCGGTGTACCAGTCCCCGGGGCAAAAGCAGGATCGACAAAGTCAATATCGTAAGAAACGAAAACCGGTTTGTCACCGATGCGTTGATGGATGCGGCGCATCACTTCCACAAAGCCAATTTGTCGAATCTCTTGCATCGGAATCACTTCAAAACCAAGCCGTCGGGCGTCCTCGATATCATCAGCACTGTAAAGCGGTCCGCGCATCCCGATTTGAATGGAATGATCCACATCAAGCAACCCTTCCTCGACAGCGCGGCGGAACGGTGTGCCATGCATATATTTTTCTCCGTAGTAATGGTCCCACGTGTCGCTATGCGAGTCAAAATGAACGAGCGCGATGGGTCCAAAGCGTTCGTAAAAAGCCCGCAAGTGCCCCAATGTAATGGAGTGATCCCCGCCCATCAGAATCGGAATGATATCTTTCTTCAACAATGGTCGCAACTCTTCGACGATACGATCATACGTGCGCAATGCATTGCCGGGAATGACATCAATATCCCCGTAATCGACGCCGGAACAATAGGCAAAAATATCAATATCCATATCTGGATTGTAAGGGCGAAGCAAGACAGAAAAATTGCGAATGTGCTGTGGGCCATATCGTTGTCCGGTTCGGTTTGATGCCGCGGTGTCAAAAGGAACGCCAACTATGACAAAATCGACATCGTCTGTTGTTTTGATCTGTTCCAACCGCATAAAGGTGCGAACCCCGCAAAAACGGGGCGATTGGGAAGAATCTTTCGGTTTATACATGTCAAGACCTCCTTGGGCAGTGAAAAATGTTTCGTGATGGTTTTAGAAGCAAAAAGTGTGCCAAAAAGGGGAAGTAGACAAGAAATACGCAAACAAGGATGCTTTTACCGTCCATCCTTGCTTGCGTATGTTCAAAAATGAGCGAACGCTTCATTCAAAGATGAATCTTAATTCGTTTTTGAATCAACACCGTATTTTTTCAGCTTTCGTACGACCGTTGGCTGGCTGATGCCAAGATAATCAGCCATCTCGTATGTTGTTTTGCACTGTTTGACGGCGCGCAGAAGCCATTGCCGTTCCACTTGTTCAATGGCTTCTTTTAATGTCGACGGTTCGTTCCGTTTTTCCAACGATTGATGGGGAGTGATCAACTCTGGATATTTCTGGATCGAAAAAGGAAGATATTCCGGATAAATGGCTCTCGTTTCAGAAGTAATGACTAACCGTTCGATCATATTCTCCAGCTCGCGCACGTTGCCTGGCCAGTCGTACTGAACGAGATGGTCGACAATGGATGGATGAAAGTATTTATCCATTTGGTATTTTTGGTTGAATTTTTTCAAAAAGTATTGTGCCAGCATGAAAATATCTTCTTTTCTCTCACGCAAAGAAGGAACATAAATCGGGATCACATGCAAACGATAAAATAAATCTTGGCGGAACTTTCCTTGCTTCACCATCTCTGCTAGGTTCTGATTTGTCGAGGCGATCAGGCGAAAATCGACCGTTCGTTCTTTAATGCCTCCAACGCGTATGACTTTTTTCTCTTGAAGCACTTTCAGCAGTTTCGCTTGCATCGAAAGGGGAAGCTCGCCAATTTCATCAAGGAAGAGAGTTCCTTTGTCGGCCAGTTCGATCAGCCCCGGTTTTCCTGTTTTTTGCGCACCGGTAAAGGATCCTTTTTCATAGCCGAACATTTCCGATTCAAACAGTGATTCAGGAATGGCGCTGCAGTTGACCTCAATAAACGGTTCATTCCGCCTCGGGCTATGGAGGTGAAGGGAACGGGCGAATACGTTTTTTCCGACTCCAGACTCGCCGAGGAAAAGAACCGTCGCGTCCGATTGGGCCACGCGGTGCACGAGCTTCCAAATTCGTTCCATCGCCTTGCTTTGAATAACGATATGTTCCGGCTTCAACTCCTCTATTTCCATTTGATAATGTTCCATCTGCTTTCTCAGCTTTTCATAGTCTTCTTTCAAACGCTCCAACTCTGTTAAATCATGGGAAAAACTGATGACCCGGACAAGGCGGTTTTGTTGGTCAAATACAGGCACGCCTGTCGCCATGACAACTCGTCCGGTGGCGGTTTGCTGCATCAATTGGACCTCTTTTTTCTCCCGTAATACTCTGGCTGTAACTGAAGGGCAAAAGACGTTTTCTTTTTCTAATTGATAAACCGATTTTCCGACTAAATAAGAGGCGTCCTTTCCGTATATGGACAAGCAATTCGGACTGGCACGGAGAATGATCCCGTTTTCGTCTGCGATCACAATATTGTCGTTTGATGATTTCAATATCGCGTCCAATTCGAATTCCAAAACATCAGCTGTACGGTGCATACTTTCCCTCCTAGCAGTCTGTGAGGCTTCTATTACTAACTTTATCAAAGAGGCGAAAAAATCCTTTTTCCTTGTTATATGATTTTGCATGAAGTTTTTGGCATGTTTTTTGCATATCTAAAAAGATGGATCATGATGCACAATGGGACGGAGGGAGAAGATGAAGGCAGAAACAAAAAAATATATCCAGGTAAAAACAGCGATTCCGGGACCAAAAGCAAAGGAGCTATTAAGAAAAAAAGAACAGAATGTTCCGAGAGGGCCGTTTAACACTGTACCGACGTTTGCGGCCAAAGGAGAAGGAGCGCTCTTAACCGACGTGGATGGAAATACGTTTATCGACTTGGCTGGGGCGATTGGAAGCCTCAATGTCGGTCATTGCCCGCCAAAAGTGGTAGAAGCGATCCGCAAACAAGCCGAGCAGTATATTCATCCGTGTTTCCATGTTATGATGTATGCGCCGTATATTGAGTTGGCCAAGATATTAAACCATATTACTCCAGGAGTTCATCATAAAAAGACCTTTTTCTTGAACAGCGGGGCAGAAGCAGTCGAAAATGCCGTCAAAATTGCACGAAAGTATACAGGGAGAAAAGCCATTCTCTCTTTTGAAAGAGGGTTTCATGGGCGAACCTTGTTGGCGATGTCGCTGACAAGCAAAGTGAAACCATATAAATTTGGTTTTGGACCTTTTGCCCCGGATACGTACAAACTTCCGTATCCCTATTATTACCGAAAGCCAGCAGGCATGACAAATGAGGAACTGGATGCTGAGCTTTTACGACAACTCGAGGACTTTTTTCTCTCAGAAGTCCCGGCGGAAGAGGTAGCTGCCATCATTATGGAGCCTGTGCAAGGAGAAGGCGGGTTTATTGTTCCGTCAAAAACATTCGTTCAAGGGGTCAAACAAATTTGTGAAAAATACGGGATTTTGTTTATCGCCGATGAGATCCAGACCGGATTTGGACGAACAGGGAAGATGTTCGCCATTGAACATTTTGACGTTGTGCCTGATTTAATGACCATGTCGAAGTCCATCGGAGCGGGTGTGCCGATCAGTGCGGTGACGGGAAGGGCGGAAATCATGGATGCACCCAATCCAGGAGAAATCGGCGGGACATACGGGGGCAGCCCGCTTGGTTGCGTGGCCGCTTTGGAAGTGATTCGCATGTTGCAACAAGAAGGGTTGGTTGAACGGGCCAATGTCATTGGACAAATCGTCATCAATCGGTTCAGACAGCTGCAGGAGAAATATGAGGCGATCGGGGATGTACGGGGGCTTGGGGCCATGGTAGCCATCGAATTTGTCACTGACGCAAAGACAAAAGCACCGAATAGGGAATTAACGGCCGCCATTTTGCGAGCATGCCATCAACGAGGTGTGATCGTCATGAGTGCCGGTCTGTACAGCAATGTCATTCGTCTATTAACGCCGCTTGTCATCACAGATGAACAGTTGGAGGAAGCATTGGATGTCATCGAAGGGGTTATTGCTGAATTGACATGATCAGTGATTCCTGGTCAAACTACTCATAAAAACTTCGTGATGCAGTCGAAAAAGGTGATGGCGATATCATGTTTTTGAGACCGTGCCACCTTTTTGTGGTGCGGTTTTTTGATTTGAGACTCATTCTACTCCGAGAGAATGTTTTCTGAAGCAAGAACAATCTGTGTCGATTCAAAAATGAATTATTTGATTTAACAATGAATTAGATCGGTTGTGGGATTGTAAGCAAAGCCATCATGATAGGAACCGGTTAAAACAGAGGGATAGAAATCAATGAGTATAATTGACTAAAAATATTGAATAGTGTTAAAGGTGGCACAGAACTTGCGAATCCGTTTTCGATGAACAAAATGGCTTGGTCGAAGGGGGATGTACATGACACAAGGCAACTGGCTGCCTCTCTTTCACAAAATGCATGATTTGCTCGCGCCAACGATGGCGAAAGACCATCCGAATTTGCCGGTTGTTAAGGAAGAAGGATGTTACTATTACGGACTGGATGGAAAAAAATATCTTGATTTCACTTCCGGTATTGCTGTGGCCAATACGGGTCATCGCCATCCAAAAGTCGTGCAGGCTATCAAAGAGGCCGCAGACCGCCTGATGCATGGGCCGAGCGGTGTCATCATGTATGAATCAATTTTGCGTTTGGCCGAAGAGCTGACAAAAATTTTGCCGGAAGGGCTTGACTGCTTCTTTTTTGCCAACAGTGGAACAGAGGCGATTGAAGGAGCAATCAAATTAGCAAAACACGTGACGCGACGACCATACGTCATTTCGTTTACCGGATGTTTTCATGGCCGTTCGTTAGGGGCGCTTAGTGTCAGCACATCGAAAAGCAAATATCGGAAATACTTGCAGCCCAACGGCTTGACGTACCAACTTCCATATGCCAATCCAAAACATTGTCCGGTAGGAGAGGATTCTGATGTGTACTTCGCTCGTAAGCTTGAACAGGATGTAGAGTCCTTGTTTGCCCATCAAGTGACTCCGGAAGAAGTGGCATGCATGATTGTCGAGCCAGTGTTGGGAGAAGGAGGATATATCGTTCCTCCGAAAGGATGGCTGCGCAAAATAAGGGAAATTTGTGACCGCCATGGTATTTTGCTTATTTTTGATGAGGTGCAGACAGGATTTGGGCGCACAGGGGAATGGTTTGCCGCTCAAACATTTGGCGTTACCCCAGATATTATGGCCATTGCGAAGGGCATCGCTTCTGGGTTGCCGCTCAGCGCAACAGTTGCTTCGAAAGAATTGATGAAACAATGGCCGCTCGGCAGCCATGGGACAACGTTTGGCGGCAACCCCATTGCATGCGAAGCGGCGCTAGCAACTTTAGAAGTATTTAGGGAAGAAAAATTGTTGGAAAATTGCAGGGAAGTTGGGGAATACGCACGAAAAAAACTGGAATTGTTAAAAAGGAAGCATCCCGCCATTGGAGACGTGCGTTCGATCGGTCTGATGATCGGCATCGAGATCGTCCACCCGCATACTGGCGAACCGAATGGGGAGGGAGTGATGAATATTTTGAATCGTTGTCTGCACAAAGGTGTTCTTTTCTACCTATGCGGCAATCAAGGAGAAGTGATCCGCATGATCCCACCACTGATCGTGACAAAAGAACAGATTGGCGAAGGATTAAGCATGCTCGATGAGGCGTTGACCGAATATGAAGAGGAAATCGGTGTGCATTCGTTCGCTTCTGGAAAATGAAAAAAAGAGGGAGGCACATGTCGATTACCATTTAGAAACTGGATGTATTCACCAACTGATGTCGTGTTTCGTTGAAGGAATGTTTGCCTTTATGAAAGGATCGCGAAGGACATGGATTTGTGATTATAAGACGATGGGGGAATGGGTATGAACGCACTAGATACTGGAGTTCTCTTATGTTATTTTCTCGTATTGATCGGCGCAGGGATTTTGGGGGCGAAGCGGGCGAAAACTGTTGAAGATTTTGCGTTGGCAGGCCGAAATCTTGGATTATTTGTTTATCTTGGCTGCCTGTCTGCTGTGATTTTGGGAGGCGCTTCAACGATTGGGACAGCAAAATTAGGGTATCAATTTGGGATTTCAGGTATGTGGTTTGTTTTTATGATTGGTTTGGGCATTGCTGTGCTTGGCCTGTTTTTTACAAACCAAATTTATGGCGCCAACGTGACGACCATCAGCGAACTGCTTGGCCGCCGTTACAATCAGGAAACGCGTTTGATCAGCGCGTTGGTGGCAGCGATCTATACGTTGATGGTTTCGGTAACACAAGTCATTGGGATGGGCACAATCATTCATGCGGTTTTAGGTTGGAGCATGACCGTTTCGATGTTAGTTGGCGGGGGGATCGTGTTGTTTTATACGATTCTCGGAGGAATGTGGAGCGTGACGATGACGGATATCATTCAGTTTATCGTCATGACTGTTGGCATTTTCTTCGTGATGCTGCCGATGAGTTTGTCCTATGTCGGTGGATGGACATCGCTTTTGGAGCGATTGCCAGCGTCACATTTTGATCTGACATCGATGGGATGGGCAAATATTTTTCAATACTTCTTGCTCTATACATTAGGAATGGTGGTATCACAAGATATTTGGCAGCGGGTGTTTACGGCCAAAACACCGAACATTGCTCGAGGTGGCGCAGTATATGCGGGTCTTTACAGCATCGCTTATGCCGTGGCGTTAAGCGTCATTGGCATGTGCGGGGTGATGGTTTTTCCGAATATAAACGATCCACAAAACGTATTTGCCAATATGTCATTAGAGATTTTGCCGCACGGCTTGTTAGGGCTCATTTTGGCCAGTGTATGTTCTGCTCTCATGTCAACGGCCTCCGGAACATTGCTTGCCTCATCTACTCTGTTATCACATGATATTTTGAAGCAATATTGGTTTCAGAATATAAGTGATCGACAGTTTGTCCTATTATCCAGAATGATGACGCTAGCAGTGGGGATTGTCGCCATTATCTTTGCTATTTGGATTCAGGATGTGCTTGTTGCATTGGATGTCGCCTATGCCATTTTGTCAGGCGCCATTTTCGTACCAGTGATTTTTGGCTTCTTTTGGAAGCGAGCAACGGCGAAAGCTGGCTTTTACTCTATCATTATTAGTTCCATCGTTGTGCTGGTTGGTTTAGCGATGGAGGGATTAAGCTCAACCTATCCGATTATGTATGGAATTGGGGCGAGTATCGTTTCGATTGTGATTTTTTCCTACCTTTTCCCATCCTCCAATCTGAAAGAGGAGATAGAGGACCAGCAACATGTCCTATAAATGGATCAGAAAAGAGGATTCTAGCAAATTTGCGACGAAATAAAAAATGTTATTAACACAGGCAATGTTTGGATTGCAAATACTAGTTAGGGAAAGGATGAGAACATGGCGGAAAGAAAAAAACTATACATCAACGGCGAATGGCGGGAAGCGAAGTCTTACACCGAACTGAAATCACCGTATTCACGCGAGACGATTGCCGAAATTCCGATGGCCAACGAACAAGAAGTTGATGAGGCGATCGCCGCGGCGTATGCGGCGCGGCAGACGATGGCCGCCATGCCGGCGCATGAACGGGCCGCTATTTTAGGGCGGGTCGTCGAACAGCTGAAAGAGCGGCAAGAAGAAGCGGCGAAGTTGATCGCCTTGGAAGCCGCCAAGCCGATCACCACGGCGAAAGGGGAAGTCGCCCGCACGATCCAGACGTATACATTCGCCGCCGAAGAAGCGAAGCGCATCCATGGCGAAACATTGCCGCTTGATGCGGCGCCGGGCGGGGAAAACCGCATCGCCATCACCGTCCGTGAGCCGATCGGCGTCATTGGGGCGATCACGCCGTTTAACTTCCCGATGAACTTAGTCGCTCATAAACTTGGTCCGGCTATCGCTTCAGGCAATACCGTGGTGTTGAAACCAGCGAGCCAAACGCCGCTGTCGGCCTACTTTATCGCCGAGCTGTTCGAGAACGCAGGCTTGCCGAAAGGGGCGCTCAACGTCGTCACCGGAAGCGGCCGCACGGTCGGCGACCAAATCGTCGCCGATCCCCGCATCAGCATGATCACGTTCACCGGCAGCCCGGAAGTGGGCATCGCGATCCGCAACAAAGCAGGCTTAAAGCGGGTGACGTTGGAGCTTGGCTCAAACTCGGCCGTCATCGTTGACGAGCAGGTCGATCTTGACCGCATCATCCCGCGTTGCGTATTTGGCGCGTTCACGTTCCAAGGGCAAGTGTGCATTTCGCTCCAGCGCGTCTATGTCCATGAAAAACGCTATGACGAGTTCGTTGAAAAATTCGTCGCTGCGGCGAAACAGTTGAAAACAGGCGACCCGTTCGATCCAGCCACCGATGTGTCGGCGTTAATCACGCCAAACGATGTCGATCGCGCGCTTTCTTGGATTGAAGAGGCGAAACAAGGCGGCGCGAATGTCGTCCTCGGCGGCGAGCGCGACGGCAACATTTTGCTTCCAACGGTCATTGTCGATGCCAAACCGACAATGAAAGTGTCATGCCAAGAAGTGTTCGCCCCGATCGTCTTGATCAACCGTGTCCGCTCGATCGACGAAGCGATTGCGCTTGTCAATGACTCGCGCTACGGTTTGCAGGCGGGCATTTACACCGATAACGTCCATACCGCGTGGAAAGCGGCGAAACAACTGCACGTCGGTGGCGTGCTCATCAACGACATCCCAACGTTCCGTGTCGACCATATGCCGTACGGCGGCGTGAAAGAAAGCGGGTTCGGCCGCGAAGGGATCCGCTATGCGATCGAGGAAATGACGGAGTTGAAATTGATTATTTTTAACCAGAATTAAGCGGGATGAGAAGAGATTGGAGTAAAGTTTGTTCCTAAAATTCTAGAAGAATGGTTGCGCAGCCTTGGAGAGAGTGGCACTCCAAGGCTGTATGTTTAAGCGTGCTTTTCCAAAATATATCCCCAACGGTTCGAGGCGAGAACAGACAGGTGGTATTTATGCTCGAGCTGTTTGCTGAACCATGCTTTTTTCACGAGAAGCAGGCTTCGGCTTGTATGCAAGAACGTTTTCAGCCCTCCGTGCCGAGGTTTGAGGTCATTCGCAAGCTCTGCTGTCAAGACCGCATTTTGCGGCCAGCGACCTTTCTCGTGCAACGGATGGTACATAAACAGTTCGTATCCATGAACAGGCATTTGGGCGGTCTGCTGAAGCAATGCCAGTTCGAAATTTGGCTTGGGATGATGGATATAATGTTGAATATTCGTTTCGTAAAACGATGCGACGAACAACAGTCCAGTCAGCAACACTCCCCGCGCTCCCCACGTTCCTTTTCTCCATAATTGACTTGCGCAAATGCCAATCAACATGCAAAGCGGCGGATAGACAGGGAGGATGTACCATCTGATTTTCGTCTTAGCTATGGTAAACATGAGAAGCGGGACGCAAATCCAAAGCAAAATCCCGATCACATCTTCTTTCAATCGATGGTCTGTTCCTTCAAACGCTAAAAGACGAACGCCTTGCATGTAACTGATGACCATGATTCCGACCAAGAGCGCCAGCCACCAAAAGAAAAAATGAACAAGAATGATGCCGTAGTAGGTTTCATCGCCAATATGACCCTCAATGGGCCGAGTGGAGCGTAACAACAAATCATAGGCGATCATTTGCTTAAAAAACCGCCATCCATCATAGTGGTAGCGGGCAAGAACCCAAGCGAGCACAGGAACAGCGAAACTGAGGGCTGCCCTCCACCAGGCGCGCCAGTGAAATGACTCCCATTGTCGAGTGATTAGGAAATATACAGCCATGATCAACAGAATGTTCCCTGCATGCCAACTTTTCGTTAAAAAAGCGAGTGAACAGGCAAGGCCAGCTGCATACAACCATCGCGTCTGCCGTCTGGCGGACAGCAAAGAAATGATGGATAACGTAAAGAAAAATACAAAGAGAGAATCCGCATCTCCTGTGCGAGCGCAATGGTTGAGAAGATATTGGGTGCTAGTCGACAAGGCAAGCAATGATATGATAGCAGCCATGCGGCCAAATCGCTTTTTCATAAATAAAGCAATGACTATAGCCATGAAGATAGCGCAAACGCCAGACATCAGTCGCAAGCCAAGAGCGTTCAGCCCAACCAACTTATAACCAACCATAATAGCCCAATAACTAAGGGGAGGTTTTAAATTCCAGTAATCAGGGTGCCTAAGATATGTGTTGACGATCAAATTTCCATGTTTTAACATTTCGTAAGCATTGACGCCATGTCGCGCTTCGTCCCAGCTGGAAATAGGAAATTTTCCGAGATTATAAAAGACATTGTAAACCATCATAGAAAATATCAATCCCGCCAATACATAAAATGACACGTTTCGTAAATAGCCTGGCTTTCTCATTATACCAACCCCTTCATAGGCAGAAACCTCTTGCTTTTTTATTTAGATGCAAAAAGTAACGCCGTGATAGAACCTATTATAAATAGACGAATATGTCAAGCATTGATGTTTTGGCAATATTTTTGTTAACAGCAAGGAATTGAGGATCCCTATAGAGAATGAATAAATGAATCATCATTCAGAGGGGGAGAGCAATGGAAACAGTTGCGCTGACATTTGACCAAAACAAAGCAATATTGGAACTGAACCGCCCGCAGTCGCTCAATGCGATGGATGGACAAATGTTAACAGAACTTGTCGGCGCATTGCGGCAAATCGAAGAAAGTGACGCTTCGATCGTCGTCATCCGCGGCAAGGGAAGAGGATTCTCGGCAGGTGGCGACATTAAGACGATGCTTTCTGTCGATGACCCGGGCCAATTTCAGACGGTGATGAACACGATCCAAGAGATGATCATGCGATTGTATACGATGCCGAAAATCACCGTTTCGCTCATCCATGGGCCCGCTGCTGGTCTTGGGTTCAGCTTTGCGTTGGCGAGCGATTACCTCATCGCCACAAAAGAAGCGCGCCTCGCCATGAACTTTATCGGCGTTGGCCTCGTCCCTGACGGCGGCGGGCATTTCCTCTTGGCGCAGCGCGTCGGTACCGCGAAAGCGAAACAAATCATTTGGGAAGGAAAACCGATGAGCGCCGATGAAGCGCAGCAGCTTGGCCTCGTCGATTTCGTTGTCGATCATGAGGAGCAAGCCGAACAATTCATCGCTTCCCTGCAGGAAAAACCGCTCCAAGCCATGATCGCCACGAAACAGCTGTACGCCGAGCAAACAAAGGCGGACTTGCTTCGCGTCCTAGAGCTTGAAACCGACGCCCAACAGCGCATGCGGCAAACCGAAGATCACCGCGAAGGCGTCCGCGCCTTTTTAGAAAAACGGAAGCCGGTGTTTCGGGGGAGGTGAGGACGGAAAAGACTGAGAGTTCGACACTAACACTATTTTATGAAATAGAATAGGTTGAGACCGCTATGATATATAACTGTTAGTGTAGTTAACGGTGAAAGATCGACTATACCAAGTTGAGATTTTGTTTTACATCCAAGCTGATCACTCGCTGCTTTATATTGTAGTTAGATGAAAACCGAAACGAAAAATCAGAAATTTATAGCGAAAAGGGAACAGAACGATTAATCCATCGAATGAAATTATGATGAAACGGTTGTCTCACCTGTTTTTGAGACAATCTTTTTTGTTTTGGATTTTGCCGTTCAGACATGGTACATTGATTAAGGAAAAGCCTTCTCCTATTGCCCTCGAAAGAAACGTCATCTATACTTAGGGGAAATCCTGCATCATTCCGTCAGTTTTTGTTGCCATAAGTTTTTGATTCAGGAGAGTTCAAGGGGGATTAGCATAGTGAAGAAGTTACTACTCATTTATGCTTGTTTAGTCAGTTTGTTTATTCTTTATATATACCGCTATCATTTAGAAATTTCTCGCCTCCGTTTAGCTTCTCAAGGAGAGACAGCGTTTCAAGGCAAACCAGATGAAAAATACGTCATGGTCACTTTCCAATCAGGTATGGATTATTGGAAGCGCTGTCTGAAAGGATTTGAAGATGCAGCGGAAGCATTGAACGTCTCCGTGGAATATCGGGGGGCTACCCAATATGATGTCAACGAGCAAGTTACGGTGCTGGAACAAGTGATCGCGAGAAAACCGGCAGGTATTGCTGTTTCCGCCATTAATCCGACCGCGCTGACAAAGACAATCAATAAAGCTGTTGAGAAAGGGATTCCAGTTGTATTATTTGACTCGAATGCTTCGGGAAGCAAGGCGTTTTCGTTTCTAGGGACGAATAATTATAGTGCTGGAGTGACAGCTGCTCACGAAATGGCAAAACTACTGAGAAATGGCGGAAACGTTGCCGTGATTACCTCCCCCCATCAACTTAATCATCAAGAGAGAACGAGAGGATTTGTTGAGACGATCTATGAAAAATATCCACGAATGCAAGTGGTGGCTGTGAAGAATGGAAAAGGAGACACTATGGTCTCAAAACAGGCGGCAATAGAGATTTTGCGAGATTATCCGGATGTGCAAGGGATCTTTGCCACAGAAGCGAACGGAGGAGTTGGCGTGGCGGAAGCAATCAAAGAGCTAAATAAGAAAGAGATTACGGTCATTAGTTTTGATACAGAAAAACAAACATTAGATTTGGTGAAGGAAGGTGTGATCGCTGCGACATTGGCGCAAGGAACATGGAATATGGGGTACTGGTCGCTGCAGTTTTTATTTCATCTCCATCATCATCTTACCTCACCATCACGATCGGGGGATTTACCGCTACCCGCGTATGTTGATACAGGAATTACGATCGTTACACGAGAAAATGTGGATCATTTTTATGCCAAATGACTACAGAGAAACGAGTGATTGACGTTGCGAATGCTGAAGCGTTGGCGGGTTAGCCATTGGCCGATACGATACAAGTTTGTTTCGTTGTTACTCATCTCAATGATTGTGCCTGCACTCTGCTTAGGAAGCTTGGTAGGGTGGACGGTGGATCGAATTATTGAACGACAAGTAAATGAAAATACGTTGCAATTGATTAGCCAAGTCAATCAGACATTAGAGTTTTATGCCAATAATATGCAAAACGCAACGTATCTGATTGCTTTTAATCCGCAAATAAAAGCGTTCTTGGATCGTAGAGCGCCTCGCAATGATTATGAAATGCGTCAATTTTTGCAAGGAATCACTACGTTGTATCCCGAGATTGCGGGGATTTTAGTTGTTAACGAGTATGGCGACTATATAAGCAATGAAATGTACAGCCGTTCTCCCCGGCCGTTAACAAGGGAATCATGGTATCGTGAGGCTGTGAAAAATAAAGGGATTTTTAAAATGCTCGGTCATCCGGTTGGAAGAAATGTTATTTCTCATGCCCATTATACAAGTGCAGAAGTCATATCCGCGGTTCGAGCCATTGTGGATCCCGAGACACAAAACGTGAAAGGGGTTGTACTGGTTGATTTAAAGTTGAGAGTCATTGCGGAAGCGACAAAAAATATCCGTCTTGGAAAATGGGGATATTTACTGGTGATGGATGAGCAAGGGAAAAGCATCTATACTCCGAGCCGTTCCACAGTGACAGCTGTCCCGATGCGCTGGATCAAAGGAAATAGCGGTTCATTTTTCAAGAACATCAATGGACAACACGTTCAGTTTATTTATCAGCGCTCGCCGTTTACGAATTGGACAACAATCGGAGTGTTTCCCAGTGATGAATCAGCACTAGAAGTGAAAGAAATCCGTTTTTATATCGTCAGTTTTATTTTTTTCGTCTGTTTTATTGCCATTGGTACTTCTTATTACCTGTCGTTTTCATTATCTCGTCCGATCAGCCAGCTGACGGCATTTATGAAAAAAGCGCAAGCAGGCGATTTAACGGTTCGTTATCATGGGGAGCGTATGGATGAAATTGGGATATTGGGTCGAAGTTTCAACCACATGTTGGATCAAATGCAGCATTTTATTTCTTTGGCGGAATGGCAAGAGCGACAGCGGTGGGAGGCAGAGTTGCGGGGATTGCAAGCCCAAATTAAACCGCACTTCCTTTACAATACATTAGACACCATTCAATGGATGGCGCGCAAAAAAGGGGCTGATGATGTTGCCGAGTTGGTCAACAATCTGGCAAAGTTGTTCCGCATTGGGTTGAGCAAGGGGAAGGATATGATTCGTTTGGCTGAGGAAGTAGAACATACGAAAAGTTATTTACGTATCCAGGAAGTTCGCTATAAAGATAAGTTGGACTATACCTTTGATATTCCGGAACATCTGCAACAATTTTATGTGTTAAAGTTGCTGTTGCAGCCGATTGTAGAGAATGCGATTTATCACGGTATCAAACAGAGAAGAGGACAAGGGCATATTTGGATTCAAGCGCGAGAACATGAAGGAGCGATGTATATTTGTGTAAAAGACGATGGCGTCGGAATGTCACGGGAGCGGCTACAAGAGTTGCAGAAAAGTTTAGCCATTGACTTTACATCGGGAGACCAAGAAGGAAAGATGAAAAAGGTGAAAGGGTACGGAATGGTGAACGTACAAGCCCGCTTACAGT
Source organism: Geobacillus vulcani PSS1 (assembly GCF_000733845.1). Lineage (GTDB taxonomy): Bacteria > Bacillota > Bacilli > Bacillales > Anoxybacillaceae > Geobacillus > Geobacillus vulcani. The sequence goes on from NZ_JPOI01000001.1 coordinate 2,505,500, forward strand.
TAACATTTGGTCCTCGCTATCGACTGTATATCGATAGTCAGGAAGGGAAAGGGACAACCGTGACAATTGTGCACCCGATCATCCCCCATCTTCCTTAGGAGGAATGGATTCATGTGGAAAGTGTTGATTGCAGACGATGAGGCTATCATTCGTGAAGGAATTCGGGAATCAATCGATTGGCATGAATTTAACATGGAAGTTGTTGCAGAAGCAGAAGATGGGGAAGAGGCGTTGGAATTCGCCTTGCAGCATCGAGTCGATGTATTGTTTGTCGATTTAAGCATGCCGATTATGGACGGGATTACACTGATGAAACATGCGCGGGAGAAGTTGCCCCATTGCCGTATGATTGTGATTACCGGTTATGATGAGTTTTCGTATGCGCAGGAAGCGATTCGCCTTCAAGTGGATGATTATTTATTAAAGCCCACTCATCCGCAGCAATTGCGCGAAGTAGTCGCAAAAGTGAAGGAGAAGCTCGAACAGGAGCAACAGGAAAAACGATATATGGAACTGTTAACAAATCAAGTACAGAAGCATGCTCACGTGCTTCGCCAGCAATTAGGAATGGAATGGGCGACAGGGCGACTGACAGAGGAGGAGATGGTCGAGCAACTGTCCTTGCTTGGACTTTCGTGGTCTTGCCCTGCGCAAATCATTGTCATCCAATGGTTTTCATTTAAAAATCAGCCCATTGTGAGCGATCGGGATCGGCAGTTGCTTTTATTTGCCATCGAAAACGCCCTCTCTGAATTATTGGAAGATGGCGACAAAATTATTTTTCGCGATTCGAACGAGCTCGTCGTTGTGATCAGCTGGAAAGCGATCAGCGAAGAACGGTGCAGGCAAATTGAAATGGCACTGAGGCAACATCTGCATATCAAAGCTAGTGTATATATAGAAGCAGTGCAAGGAGGAATAGGCGGGGTGAGGGCGGCATATGAAAAATGCAAAGAGCAAATGGAGAAAGAAAGCCGTATTTCTCCGATTGTCCGCCGCGCTAGGCAGTATATACAGAAACACTTTAGCCAGCCGGATTTGACGCTTGAGTCCGTGGCTCAGTTTCTCAATGTTTCCCCGGTTTATTTAAGCCGAATGATCAAACAAGAACTCGGCATTTCGTTTACTCATTTGTTGACGAAAACTCGGATGGAGAAGGCGTCGGAATTGCTTTTGTCTACTGAGTTGCCGATTCATGAAATTGCTGAACGCGTCGGCTATGATACACAGCATTATTTCAGCACGGCTTTTAAAAAGACGATAGGGGTGTCTCCAAATCAATATCGGAAAATGCACATAACAAAGGATACCTTTTGAGATGATCAGGGAGGAGCGAGCATTGGATGAGAGGAGACGGATCGAAAAGGTTATCCGTTACCAAAATGGATACGATTAGTGAAAAAGGGTGTCCCGATCCTTATGGGGACACCTTTTTCTTTCCGTGAAAACCTCGTCGGCAAGCGGCCATTTTCATCTCCGGGTGGAGAGCAGATCGTGCCGCTCATGGAACTTTCCGCAAAAATGTCCGTACCTTGATCCATCATTCTATGTCGAGATCAGAAGGGGTGTGTCCTCATTTTGAAAACGCTTCAACAAAGTTAAATTTTTATAAAAATAGTTAATTAATTAAAAAGACGGACAATTTGTCCCGTGGTATAGTAAGAACAGAAATTAAATATACGTACAAATTTGAGGAGGGAGAAAATGAAAAAGTCTTTGTTTGTACTAATTTTGTCGATATTTGTCCTGTCATTATCGGCCTGCGGGGGACTTGGGGCGAATGGAGGAAAAAATGGATTTGTCGGCATTTCTATGCCAACGAAATCTTCAGAGCGCTGGATTCATGATGGGAAAAATATGGTGAAAGAATTCGAAAAACTCGGTTATAAGACGGATTTGCAATATGCTGAGGACGTGGTTGAAAACCAAGTATCACAAATTGAAAACATGATCACCAAAGGGGTTAACGTGTTAGTGATTGCTCCGATTGATGCGGAAGCGTTGACGGACGTGTTGGAAAAAGCGCATAAACAAGGGATTAAGATCATTTCGTACGACCGTTTGATTAAAAACAGCAAGTATGTCGACTATTATGCAACGTTTGATAACTTTAAAGTCGGTGTGCTGCAAGGGCAGTACATTGAACAAAAGCTCGGATTGAAAGAAGGAAAGGGACCGTTCAACATCGAGTTGTTTGCCGGTTCTCCAGATGACAATAACGCCTATTTCTTCTTTGATGGAGCAATGTCGGTATTAAAGCCGTACATTGATTCCGGAAAGTTAGTGGTGAGAAGCGGGCAAACGAAGTTTGACCAAGTAGCGACATTGCGCTGGGATGGAGCTACGGCTCAAGCGCGTATGGATAACTTGTTGAGTGCGCATTATACGAATGCTCGCGTTGATGCGGTTTTGTCCCCGTACGATGGCATTAGCATTGGCATCATTTCTTCCTTAAAAGGGGTTGGCTACGGAACTCCGAGCAAGCCGATGCCGGTGATTACTGGGCAAGATGCGGAATTGGCTTCGGTGAAATCGATTATCGCAGGGGAACAAACGCAAACGGTGTTTAAAGACACGAGGGAATTGGCGAAAAAAGCAGTTGAGATGGCGGATGCGGTGTTGAAAGGGAAAAAGCCGGAAGTGAACGATACGAAAACGTATAATAACGGAGTTAAAGTTGTCCCAGCGTATTTGTTGGAACCGGTTTCGGTTGATAAATCCAATTATGAAAAAGTATTGATCGACAGCGGCTATTACAAAAAAGAAGATTTGGAAAAATAGAAGATACCGAGAAAACGGATATAAGGGATCTGCAACCCCTTATATCCGTAACTCTCTGACAAGGGGTGCAACAGAAGATGGCTGAATTTATTTTAGAAATGAGGGGGATTACGAAGCAATTTCCTGGAGTAAAAGCGCTTGATAATGTGAACTTAAAGGTGCGGGAAGGAGAAATTCACGCGCTTTGTGGAGAAAACGGGGCAGGAAAATCGACATTAATGAAAGTGTTGAGCGGTGTTTATCCGTACGGCACGTATGACGGAGAAATTTTATTTAAAGGTGAAGTATGTAGATTTAAAGATATTAAACAGAGCGAACAGTTAGGAATTGTTATCATTCATCAAGAGTTGGCCTTGATTCCGTATTTATCTATTGCCGAAAATATTTTTTTAGGGAATGAACGAGCGAAAAAAGGCATCATTAACTGGAATGAAACGATTGCTCAAACAAAAAAACTGCTGCAGAAAGTCGGATTAGAGGAGTCACCGCATACACCGGTCGGCCAACTTGGTGTCGGCAAGCAGCAACTTGTGGAAATCGCGAAGGCATTGGCCAAAGAAGTCAAATTGCTTATTTTGGATGAGCCGACAGCGGCTTTGAATGAAGATGACAGCGAAAACTTGCTGAATTTGCTTTTGGAATTGAAACAACAGGGCTTATCGGCCATTATTATTTCCCATAAATTAAATGAAATTGCTAAAGTCGCTGATTCGATCACGATTTTACGGGATGGAAAAACGATTGAAACGTTGGATATGAAACATGATGAAGTGACCGAAGACCGGATTATCCGTGGAATGGTTGGGCGCGACTTAACCAATCGTTATCCGACAAGAACACCGAAGATCGGCGAAGTCATATTTGAAGTGAAAAATTGGACGGTGTATCACCCCGTTTACTCCGAGCGCAAGGTGATTGATGACGTCAATCTGTCGATTCGTAGAGGAGAAATTGTCGGGATCGCTGGCCTCATGGGGGCGGGACGAACGGAATTGGCCATGAGCATCTTTGGTCGGTCATACGGAAAGAAAATCAGTGGCGAAGTATGGAAAAACGGGTCCAAAATCGATGTCAGTGATGTCAGCAAGGCCATTGCTAATGGAATTGCTTATGTAACAGAAGACCGCAAAGGGAACGGGCTTATCTTAATGGAAGATATCAGGAAAAACATTACCCTTTCACGTTTAAGTAAAATCTCGAGTCATTTGGTCGTTGATGAAAATCAAGAAATTGTTGAGTCGGAGCGATTTCGTGACCAATTCAAAATTAAAACGCCAAGCGTATTTCAAAAAGTAGAAGCCCTTAGTGGGGGAAATCAGCAAAAAGTGGTGCTGAGCAAGTGGATTTTCGCTGAGCCCGATATTTTGATTCTTGACGAACCGACACGGGGAATTGACGTCGGCGCGAAATATGAAATTTACACAATCATTCAGCAGCTAGCCGATGCAGGGAAAGGCATTTTAATGATCTCGTCCGAGCTTCCGGAAATTCTTGGCATGTGCGATCGAATTTATGTGATGAGTGAAGGGAGAATCACTGGCGAGGTGCCACGGGAAGAAGCGACCCAAGAAAAACTGATGAGGCTCATGACGAAAACAGCGATTCAGGAGGGAGCATAAAATGGAAGCACCAATGCGGAAAGCAGTGCATCATTCCTCGGGGCAATCTGTAGAAAATCAACGGTTATCGTTCGGTCAGTTGATCAAAAATAATATGAGAAGTTCCAGCATGGTGATCGCTCTCATTTTGATTATGTTATTGTTCCAAGTGTTAACTGGGGGCATTTTGTTGCGGCCATTGAATATTACGAACTTAATTTTGCAAAACAGTTATATTTTGGTGCTGGCTGTCGGCATGATGCTTGTCATTATCACTGGACATATTGACTTGTCTGTCGGATCGGTCGCGGCTTTTGTCGGGGCATTGGCCGGCATTCTGATGGTTCAGCACCAGACATCAGTGTGGTTGACAATGCTCATTTGTTTATTACTCGGGGCCTTGATTGGTGCGTGGCAAGGTTTTTGGGTGGCGTACGTAAAAATCCCATCGTTCATTGTTACATTGGCAGGGATGTTGCTGTTTCGGGGGTTGACAATGGTTATTTTGGAAGGACAGTCGATCGCTCCGTTTCCGAAAACATTTCAAAACATGAGCTCTGGATTTCTCCCAGACGTATTTCATGGCGGAGCGATTCATCTGTTCACGATCGTGATCGGTGTTGCTGCTTCCCTCTTGTTTATTGCACTGGAATGGAGAAAACGAAACAACCAGAAGAAATATGGGTTTGCCGTCGTTCCTGCGCCGATGTTTGCGTTGAAACTCGCTGCGATCGCCGCTGTGATCATGATTTTCACTTATATTTTAGCCACGTACGAAGGAATCCCGACGATTTTGGTGATTTTGGCCGCGTTGATTATCATTTATTCCTTTGTGGCGAATCGGACGGTCGTCGGCCGCCATATTTATGCGATTGGTGGTAATGAGAAGGCTGCGCAATTGTCCGGCATTAAAACGAAACGCGTCACATTTTGGGTGTTTGTTAACATGGGTGTGCTGGCTGCCTTGTCCGGGCTGATTTTTGCCGCCCGTCTTAATGCCGCGACGCCAAAAGCAGGAAACTTGTTTGAACTCGATGCCATTGCGGCATGCTTTATCGGAGGCGCATCCGCTTATGGTGGTGTTGGCACGATCGGGGGAGCGATTATCGGCGGTCTTGTGATGGGTGTGATGAACAATGGCATGTCGTTGTTAGGGTTGGGGATTGACTGGCAACAGGCCATTAAAGGGCTTGTATTGCTTATTGCTGTCGCTTTTGATATTTACAACAAAAACAAAGCCGCTTAATGCAAGAGCGAAGGGCCAAGCGCATTGCTTGGCTTTTTTGTCAAATGGTCAAAAGGCGGACAAAAGGCTTTTATGCTCGAAAAGAGTTCGATCGGTTCATATGATCCGTATGTCGAGTCACATTTCAAGTGGTTTTGGAGGTTGGAGCGTTTTCTCCCCTTGTTCTCTTTCGTTCGAAAAAGGGCGTGTACAGGCACCTCATATATTTTCCGCCGTCTGCTCTTAGCACAATGATACGGACAAATAAAAACTGCTATAATAAAATTAATTTATATCTCATTATTTTATCGTTGAGGTGGACTATGAAGGAGAAAACGCTGCCCAAATATGCGCAATTAAAGCAAGAAATTTTATCATGGATTGTTTCAGGCAAGGTAAAGCCGGATGAGAAAATTCCGACTGAGCATGAAATCGCCAATCAGTTTCAGTTAAGTCGCCATACGGTTCGGCAGGCGCTCGGTGAGCTTGAGAAGGAAGGATGGCTGTACAAAATCCAAGGGAGCGGCACATTTGTGTCCCGGCCGAAGCCGAAAGAACAGGTTGACACGAAAACGATCGGGATCGTGACGACCTATATCTCCGATTATATTTTCCCTCATATTGTACGCGGTGCGGAAGAGACGTTGCGGGAAAAAGGGTACCGCCTTTTGTTGGCGAGCACAAATAACGATAAACAGAGAGAAAAAGAACGGCTTGAGGAGATGATTCGAGAGCCGTTGAGCGGGCTGATCATCGAGCCGACGAAAAGCGCGCAAGGAAACCCTAATTTAGGCTACTACTTGTCGCTCAACAACCACCATATTCCGTATGTGATGATCAACGCCCGCTATTTGGAAGTGAGCTGTCCATGCGTGAAAATGGATGACGAAGAAGGCGGGTTTTTATTGACGGATCACCTCATTCGTTTAGGCCATCGCCGAATCGCTGGTTTCTTTAAAACGGACGATTTGCAAGGGGTGGATCGTTTGCGGGGGTTTATTCGTGCCCATCAGCAACACGAGGTGCCCGTGGCGACGGAGTATCTTCTATCCTACACAACCGAGGAGAAAACGACCAGACCGCTTGAGGTGGCGCGGGAGTTTTTGCAACGGCCGAAAGAGGAGCGGCCGACAGCGTTTGTTTGCTACAATGATGAGCTGGCGATTTTGCTTCTTGATGTCATTCGCCAACAAGGATTATCGGTTCCTGATGACATTTCGATTGTCGGATTCGATGATTCGACGTTTGCGACAGCGACGGAAGTGAAGTTGACAACGATTCGCCATCCAAAAACGGAAATGGGGATCGAAGCGGCGCGGTTGTTGATTCAAATGATCGAGCAGCCGGCCGCTGAAAAAATCGGAGATATGATTTATAAGCCTGAGTTAATCATCCGTAACTCTACAAAAGGAATATAAAAATATGTTCGTATTTTTACAAAAAGTATAGAAAAATTGTACGTACAATATTATAATGGAGGTGAGGAGATTTTTCATAGGGAGTGGAGGCCATGCTTGAGGAGCTGAAACGATCAGTATGGGAGGCCAATCTGCAGCTTCCGCAATACCGCCTCGTGACGTTTACGTGGGGAAATGTGAGCGGGATTGACCGGGAGCGCGGGTTGGTTGTCATTAAGCCAAGCGGGGTGGCGTATGACAAACTGACCATCGATGATATGGTGGTTGTGGACTTAAACGGCAACGTGGTAGAAGGAGCCTTAAAACCGTCGTCGGACACTCCGACCCATCTCTGGCTGTATAAACAATTTCCAGGAATCGGCGGAATTGTCCATACCCATTCGACTTGGGCGACTGTTTGGGCACAGGCCGGGAGAGGGATTCCAGCGTTGGGGACGACGCATGCTGACTATTTTTATGGCGAAATTCCGTGCACCCGGCCGATGACCAGCGAGGAAATTCAAGGGGCGTACGAACTTGAAACCGGCAAAGTGATCACCGAAACGTTCCGGTTTCTCGACCCGTTGCAAGTACCGGGTGTTTTGGTGCATGGCCATGGACCATTTGCTTGGGGCAAAGATCCGGCCAATGCCGTCCACAATGCTGTCGTTTTGGAAGAAGTGGCGAAAATGGCGGCAAGAACGTACATGCTCAATCCAAATGCACAGCCGATCAGCCAGTCGCTGCTTGACCGCCATTATTTACGCAAGCATGGCGTAAACGCTTACTATGGCCAATAAGGGAGGGAGACTGCGATGGGGAAAAAGTATGTCATCGGCATCGACTATGGGACGGAATCGGGACGCGCCGTTCTTGTTGATCTGGAAGGAAACGAAATTGCGGACCATGTCACCCCGTACCCTCACGGAGTCATTGATGAAGTGTTGCCGGAATCGAACGTACAACTAGAACCAGACTGGGCACTGCAGCACCCGGGCGATTATATCGAAGTGTTGGCGACCGCCGTTCCAGCTGTATTGCAAAAGTCAGGGGTCAACCCGGCGGATGTGATCGGGGTTGGGATCGATTTTACCGCTTGCACGATGCTGCCGGTCGATGCTTCCGGCGAGCCGCTTTGCTTGAAACCGGAGTTTAAACATCGCCCACACAGCTGGGTGAAATTGTGGAAGCACCATGCCGCTCAGGATGAGGCAAACTTGCTCAATGAAATCGCCGCCAAACGGGGCGAAGCGTTTTTGCCGAGATACGGCGGTAAAATTTCATCCGAATGGATGATTGCGAAAATTTGGCAGATTCTGAACGAAGCGCCGGATATTTACGACCAAACCGATCTCTTTTTAGAGGCAACCGACTGGGTGATCTTCAAAATGACCGGTCAACTGGTGCGCAACAGCTGCACGGCCGGTTATAAGTCGATTTGGCATAAACAAGACGGCTATCCGAGCAAGGAGTTTTTCCGGGCGCTCGACCCGCGGCTGGAACACTTAACAGAAACGAAACTGCGCGGCTCGATCGTTCCGCTCGGCACAAGAGCAGGGGTGCTGACGAAGGAAATGGCGGCCATGATGGGCCTCCTTCCGGGAACCGCCGTTGCCGTCGGCAATGTCGATGCCCATGCGGCCGTACCGGGTGTCGGGGTCGTTGAACCAGGCAAACTGGTGATGGCGATGGGCACATCGATCTGCCATATGTTGCTTGGTACGGAAGAAAAGTATGTGGAAGGAATGTGCGGCGTTGTCGAGGATGGCATCATTCCGGGATATTTCGGCTATGAAGCCGGGCAGTCAGCGGTGGGCGACATTTTCGCTTGGTATGTTGAACAAGGTGTTCCGGCCTATGTGAAAGAAGCGGCGGAAAAAGAGGGAGTTAGTGTCCATGAGTGGCTGGAAAAGCGAGCCGCTGCCTATCGGCCGGGGGAAACCGGACTGCTCGCGTTAGACTGGTGGAACGGGAACCGTTCCGTATTGGTCGACACCGATTTAACCGGGCTGATCATCGGCTATACGTTGCTGACGAAACCAGAAGAGATTTACCGCGCATTGCTTGAAGCAACGGCCTTCGGCACGCGCAAAATTATCGATGCCTTTGTTGAAAACGGTGTCAACGTAGATGAACTGTACGCGTGCGGCGGATTGCCGCAAAAAAACAAGTTGCTCATGCAAATTTATGCTGATGTGACCAACCGTGAGATTAAAATTGCGGCGTCCAAGCAAACCCCGGCAGTCGGGGCTGCCATGTTCGCAGCGGTTGCGGCCGGCAAAGAAAACGGCGGTTATGAATCCATTGTGGAAGCGGCACGAAACATGGGGAAAGTGCGTGAAGAGACGTTCAAACCGATTCCGGAGAATGTCGCCATTTATGAACAGCTGTATCGAGAATATTCGAAACTGCACGACTACTTCGGCCGCGGGGAAAACGATGTGATGAAGCGGCTTAAACATTGGAAAGAAACCGCAAGGGCGGCGAAAGAATCAATAACTTTATCGTGAATCGGGAGGGGCAATCATGTTATCATTACGGCCTTATGAATTTTGGTTTGTGACAGGAAGCCAGCACTTGTACGGAGAAGAAGCGTTAAAACAAGTCCAAGAACATTCAAGAATCATGGTCAATGAATGGAATCGCGATTCGGTGTTTCCGTTCCCATTCGTTTTCAAATCAGTCGTGACGACGCCAGAGGAAATCCGGCGCGTTTGCCTGGAGGCGAATGCGAGCGAACGATGCGCCGGAGTCATTACTTGGATGCATACGTTCTCGCCAGCGAAGATGTGGATTGGCGGCCTGTTGGAGTTGCGAAAACCGTTATTGCATCTTCATACGCAGTTTAACCGTGATATTCCATGGGACAGCATCGATATGGACTTTATGAACTTAAACCAATCGGCTCACGGTGACCGGGAATACGGATTTATCGGTGCGAGAATGGGAGTGGCCCGGAAAGTGGTCGTTGGTCATTGGGAAGACCCAGAAGTCCGCGAGCGGCTGGCGAAATGGATGCGGACGGCCGTCGCCTTTGCGGAAAGCCGCCAGCTCAAAGTGGCCCGTTTCGGCGATAACATGCGCGAAGTGGCGGTAACGGAAGGGGACAAAGTGGGAGCGCAAATTCAATTCGGTTGGTCGGTCAACGGTTATGGTGTTGGGGATTTGGTGCAATCGATTCGCGATGTTTCTGAACAAAGCATTAACGAACTGCTTGATGAATACGCCGAACTGTATGACATGGTGCCTGCCGGCCGTCAAGATGGACCGGTTCGCGAGTCCATCCGTGAGCAGGCTCGGATCGAGCTTGGGTTAAAAGCCTTTTTGCAAGATGGCAACTTCACCGCCTTTACGACGACGTTCGAGGATTTGCATGGCATGAAGCAACTCCCAGGACTTGCGGTTCAACGGCTCATGGCAGAAGGATATGGATTCGGCGGCGAAGGCGATTGGAAAACGGCCGCCCTCGTCCGGTTGATGAAAGTGATGGCCGATGGCAAAGGGACGTCGTTCATGGAAGACTACACGTACCACTTTGAGCCTGGCAACGAACTGATTCTCGGCGCTCATATGCTCGAAGTATGTCCGACGATCGCGGCAACGCGGCCGCGCATCGAAGTTCATCCGCTTTCGATTGGCGGAAAAGAAGATCCAGCCCGCCTCGTGTTTGACGGCGGCGAGGGCGCGGCGGTCAATGCTTCCCTGATTGATTTAGGGCACCGCTTCCGTCTCATTGTCAATGAAGTCGATGCGGTGAAACCAGAACACGACATGCCGAAATTGCCGGTCGCCCGCATTTTATGGAAACCGCGCCCGTCGTTGCGCGATTCGGCCGAAGCATGGATTTTAGCCGGCGGCGCCCACCATACGTGTTTCTCATTTGCGGTTACAACAGAACAATTGCAAGACTTTGCGGAAATGACCGGCATTGAATGCGTCGTGATCAATGAACATACGTCCGTCTCCTCATTCAAGAACGAACTAAGATGGAATGAAGTATTCTGGCGGGGACGGTAAGGTGTAAGCGTGCAAATCCATACGGCACGACACCAAGGACATGGGCTGGAAGGAGGGCTCATGTCCTTGGTTTTTATCATATATAAAAGTTGGCAATTTAACAGAGGAGGTGATCTTGAATGTGTAAGCAAAGTAATCAACGCAAGGGCAGTTATATGGACAACTTTTGGCATCAATTTAACTTGGATAAAAATATTTCTTAATTTTTTTAAATTTTTTATTGAAAAAAATATACACAATGGTACAATGAAGTTAAAAGTTATACGTACAATATAAAACACGGTCAGGCTAAAACATAATATTTGTAAGGCCAAATTGTTTTCGAATCCTTATAAAAAGGATTTGAAATAAACTAGGGAGGAGAGGTGGTTAGTTTTAAAAGCGTTTTCAACGATAGTAGCAACATGGCGTAAACAGTAGTTGACCCGCGCTTGAAATCAGGGGGGAGGTAAACCGATGAAAAAGTGGTCTTTATTGCTACTAGTCTTATTTATGGCTGTATCAACGTTTTTAGCTGGTTGTTCAGGTGACTCAAGCAATTCTGGTCAATCGAGCAAAGGCGCAAATGGTGCCACTAAACTGACATTATGGACATTTGGAGAGCAACATGCAAAGTTTTTCGAGTTTATGGCTGATGAGTGGAATAAAACACACCCTGACAAAAAGATTCAGCTAGAAACTACCACTTATCCGTATGATGACATGCATAACAAACTGCTTTTATCTTTGCAATCCGGAGTAGGAGCGCCGGACATTGTAGATATTGAGATTTCTCGTTTCTCCAACTATTTAAAAGGAAAACCGCAGTTAGTAGAGTTAAATGACATTATAGACCCCGTAAAAGACAAAGCTATTCAATCAAGATTCGATATCTACTCTAAAGATGGAAAGTACTATGGAATTGATTTTCACGTCGGTGCGACCGTCATTTACTATAATAAAGAATTATTGGATAAAGCAGGGGTAAATCCCGACGAAATCGTTACATGGGATGATTTTAGAGAGGCAGGTAAGAAGGTAGTTAGCGCTACAGGAAAGCCGATGATGACAATTGAAACAGACGGTCCATGGACTTACTGGCCCCTAGTTGTACAACAAGGATCTGATTTTTACGATAAGGACGGAAAGGTAATTTTAGATAAAGATATCAACATAAAAACATTAACATTTTTGAAACAACTGTTAGATGAAAAAATTGCTATAGCTGCTCCGGGTGGGAACCATCATGCAGAAGAATATTATGGGTTTATGAATAAAGGCGGGGCTGCATCTGTTGTGATGCCGATGTGGTACATGGTGCGGTTTACCGACTACATGCCAGATTTAAAAGGGAAAATAATCATTAAACCGATGCCAAAATGGACGGCAGATGGAAAGCGGTCGGCAGGCATGGGCGGCACTGGAACCGCTATCACTAACCAATGTAAGAATGTAGAGCTGGCGAAGGAGTTTTTAGCGTTTGCTAAATTATCTAAGGAAGCTAACATCCAAATTTGGAAACAGCTTGGATTTGATCCGATTCGTTGGGATGTTTGGAGTGATTCTGCGCTGAAAGAGCCGAATAAATATACAGAATACTTTGGAGATTATATTTTCGATGTTCTTATGAGTGTGAAAGACGAAATCAATTCGCCGACAGTGACTGAAAACACTCCAAAAATGAATGAGTTAGTGGTCCAAACAGTTTTGTACAAGGTTTTAAAAGAAAAGAGCATGTCCCCAGAGCAAGCTCTGAAAAAAGTGGCAGATGAAATGAGAAAACAATAAACAGGAGTAGCTTGAATGATAGAGGGGGGATTTGATTGATGCCGCGGCACGACGTCTCCCCTCACCACTCTATGTTTTTTGGCTCGGGGATGATACAACGATTAAATCGGGAGGGGTATCGCGGTGGAAAATAAACCAGTCTACTCAATGCAAACAGTACCCCGGAAACGAACAGGAAACGGGATTATTTTTTCTCAAAAGGCTGCTCCGTATATTTTTGTATCACCGTTTATCCTGTCCTTTTTACTATTTTTCCTTTATCCTTCCATTTCGACGATCATAATGAGTTTTCAAGAAGTATTACCTGGAGAAACAAAATTTATTGGGGTAGAAAATTACAAAAAATTACTCAATCCGCATTTTTATGCAGCCTTGCGTAATACAACAATTTACACTATTTGGACACTAATTATTCTGATCCCGCTTCCTTTAGTGCTAGCGGTCATCTTGAATTCTAAGGCTATACCGGGACGTAATTTTTTTCGCTCTGCCTATTTTATACCAGCTCTAACTTCTACTATCGTAGTTGGTGTAGTGTTCCGTTTAATCTTCGGGGAGTTGGAATCAGCTCCTGCGAATACGCTTTTGAAATGGCTAGGGCTGCCGCCCCAGCAGTGGACAATGCATTGGGGAACGGGAATGTTTTTAATGGTATTTTTAGCGTCTTGGAAGTGGCTAGGGGTGAATATTTTGTATTTTCTCTCGGGGTTGCAAAATATCCCAAAGGAACTTTATGAGTCGGCAGAAATGGACGGAGCTGGGGCATTTAGGAAGTTTTTTTATATTACACTTCCACTTTTAAAGCCAGTGGTAATTTATGTGTTAACGATTAGTATTTTTGGCGGGTTTAGAATGTACGAGGAGAGTTTTGTGTTTTGGCAAAATCAGTCTCCTGGTGATATTGGACTTACTTTAGTAGGTTATATTTACCAAGAAGGCTTTATGAACAATGATATGGGATTCGGTTCTGCTGTCGGGATTGTGCTGCTAATCATCGTATTTGTTATTAATATTATTCAGTTGAAGGTTACCGGAGCCTTCAGGAAGGAGGGATAGAGAATGACAGAGACAGCAAAAATTCACCCAGTTGCAAAGGCGGTAGTCGTATTAATGTTGTCGCTTTTTGCTGTTGTCGCACTCTTCCCGTTTTTTGCGTTATTACTGGCATCCTTTAAGCCGTCTACGGAGCTGCTTAGATATGGGTTAAATTTAAAATTACAGGCACATTTGCTGTCATTCAAGAACTACATTTACCTCTTCCAAGAAGGGGCAAAATATCTGACTTGGTATAAAAATAGTTTGATTATTACTGCGGTCGGAACTGTGTTATCTTTACTATTTTCCTCTATGGTTGGATATGCGTTGGCAGTATACAATTTCAAGGGCAGAAATGTAATTTTTATTCTTGTCTTGACTGTCATGATGATTCCGACTGAAATTTTGATGTTACCTTTATACAAATTGATGGTGTCCTTCAAAATGATTAACACATACTGGGGAGTTATTGTTCCTACCATGGTAGCCCCTATCGCTATTTTCTTTTTTAGACAATACGCGTTAGGGTTGCCGAAGGAATTGCTTGATGCAGCTAGAATAGATGGGTGTTCGGAATTTAGAATTTTTTTCAGCATTATGGTTCCGTTGATGAAGCCCGCGTTTGGAGCGATGGCTATTTTACAGGCAATGGGTTACTGGAATAGCTTTCTATGGCCGACAATTATTCTACGAACGGAGGATATGTTCACCTTGCCAATCGGTTTATCTGGGTTGTTAACTCCTTATGGCAATAACTATGATATTTTAATTTCGGGATCTCTGTTAACGATTCTTCCGATTATTGTATTATTCATGTTCTTCCAACGTTACTTTATTTCTGGTTTAACGGTTGGAGGAGTGAAAGGGTAATCGACTATAGAAGGGGGTATGAGTGATATGGGGATGAAAAAAGCAACCATGATCATCGAAAAAGATTTCAAAATCGCCGAAATCGACAAACGCATCTATGGCTCGTTTATCGAACATCTCGGCCGTGCCGTATACGGAGGGATTTATGAGCCCGGCCATCCGCAGGCCGATGAAAATGGCTTCCGGCAAGATGTCATCGAGCTGGTCAAAGAGCTGCAAGTGCCGATTATCCGTTATCCGGGCGGGAATTTTGTGTCCGGTTACAACTGGGAGGACGGAGTCGGGCCAAAAGAAAAGCGGCCGCGGCGGCTTGATTTGGCATGGAAGTCAGTGGAAACGAATGAAATTGGCTTGAATGAATTTGTCGATTGGGCCAAGATGGTCGGAGCCGAAGTGAATATGGCCGTCAACTTAGGGACGCGCGGCATTGATGCGGCACGCAACTTGGTTGAATATTGCAACCACCCGTCGGGCTCGTATTACAGCGATTTGCGCATTTCCCACGGCTATAAAGAGCCGCATAAAATTAAAACATGGTGTCTAGGCAATGAGATGGACGGTCCGTGGCAAATTGGCCACAAGACAGCCGTTGAGTACGGACGAATCGCTTGTGAAGCGGCCAAAGTGATGAAATGGGTAGATCCGACCATTGAACTTGTTGCGTGCGGAAGTTCAGGCAGAAATATGCCGACGTTTGCGGAATGGGAAGCGACGGTTCTTGATCACACGTATGAGCATGTCGATTATATTTCCCTCCATCAATACTTTGGAAATCGAGATAATGACACGGCGAATTATTTGGCGCTGTCGCTGGAAATGGATGATTTTATCCGTTCGGTTGTGGCCATTGCTGATTACGTGAAGGCGAAAAAACGAAGCAAGAAGACGATTCATCTTTCGTTTGATGAATGGAACGTATGGTACCACTCGAATGAGGCGGATAAGCAAATTGAACCGTGGACCGTCGCGCCGCCTTTGTTGGAGGATATTTATAACTTTGAAGATGCGCTTCTTGTCGGCTGCATGCTCATTACGCTCATGAAACATGCCGATCGGGTGAAAATCGCCTGCTTGGCTCAGTTAGTGAATGTCATTGCACCGATCATGACGGAACCGAACGGGCCGGCATGGAAGCAAACCATTTACTATCCGTTTATGCATGCCTCGGTTTACGGCAGAGGGGTGGCGTTGCACCCAGTTATTTCAAGCCCGAAATACGACAGCAAAGACTTCACAGATGTTCCGTATTTAGAGTCGATCGCTGTTTACAATGAAGAAAAAGAAGAAGTGACGATTTTTGCGGTCAACCGTGATATGGACGATTCGTTATTGCTTGAATGCGATGTCCGCCATTTTGACGATTATCGCGTTATTGAACATATCGTATTGGAACATGAAAACGTGAAACAAACGAATTCCGCGCAATCTTCCCCGGTCGTTCCGCACCGCAACGGCGATGCTCAACTGTCCGGCGGGAAAGTGTCGGCGACGTTGTCGAAGTTATCGTGGAATGTGATTCGTTTAGGAAAACGATAAGGAAATGAAGGCTGGTCTGATGGCCAGCCTCTCCCTTTGAAAACGGGAAGGAGAGACGAAACATGGGGCGTAAAGTTCGCTTTGGTATTATGAGTACAGCGGCCATCGCCAAAGACGTGATGATTCCAGCCATTCGCCGGACGGATCGCGCCGAAGTCGTGGCGATCGCCAGTGAAAGGGGGAAGGCCAGCGAAGCGGCGCGGGGGCTCGGCATTCCGAAGGCGTATGACAGCTACGGACAGCTGATTGATGACCCGGACGTCGACGCGGTGTACATTCCCCTTCCGAACAGCCTGCACGCGGAATGGACGATCAAAGCGGCACAGAAGAAAAAACATGTGCTTTGCGAAAAACCGGCTGCCTTATGTGAAGAGGATGTCCGACGCATGATCGAGGCGTGCGAGAGAAACGATGTTTTATTCATGGAAGCGTTCATGTATCAGTTTCATCCGCAGCATGGGCGCGTCAAACAGCTTCTCGCTGCCGGTGAGATCGGTGACATCACGTACATGCGTGCCCATTTCTCTTTTTATTTGCAAGACCGGGAAACGAATATCCGCATGAACCCTGAGCTTGGCGGGGGAAGCTTGTTCGATGTCGGCTGCTATTGCGTGCACTCAACAAGACACATCCTTGGCGTCGAACCAATCGAATTATTTGTTCAATCCCATTTTGATCCGCACCGTTCGGTCGATTTAACGACGAATGGTTGGATGAGGATGGAAAACGGTGTGCTTGCGCAGTTCACGTGCAGTTTTGACATGCTCTTTCAGAACGAATACGAAGTGGTGGGCACGAAGGGAAAAATCGTTGTCTCGCGGGCGTATCGGCCGGATGTCGATGGCGGTGAGGGGCGGATTACGATCGTAACGGCTGATGGAAGCGAGCATGAGGAAACGGTGTCAGGCGATCAATACGCGCTGCAAATCGAGCACTTCTCGCTCGCTGTTCTTGAAGGCACACCGCTGTTGTATTCGCCAGAGCGCATGATCAAACAAGCGCGGGCGCTCGACGCTTGCCGCACATCGATGAAGACGGGAAACATCGTAAGGTTATAAGGAAGGGGAAGCAACATGAAAGTGACATATGAGAAATGGGCTGGATATAACGGAAAAGACGTGCTTTTGTTTACATTGACCAATGATCACGGCGTAGAATTGTCGGCGATGAACTATGGATGTGTTGTCACGAGGCTATGCGTTCCTGACCGAAACGGCAACATCGAAAATGTCGTGCTCGGGTTCGACCGGTTTGAGCCGTATATTGAAAACGCGCCGTACTTTGGCGCGGTCATTGGCCGCGTGGCGGGGCGCATTCGCGGGGCGAGCTTTGAACTCGAAGGCATCGCGTATCAACTGGCGAAAAACGAAAACAACAACCACCTGCATGGGGGACCGAATGGCTTCCACCGCGTGCTTTGGCGGGCTGAGACCGTTCAACGTGATGATGCGGTCGGCGTCGTTTTTTCGTACACGAGCCCGGACGGAGAGGAAGGGTATCCGGGAACTTTGGAAGTGCAAGTGGCGTACTGGCTGAACAATGACAACGAATGGACGGTGACGTACCGAGCCCGTTCGGACAAAACGACGTTGCTCAACGTGATGAATCATACGTATTTTAACTTAAGCGGCAACGGCAAGCGGGATATTTTGGACCATACGCTGACGATCCAAAGCTCGCGTGTGCTCGAACTAAACGAAGAACTGATTCCGACAGGCCGCGTCTTGGATGTCGCCGGCACGCCGTTTGATTTGCGGCACGGAAAGATGATCCGGGAGGCGGTTGAATCCGGACACCCGCAAATCGAACTCGTCGGCGGGGGCTATGACCATCCGTTTTGGCTCGACCGGCATCATGACAAGGAAATTGTTCTTTCCGACCAAGAGAGCGGACGAACGTTGACGGTGGAGACGGACGAAGTCGGCGTGGTCGTGTACACATCGAACCAGCTGCCGGAAGGAATGGATTTAGGCGGCGTGCCGTCGCGGAAACATCTCGGCATTTGCTTAGAAACGCAAGGGTTGCCGGATGCGGTTCACCATCCGCAGTTTCCCTCGATCGTATTGCCGGCTGACAAGGAGCGGGTATCAACGACGGTCTATCGGTTTGGCGTGCGGACATCATAGACGGATGGGAGGTGGATTGCCCTTGATGGAGGAAATCGCAGGGGTGTTGATTGATCTTGATGGGACGATATGGAGGGGAAATGAACTCATTCCGCAGGCGGAGGAGGCGGTTGCCTACCTCCGCTCTCTTGGAAAACGAATCGTGTTCGTCAGCAATCGCGGCAATTGGTCGCGGCGCATGTGCTATGAACAGTTTACACGATTCGGGGTGGCTGTGGCAGAGGAGGAGATTCTTTTATCTTCGACGGTCACGGCGCAATTTTTGCGCCAACACTATCCGCTCTGTCAAGTTTGGACGCTGGGGGATGAGGGGCTGCGCGAAGAGTTGCGCCTCCACCACGTTCGATTGGCAGCCGTGCCGGAGGAAGCGGACTTTCTCGTTATCACGTTGCATGAGACCGTGACCTATCGAGAGTTAGATTTGGCCTTTCGCGCGGTTTGGCATGGAGCGCGCATCATGGCGACCAATATCGATAAAACGTTTCCGAGTGAACATGGGAATGCCATTGATGTAGCGGGGATGGTCGGGGCGATTGAAGCGGCGACAGCCCGAACAGTGGAAATCGTGTTAGGTAAGCCTTCTTGCTTTATGGCGGAAGCGGCCTTGTGCCAGCTGCAAGTGCCGCCTCACCGTTGTCTCATCATTGGTGACAGTGTGGAGTCAGATCTTCGCATGGGGCGGATGCATGGGATGAAGACTGCTCTTGTGTTGACCGGTAATACAAAGCGGAGTCAGCTTGACGCATTGCGGGCCAAGGAACGGCCCGATTATGTGTTGGACTCGATTGGTGACATCATCCGCTTAGGGAAGGAGATCATGCAGTGAATCAAACATTGGACGGCATCGTTTCATTAGCCAAGCAATGTCAGTGCGGGCATCGTCATTATGATATTCCGATTGAACAAATTGTCGTGAGCCATGAGGCGTTCAAACGGCTGGCAGCTTATTTGCAGTACAAGCGATATAAGAAAGTGGCTGTGGTGGCCGACGCGCGGACGTTTGCGGCGGCGGGACAATCATTGTGTGATGAGCTGGAAAATGAATCGATTCGCTGCAAGGTATGCTTCGTGCAACCGGATGAAAATGGGGATGTCATCGCCGATGAGCGTGCCATCGTGCAAGTGCTGCTAGGAACACCGGACGATGTCGATGCGTTCATTGCCGTAGGGGCGGGAACGATTCACGACATTACCCGTTTTGGCAGTTATAAAATGAAAGTTCCGTTTATTTCGGTTCCTACTGCTCCATCGGTCGATGGATTTACATCCATGGGTGCTCCGCTCATCATTCGCGGGGTGAAAAAAACCATTCAAGCACAGGCGCCGATTGCAGTGTTTGCCGATATTGAAGTGTTGCGGAATGCGCCGAAAGCGATGATCGCTGCTGGGTTTGGTGATATGCTGGCGAAGTATACGTCATTGGCCGACTGGCAGTTTGCCCATTGGATGATGGATGAGCCGTATTGCCCATTCGTCCATCAGTTGACAGAACAGTCGTTGCAAACGTGTGTCGATCACCTCGATGACATTGCCGATGGCGGTGAACAAGGAATTCGTGTATTAATGGATGCGCTGTTGCAGTCGGGCATCGCCATGTTGCTCATGGGTCAATCGTACCCCGCTTCGGGCGCTGAACACCACCTTTCCCACTATTGGGAAATGGAATTTTTGCGCCAGAACAAACGGCAAGTGCTCCATGGCGCAAAAGTGGGAGTATCGACTCCGATCATTGTGGAGCACTATCAACGTGTCTTTTGGCCTTTGTTAAGTGAATTAGAAAAATGCCGAAAGTCCATGGACGAAACGATATGGGAACGGCTCAAAGCGCATACCGCTTCTATTCGGGAGCTGCTTGAATCATTGCCGTCCCCAGAGCGTCTTCGCTCAATGGTAGAGAGAGTAGATGGGGCGGTTGCGCCACAACAGCTCGGTATCGACCACTGGCTAGTAGAGCGTGGTTTGAAAGAAGCCCATCGGTTGCGCCCGAATCGTTTCACGATGCTCTATTGTTTAAACGAATGTCTGTTGAGGGAATGAAGGGGGCTGGTCGGACGGCTTACGAGCCGCAGACGACCAGCTTTTGTTTTGACTCCCTTTGTTTGTGTGCTATACAAATTATTTAGAAACTACTATACTAGTTAATGAAAGAGGTGTTTCTTTCACATATTCTTTTTCATAGTAGGAAGGTACAGGCCATGCTCAGCTACTTAAAAAAATGGAACACGCTGCGAAATCAAATCTTGGTCGTATTCCTATTTGTCATGGTGATTGTGCTGTCTCTCGTCAGCATGATCACCCTCAAGCAAGTGTCCTTGTTGATTCGCCATAACGCGGAAAGCCAAATCAAGCAGACAGCGATGGAAACGAGCGGCCGAATCGATTCACTGTTTGAACAGCTGAATACAGCGACAAAGTTTATGATGACCAATCAAGAAGTCCAGCGATTGTTTGAGCGAATCCATTCGGGAGAGAAAGTGACGTTTCCGGAATTGCAAAGGCTAAAAAGTGTGGTCAATAATATCCAAGCCAACTCTGAAGGCATTTACTCCGTTGAACTCTATACAGAAGATTTGAAGCAAGTGTTTCCTTTAGACAGTTCGATGAAGATGTTTGAACGCCTCAATGTCAAATGGATTTATGAAGCCGATCGGGCCAAAGGAAGGCTCGTTTGGATCGGAGAAGATCCGCGGAATTCTCAGTTTTATTTGGCGATTCGCCGCATTACGTTAATGGAGCGCCAGTTTGTCAACGGGGGGTACTTGCTTGTCCGCATTTATAAACCATATTTTTCAATTACTGAGGTGAACACGGGGCAATACGTCTTCGTTTCCGATCCGGAAGGGAAAATGATTTTTTCGAACACTCCCCACTCCATCGATCTATCTTCGTTAAACGAGCGGACAGCAACGATCATGAATCAAATCGAATATATGGTGACAAAACAGTCTTCCAACAAAGGATTCACCGTTTTCATATTGACTCCTGTCAGCGCTCTGACCAAGGGAATGAACGGGATTCGGCTAGGGATCATTTTCGCCGGCATCATCGGGATGCTTGTTTACTTTTTATGTTCATTGCTTCTGTCAACCGTTATTACACGTCCGATTGTTCAATTGACCAAAACGATGCGGCTGGCGAATGAACGGTTATTAGCTGTTGACCCGCAAATGGTTACAGTCAATGAAATCAGAGAGCTGAACAGCACCTATAACCAATTGGTAAAAGAGACGAATCACTTGATGAAGATGGTGTATCAAAAAGAGATCGTTCGCAGCCAAAGTGAATTGAAAGCGCTTCAGGCCCAAATCAATCCCCACTTCTTATACAACACGCTGGAGTCGTTGCGATGGTCATTAGAAGAAAAAGGGGAAGAAGAGCTGGCCGATGTCGTTGTTTCCATGTCAGAGCTGTTTCGCTATACGATCAGCCGGCATGCGAACGACGACTGGGTCACATTGAAAGAGGAGTTTTGCCACATCGAAAATTATATGGAGATTGTCAAATTCCGTTTTGGTGATCGGATCAAATGGAAGCTATGGCTGTCAAAGGAATGGGAGCAAGTACGGATTCCAAAGTTAATCATTCAACCGTTAGTGGAAAACGCGGTCGTCCACGGATTGGAAAACCGATCGTCTCCTTGTACGATTACGGTCACTGTCAAGCCTGGTTTGGATCGTCATCTTGAGATCATTGTGGAAGATGATGGAGCCGGGATGGACGAAGAAACGCTCAAGGCGGTGAAACAGGCTGTGGATACAGGGGGCCTGGTGTCTAAAAAAGGAAAAGGAATGGCTTTGTATAATGTCAAAAAGCGCCTTCAACTTTATTATCGGGACGAAACGAACACTGGCCTAACGATTGACAGCTGGAAAAACAAGGGCACAAAAGTCACGATCCAAATTCCTATTAATGGAGGTGAAAAAAATGTATGAGAAAACGATTTTAGTTGTCGATGATGAACCAAGGGCGCGAGAAGGAATGAAACGGTTGTTGGAAAAATGGGGCGCTGGCAAGCATCGAATTATCACGGCTGACAACGGTCAAGAAGCGCTTGCCATTTTGCGGCAAGAGCGGGTGCATGTGTTATTGACCGACATCCGGATGCCTGAAATCACGGGGCTTGATGTGCTGGAAGTGCTGAGGAAAAACGATGATTCTCCGGCGGTGATCATCATCTCTGCTTACCCCGATTTCGACTATGCACAAAAAGCCATCAGCCTTGGGGTGCTAAACTATTTGTTAAAACCAGTAAAGAAAAGCGAATTATTTGAAGCGGTAGAAAGAGCGATCCAAATTTCCGAACAAAGAGAAAGAGAACGGGTAATGAAACAGCTGGTTGACGATAAACTGATCAATGCTCTTGACCGCCATTCTCCAACTCGCGAGCCGATTCGCGAGGCCCTCCAGTTTATTGATCAACATCTCAAAGACGATCTATCACTAAAAGAGGTGGCGGAGCATGTCCATCTCAATCCAAGCTATTTCAGCACGCTGTTTAAGGAACAGATGAAGCTTACATTCAGTGAATATCTCACAAGAAGAAGGATGCAACGGGCCAAGGAGCTGCTCGTGACGACGGATATCCCGGTCGCGGAAATTGCCGAAGAGTGCGGTTACAGAACCGCGAAATATTTTATTCAACTGTTTAAGGAAATGGAGGGGATGACTCCAAGCAGCTATCGAAAAAGGCAAAAAGAAAAATAATCTAAAAATACTGGTACTTTTCCTAATGGTTGTTGCCTTTTTCCCCTTTCGCGATGATGGTAGACTGTATTTGCAAGCAAAGAACAGAGAAGGGGGTACAGTTTGTGAAAAAGAAAGCGTTCACATGGCTGGCTTTGTTGATGTTGATGGCAGGATTGGCGTTGTCCGGTTGTTCTTCTTCGTCTAGTGATTCTGCTAACGGAGGGAAATCCGGAGACGGGAAAATCCATTTGAAGTTCATGCACGATTGGCCCAAAGGCAGTTCGACCGCTTACTACAATCTGGTGGAAGAGATTATTAAAGATTATGAAGCGAAACATCCGAATGTCGTCATTGATGTGGAAGTGCTGAACCCGGATCAATATCGAGATAAATTGAAAGTGCTGGCTGCCTCGAATGAATTGCCTGACGTAGGACTGACATGGTCTAACGGCTTCGCTGAGCCGTACGCGACCGGCGGACAATTTGCGCCACTAAATGATATAATCGAAAAAGAATTTAAAGACCAGTTCGTACCTGGAACGGTAGAAGCGTATACCTTTAACGGCAAATCGTATGCGCTTCCAATGGAGATGAATATTACGTACATTTTCTACAACAAAGAGATTTTCAAAAAATATGGCCTTCAAGAACCGAAAACGTTCGAAGATTTGAAAAACATCGGAAAAACGTTGATCAAGCATGGAGTGATTCCGGCAACGGTTGGTTCGAAAGACGGGTGGCCGGCATCGATGTGGTTTATGTACCTTGCTGACCGGATCGGCGGCCCGACGATTTTGACGGATGTCATTCAAGGAAAAGTGAAAATGTCCGATCCAGCTATTGTCAAAGCGGCAAAAGAAGTTCAAAACCTTGTTGACATGGGCTTTTTTGTGAAAGGAAATACAGCCTTCTCCAATGACGATGCCAAAGGCTATTTCCTCAACGAAAAAGCGGCTATGTTCCTAACGGCGACATGGGAGTTGCCCAACTTTACGACCAGCCCGGATGTCCCGCAAGAGTTTAAAGACAAAGTCGGTTACTTTAAATTCCCGCTGTATGAAGGCGGAAAAGGCACGGATATCAACAGCTATGTCGGTGGTCCTGGCTTAGGCGCGTTTGTTGCGGAAAATTCCAAGCATAAGGAACAAGCGAAAGACTTCGCGGTGTACCTTGTCAAAGAATGGGGCAAACGCTCAGTGGAAGGCGCAGGAATTTTACCGGCCACGAAGGTGAATACGGAAGGATTGAACGTGCCGAAAATGTATCTGGATGTGTTGCATGACATCAATAACGCCACCAACATTAC
The DNA here is from genome assembly GCF_000733845.1 of Geobacillus vulcani PSS1. Classification (GTDB taxonomy): domain Bacteria; phylum Bacillota; class Bacilli; order Bacillales; family Anoxybacillaceae; genus Geobacillus; species Geobacillus vulcani. Next base: position 2,529,844 of record NZ_JPOI01000001.1, read on the forward strand.
GACTTGGTTTGACACCCAAGCGAGCCCGAATGTTTCCGAACTGCATCATGACTTAATGACAGCCTTGTTTGGGAAACAAATCACTCCAGAAGAATTTGCAAAACAGCATGATGAAGCGCTGGCTGAGGAAGCCAATAAATAAAAAAATGCGCACTTTGGGGGCATCAGTGGTAACCTATGCCCCCTTATTTGCAAAGAAGGAGTTATCAGCAATGAAAAACGTCATGTCCAATAAAACAGCCATAATTCTTTATGTTCTGCCGTCGCTTCTTCTCGTCTTGTTTTTAATTTATATCCCGATTGTGCTGACGGGATATTATGGACTGATGGATTGGAGCGGGGTAGGCCAGATGAAGTTCATCGGCCTGGAAAATTATAAAAAGCTGGTCCATGATCAACTGTTTTGGGAAAGCACATGGCACTCCGTCTTGTTGGCGTTATTTTCCGTTCTCAGCTTGATCGGCTATTTAATCGTTTCTTTACTATTGGCCAGCAAGCTGAAGGGAGCGAATCTGTTTCGAAAAATTTACATTATCCCGATGCTCATGTCGTCGGTCGCCATTGCTCAGCTTTGGATGAAGATTTTTGATCCGATGAACGGATTGATCAACAGCTTGTTATCGATGATAGGGGTAAAGGAAACTCCGCTTTGGTTGGCCGATCCTCAGATGGCGTTGTATTCGGTGTTCATTCCGATTGTTTGGCAGTATGCGGGATTTTACATCATCATCATGTATGCCGCTTTGATCAATGTACCTCAAGAATTGATTGAGGCGGCAAGAATCGATGGCGCCAATGCTTTTCAAATCGCCTATAAAATTAAAGTGCCTCTTATTTCTGGAGTGTTAAAAGTATTGGTGATTCTAGCCGTTGTGGGGTCTTTGAAATATTTTGATTTGATTTACGTCATGACCGGAGGCGGCCCGGGGCATGCTACGGAAGTCATTGCTTCTTATATGTATAAAGAAGCGTTTGGGAAGTTCAACTTTGGGTATGGAAGTGCCATCGGGTTTGGGTTGCTGATCCTTAGCATGGGAGCGACATGGGTGATTCAAAAAATGTTGAGAGTAAATCAGGGATAAAAGGAGAATTGACCATGAGAGAAGCAAACATCGCAAATACCGAACATCGTTCTCCTTTACGGCGAATAGCAATAGCGATTCTTTATGCTGTATTGATCGCTGTCGCGCTTCTTCAATTATACCCGTTAGTATGGCTATTCTTGCTGTCGTTGAAAACGAATCAAGAAGTATTTGGAATGTCTCCCTTCGCTTTGCCGAAATCTCCGCGGTGGGAAAATTATATCAATGCGTGGTTTGATGGGGGGATTAACCAATACTTTTTCAATAGTGTCTGGTATACGATTGTTGCTGTTGTATTGACGTTGATTTTAGCCAGCTTTGTCACTTTTGCCTTGACGAGAATGGAGTGGAAATTCAAAGGCGCGGTGTTGGCCTTGTTTATGATTGCTTACATGATTCCGCTTCATTCGACACTCATCCCATTGTTTAATATTTACAATAAAATCAATTTGATCGATAATCCGATTTCGATTATTCTCTCCTATACGACATTCAATTTGCCGATTACGATTATGATTTTGTTAGGATTTTATCAGTCATTGCCGCGGGAAATCGAGGAAGCAGCAGTAATGGATGGCTGCTCTGTTCATCGCATTTTTTTCCGCATCACCTTGCCAATGACGACGCCTGTTCTCGCTACTACCGCGATTATCAACATGATTTACAATTGGAATGAGTTTGTGTTTGTCAACACGTTCATCAGTTCGGAAAAATGGAAAACGATCACAGTCGGAGTCAACAATTTTGTCGGTCAATATCTCACTGACTGGGGCGCGATCGGCGCGACTTTGGTAATCAGCATTTTGCCGATCTTGATTGTGTATTTATTCTTGAGCGATCGAATTATTGAAGGACTCGTGGCTGGTTCGGTAAAAGGGTGATGTTCTTCACCCTTTGGCGCGACAATCACATCGGTGAGCGGTGATGTTCATCGCCGGATGAGAACCAGGCCAACCGTTTCTCATGGTTCTTGTCTGTGAAAAGCGTCATGTTTATGCTCGGGGTGAGAAGCAATGGTTGCTCATGAATGTTTTGCGCTTTGGCTGGTTGATAGATTTGTTTGTTTGTGTTATATACAAACTATTTAGAACGTAGTATGATAAAAATGAATCAAACATGTTCGTCATTTTGGAAGGGGGGAGAGGAGTGCGGATTGCAACAAAACCATGGTCTCGCTTCAACGGAAAAGAGGTTCTGTTATTCACGTTGACAAATGAATATGGCATGGAACTGTCGGCGACAAACTACGGATGCATCGTGACAAAACTGCTAGTTCCTGACCGAAACGGCAACATCGAAAATGTCGTGCTCGGGTTTGACCGGTTTGAACCGTATATCGAAAACGCGCCGTACTTTGGCGCGGTCATCGGCCGCGTGGCGGGGCGCATTTGCGGGGCGAGCTTCGAACTCGATGGAATCACGTATCAATTGGCGAAAAACGAAAACAACAACCATCTGCACGGTGGTCCGAATGGCTTCCATCACGTGCTTTGGCAGGCTGAGACCGTTCAACGCGATGATGCGGTCGGCGTCGTTTTTTCGTACACAAGCCCGGACGGGGAGGAAGGGTATCCGGGAACTTTGGAAGTGCAAGTGGCGTACTGGCTGAACAATGACAACGAATGGACGGTGACGTACCGAGCCCGTTCGGACAAAACGACGCTGCTCAACGTGACGAATCATACGTATTTTAACTTGAGCGGCAACGGCAAGCGGGATATTTTGGACCATGCGCTGACGATCCAAAGCTCGCGTGTGCTCGAGCTAAATGAGCAACTGATTCCGACCGGGCGCGTCTTGGATGTCGCCGGCACGCCGTTTGACTTGCGGCACGGAAAGATGATCCGGGAGGCGGTTGCATCCGGGCATCCGCAAATCGAACTCGTCGGCGGGGGCTATGACCATCCGTTTTGGCTCGACCGGCATCATGACAAGGAAATCGTTCTTGCCGACCGAGAGAGCGGACGAACGTTGACGGTGGAGACGGACGAAGTCGGCGTGGTCGTGTACACATCGAACCAGTTGCCGGAAGGAATGGATGTAGGCGGCGTGCCGTCGCGGAAACATCTCGGCATTTGCTTAGAAACGCAAGGGTTGCCGGATGCGATTCATCATCCGCAGTTTCCCTCGATCGTATTGCCGGCTGGCAAGGAGCGGGTATCAACGACGGTCTATCGGTTTGGCATCGCCGAATAAAGAGAGGGAGAAGATCATGTTGCAGCCGAAGATGATTGAATGTGTTGAGACGCCTCATAAAGTGGTTGCCATAACGTTTGATGACGGCCCGAATCCAGTTTATACATTTGACGTTTTAGAAATATTGGAAAAGGTATCCGGAAAGGCTACCTTTTTTATGATTGGCAGTCATATGGAAAAGTATCCAGAAGTGGTGGAAACCGTCGAGGCACAAGGCCATGAAATCGGCAACCATACGTATTCTCATGCCAATCTGACTTCCGTGCCGAAAGACGAAATTTTACAAGAAATCGGGAAGGCGGATGCGATCATCGCTGAGATGACCGGTACAAAGGCCGCTGTCTTCCGTCCTCCTTATCTTAACTATAACGAAACGGTCGTTTCGCTCTGCAGTCATTTCGGCTACCAAATGATCGGCGCGCTCAATACCGATGCGCGAGACTGGGAGCAACCGGGCGTTGATTATATTGTTCGAAAGACTCGCGGCCATATAAAAAACGGGAGCATCCTCCTTTTTCATGATGGATTTGGGGATCGCTCACAAACGATCGAAGCCGTCCGTATCCTTGCAGCCGAGTTGCATGCGCAAGGGTACAAGCTGGCTACGGTCAGCGAATTGCTGGAACTGCAGGGCGGAAGCGGCTGATGTTCTAATCTGATGATGTGCATAGTGAAAAAGGGAGAGTGAGTGATTCATGCCAACCAATCAATTTTTCAACGCCCACCACTCACCGGTTGGAGCGTTTGCCAGCTTTACATTAGGGTTTCCAGGAAAAAGCGGGGGATTGGATCTTGAACTCGCCCGTCCCCCGCGGCAAAACGTATTGATTGGTGTCGAATCGTTACATGAATCGGGCTTATATCATGTCCTTCCGTTTTTGGAAACAGACGAAGAAGATGAAAGCAAACGGTATGACATCGAAAATCCCGACCCGAATCCGCAAAAACCGAACATTCTAATCCCATTTGCCAAAGAGGCGATTCAACGTGAATTTCATGTGGCCACAGATACATGGAAGGCTGGAGATTTAACGTTTACGATTTATTCTCCTGTAAAAGCGGTGCCAGATCCGGAAACCGCGGACGAGGAAGAACTCAAGCTGGCGTTGGTTCCAGCTGTCATCGTGGAGATGACGATTGATAATACAAATGGAACAAAGGCCCGGCGGGCGTTTTTCGGGTTCGAAGGCACCGATCCGTATACTTCGATGCGGCGGATCGATGACACATGCCCGCAACTGCGCGGGGTTGGGCAAGGGCGAATGGTTGGCATCGTTTCCAAAGACGAGGATGTTCGCTCCGCGTTGCATTTTAGCATGGAAGATATTTTAACGGCACAGCTGGAAGAAAACTGGACGTTTGGGCTTGGCAAAGTGGGCGCCTTAATTGTCGATGTGCTGGCAGGCGAAAAGAAAACTTATCAATTTGCGGTTTGTTTTTACCGAGGCGGGTACGTGACGGCGGGAATGGATGCTTCCTATTTTTATACCCGTTTCTTTCAAAATATTGAGGAAGTCGGCCTTTATGCCCTGGAGCAGGCGGAAGTATTGAAGGAGCAATCGTTCCGTTCCAATAAGCTGATTGAAAAAGAATGGCTGTCCGATGATCAAACATTTATGATGGCGCACGCCATTCGCAGCTACTACGGCAATACGCAGCTGTTAGAGCACGAGGGGAAACCGATTTGGGTGGTCAACGAAGGCGAGTACCGGATGATGAATACGTTTGATTTGACCGTTGACCAACTCTTTTTTGAACTGAAACTGAATCCATGGACGGTCAAAAATGTTCTCGATTTGTACGTCGAGCGCTACAGTTACGAGGATCGCGTTCGTTTTCCGGGAGAAGAGACAGAATATCCGGGCGGCATCAGTTTTACTCACGACATGGGAGTAGCCAATACGTTCTCGCGCCCGCACTACTCGTCATACGAGCTGTATGGCATTAGCGGCTGCTTCTCGCACATGACGCACGAACAGCTTGTCAACTGGGTGCTTTGCGCGGCGGTGTACATTGAACAAACGAAAGACTGGGCATGGCGCGACAAGCGGCTTGCTATTTTGGAGCAATGCCTAGAAAGCATGGTTCGCCGCGATCATCCCGATCCGGAACAACGAAATGGCGTAATGGGACTCGACAGCACCCGCACGATGGGCGGGGCGGAAATTACGACATATGACAGTTTGGACGTTTCCCTCGGCCAAGCCCGCAACAATTTATATTTAGCAGGTAAATGTTGGGCGGCCTATGTAGCGCTTGAGAAATTGTTCCGTGATGTCGGCAAGGAAGAATTGGCCGCACTGGCGGGAGAGCAGGCGGAAAAATGCGCCGCGACGATCGTCAGCCATGTAACCGATGACGGGTATATTCCGGCGGTCATGGGAGAAGGAAACGACTCAAAAATCATTCCCGCCATTGAGGGACTTGTGTTCCCTTATTTCACCAATTGCCATGAGGCCTTGGACGAAAACGGACGCTTTGGAGCATATATTCAAGCGTTGCGCAACCATTTGCAATACGTGTTGCGGGAAGGAATTTGCCTGTTCCCGGATGGAGGCTGGAAAATTTCTTCAACGAGCAACAACTCTTGGTTAAGCAAAATTTACCTATGTCAGTTCATTGCCCGTCATATTTTAGGCTGGGAATGGGATGAACAAGGCAAACGGGCCGATGCCGCCCATGTCGCTTGGCTCACCCATCCGACATTATCCATTTGGAGCTGGAGTGATCAAATCATCGCGGGTGAAATTACCGGCAGCAAATATTACCCGCGCGGCGTGACAAGTATTTTGTGGCTTGAGGAGGGAGAATAACGATGTGCTCATCCATCCCGTCCCTTCGCGAAGTGTTTGCCAATGATTTTCGCATCGGGGCAGCAGTCAATCCAGTGACGCTAGAAGCCCAACAATCGCTGTTGATCCGCCATGTAAACAGCCTTACCGCCGAAAACCATATGAAGTTTGAACATCTTCAGCCAGAGGAGGGGCGGTTTACGTTCGACATCGCCGATCAAATCATCGACTTCGCCCGTTCTCATCACATGGCCGTTCGCGGACATACGCTCGTATGGCATAACCAAACCCCGAGCTGGGTGTTTCAAGACAGCCAAGGGCATTTCGTCGGCAGAGATGTGTTGCTGGAACGGATGAAATCTCATATCTCCACGGTTGTACAGCGATACAAAGGGAAAGTCTATTGTTGGGATGTCGTCAACGAAGCGGTCGCCGATGAGGGGAGCGAATGGCTGCGCTCCTCAACGTGGCGACAAATCATCGGCGATGATTTTATTCAGCAGGCGTTTCTTTATGCCCATGAAGCAGACCCAGAGGCGTTGCTGTTTTACAACGACTATAATGAATGTTTTCCGGAAAAACGCGAGAAAATTTACACACTAGTAAAATCTTTGCGTGACAAAGGAATTCCCATTCACGGCATCGGCATGCAGGCGCACTGGAGCCTGAACCGCCCGACGCTTGATGAAATTCGCGCGGCGATTGAGCGATATGCGTCTGTCGGAGTCATTCTCCATATTACCGAACTTGATATATCGATGTTTGAATTTGACGATCATCGAAAGGACTTGGCTGCTCCTACAAACGAAATGGTCGAACGGCAGGCAGAGCGGTACGAGCAAATTTTCTCTCTCTTCAAGGAATATCGTGATGTCATTCAAAATGTCACGTTTTGGGGAATTGCCGATGACCACACGTGGCTTGACCATTTCCCTGTGCAAGGAAGAAAAAATTGGCCCCTTTTGTTCGATGAACAACACAACCCCAAACCGGCTTTTTGGCGGGTGGTGAATATGTAAAAGGTTGGTGAAAAACCGCTGTTTTCCTTGATCGATGGGCGAAGGGACGAAAATAGGGGCTGGTGCTGCCAAGGTTTTTCTACTTGAGAAACGATTCCGGGAAGCGGTTGCGCGAGTCAATCACCTGTCCCCTAAACATATAGTGAAGAGGGGAAAATAGAGCTTAGCTCTCCCCCTCTTCCATTATAATAAAAAACTTTCAGAAAAGTATTGAATATAGGAAGGGTTTTCTTTATAATGAAGATAAAAACTAGTATACTAGTATTACTAGTAAGCAAATATCGTGTAAGATTGTGCATTTGCTTTTTGAACTATATAAGTTGCCATTTTGTTTTCCATGGTATTGTTCGCTCTTCTTGTCACCGTGCCAGCTTGTCAGGTGATAAAGACGGGACATGGAGATCGGAAATTCTTTATTACAACCTATATAGTTGAAATTTTGTTTTTCATCCCACTGATCAACCGCCTCGTTCGGTCCGATCAAGCCTGTACTTGGATGAAAACCGAAACGAACAATCAGGAATTCTTTATTGCAACGTAGCATTTTCAAACTAGTATATTAGAATGGTGATTTTATGATCGATAATCGAATTTGTATGGCCAAAAGAGGGAAAGCGGGTTGTCTACAAGGCTAGTGAAAAACGAGGGTTCCTTTGGTGAGCGTACGATTCATCAAAAAGGAAAGTGGCTGCTATATTCCTCCATTTGAAACGTACCGCAGGAAAGTAGAGATTTCGGCTAAATTTATGAATTTTTTATTTGAAATCGCTTACCTTCCAGACCTGAAAGGGGGGATTTATTTAAAGAGACCGAGATTGCTTTCCTTACGGTGGTTGTGAGCAAGGGGGATCAAGAAAATGGGATTGGAGGGAGAAAGGTGTTAAAAAAGGTGTTTGCTACTTTAACGGCAACTGTGTTGGCAGCTAGCATGCTTGCGGGATGTACAGACAATGAATCCGCTTCATCCGGCGGATCTAGTGAATCAAAAGATGGAAAAGTCACGATTACAACCGTGCGTACGCTAAAAGATGATACAAAATTTCGAGACGGAGAAGATCTTAATAACAACCCGATTACACGATGGTCGGAAAAAGAGCTAGGGATTAAATGGAAAACACTATGGACAGCTCCGAACGATGAGCAATACCACAATAAAATTCGCCTAGCCTTGTCTTCCGGTCAAAAACTGCCTGATGTATTCAAAGTATCAGATGGACAATTAATCAATGATTTAATTCGTTCAGGAAAAGTGATGTCTGTCGATGAGGCCATTGAGAAATATGCGTCACCGAGATTGAAGAAAATTTATGAGCAATTTCCCGAAGCGTTTTATCCGGCTACGGTCGACGGAAAACGTTATGGAATTCCGCGTTTTTCTGGAGGAAATGGTTCAGACTCCTTGCTTTGGATTCGCAAAGATTGGCTTGATAAGTTAGGACTCCAGCCGCCAAAAACGATTGAAGATCTTGAAAAAATTATGGATGCGTTTGTCAACAAAGACCCGGATGGAAACGGAAAAAAGGATACAATCGGCTTAACGTTGGCAAGCAAAAATGGCTTGGCGACATGGCTGGCGGATGGCAGCTTTATTTTCGGTGCTTACGGCGATTATGTGCCAGGCTCATGGTCAAAAGGAGAAGACGGCTCTTTGGTCTATGGTTCCGTTCAACCGTCTATGAAAAAGGCTCTAGAAAAATTGAACGAATGGTATAAAAAGGGGTGCTTGGATAAAGAAGTAGGTATTTTAGATGAACAAACGGCCATTGAAAGTTTTGTTGCTGGGAAGTCCGGGATTATTTCTGCTCCGCCTTGGGCAGCTGGTTGGCCGATCACGGACGCATTGAAAAATAATCCGGGAGCCGTAGTTGAGCCGTATCCGCTACCGAGCGGTCCGGGCGGAAAAATTGGTCGACGCGGTGAGGGATTAGTGACCGGCATGTTCTTGTTTAGTAAGGATTTTAAACATATGGATAAATTTTTCCAATACTTAGATGAAGCTTATGCTTATGTGTACAACGACTCAAAATATTTTAAATATGGGTTGGCTGAGGGATACGATTATGTTCTAAAGGATGGAAAACCTGTTTATGACGACAAACAAATTCCAGGTGGAAGGATAGACCCGGGTGCTTATTTCATCACTGAGGCGATTCCGACGGTTCCGTATATGCTTTATGATCTTGTAGAAGAATTGTATACAACGAAACGTCAACCGAAAAACGCCTATGAGTATACACGCATTGTAGCTCTAGGCGAATCATTTATGAAAGCGGCTACAATTGTCAATGAACAAAATCAATACCGTATTGAAAATGAATTTACAGGACCTCCAACGAAGACGATGCAAAAAAGAGGGGAATTTTTGACGAAAATGGAGCGGGAGACGTTCGCTAACATTATTTATGGTCGGGCTCCTCTTAGTGCATTTGACGAATTCGTGAAAAAATGGGAAGAATCTGGCGGTAAAGAGATTACAAAAGAAGTAAATGAATGGTATCAATCAGTAAAGAAGGCGAAGTAACTGTTTTTGATCATGGTGCGGACGGAATACAGACCGTAAACCACCGATGTCCGCACCTGTCTTTTTCACAAATGATGGTGCTGAGAAGTTGAAAGGGGGAGAACCGATGCAGTCCGCCGTGAATGTAAAAAAGCAAACGGCCACCCTTGAAGTACAAAAAACGCCGAAAAGAAGAGGAACGTGGCAGTTGCATGCGATGTTGCTTCCAGCCCTTGCTATTGTATTCATTTTTCAGTACATTCCAATGTTTGGATTGGTGATGGCGTTTCAAGATTATGAGCCATGGCTCGGATTTTTACATTCACCTTGGGTTGGCTTCGAACACTTTAAGACCATGTTCGAATATGAAGATGCCCGACAAGTCATATGGAATACGTTGGTTATTTCTACTCTTAAGATCATCTTTAATCTTGGGGTGCCACTGACCTTTGCATTGCTGCTCAATGAAGTGTATATGATGAAGTTTAAACGAACAGTTCAAACGATAGTATATTTACCACATTTTTTATCCTGGGTCATTCTTGGGGGAATTTTGATTGATATGCTTTCGCCTGAAGGGGGAATTGTCAATCGTTTTTTATCCTTGTTTGGTGTACAACCGATTTTCTTTCTCGGTGATAATGATTGGTTTCGCACAGTCGTTGTCGTGACTGATATTTGGAAAGAATGTGGATTCAATACGATCGTGTTTTTAGCTGCTCTTACTTCAATCAATCCGTCGTTGTATGAAGCCGCCATTGTGGATGGGGCGAATCGCTGGCAGCAAACCATTTACATTACGTTGCCTTCCATGTTGCCGATTATTATCGTTGTGGGGACTTTATCGTTAGGAAACATTTTAAATGCTGGGTTTGACCAAATTTTAAACTTGTATAACCCCCTTGTTTACAAAACGGGCGATATTATTGACACGTACGTTTACCGCGTTGGTCTTTTAAACGGGGATTTTAGCTATGCGACGGCCGTTGGGTTATTTAAATCGATCATTAGCTTTATTTTAGTGGTGATAGGATATCGCCTTGCTTATAAGTATGCCAACTATAAAATCTTTTAAGGGAGGGGAGGCATATGAATCATCATTATCAAAAAAGCTTGTCCTACAAAATATTTACTATTTTTAACTATACCTTTTTAACGGTTGCTGCGTTGCTTTGTATTTTGCCTCTTATTCATATTTTAGCTGTTTCTTTTAGCGGCAGCGCAGCAGCAACGGCCAATTTGGTCGGGTTTTGGCCTGTCGATTTTACGCTAGATGCGTACGAAAAAACGATTGGAAACGAAAACTTTTTGCGCTCTCTCTGGAATTCGTTTTTACGGGTCGTATTAGGGACAGCCATTTCCATGGCCGTTATGTTGTGTGCAGCCTATCCGTTGTCCAAAAGTGACAAGGCATTTCGCGGACGAAAAATTTATATGTGGTTTTTCGTTTTTACGATGCTGTTCCATGGCGGGCTTGTACCGACCTATATGGTTGTGACAAAGCTTGGGTTGACGGATACGATTTGGGCGCTTATTTTGCCGTCTGCCGTCAGTTCGTTCAACTTAATCTTGCTTGTGAATTTTTTCCGTACTTCAGTGCCCAAATCGCTTGAGGAAGCTGCTTTGATGGACGGAGCAAATCACTTTACGATTTTTTGGAAAATTTATTTACCGATTTCTGTTCCAGCGATTGCGACGATTTCGCTGTTTACGATGGTATTCCATTGGAATTCATGGTTTGACGGGATGATTTATATGTCCGATGTTAAGCATTACCCGTTGTCGACTTTCTTGCAAACGATTATTGTCCAACAAGATTTTACCAAAATGAGTGTTGACGCAGAAACGTTGCAAAATTTGTCTGAACGGACGGTAAAAGCCGCGCAAATTTTTATCGCAGCGTTGCCGATGCTGATCGTTTATCCGTTTGTGCAAAAGTTTTTCGTCAAAGGGATTGTCTTAGGGGCGGAAAAGGAATAAGAGGGGGAAGTGAACATGGTAACGGAATACGAACCTTGCTGGCTAAGATATGCGAAAAATGATCAGTATGAAGATAATCAATCGCTGTTTACAACGATCGTAGCAAAAGGAGAGTCTCCGATCTTCGGTGCTGCAGTCGAAGAGTTACGAACTGGCATCATATCGATGTTTGGTTGTGAGCCGCAAGTGGTGCGGGAGGCGAAACAAACAAGCTTCATTTGGCTTGGCACATTTGACGATGAGGAGTTGAAACATCAATCGCGCGACAGGGAAAGGGCAACGATTATTCATCCAGAAGGATATGTCATCCGCTCCGACGTCCGTAATGGGCAATCACGCATCTACATCGTCGGGCGGACAGACAAAGGTGTTTTGTATGCGGTGTTTCATTTCCTCCGTCTATTGCAGATGAAAGAGAATGTGGACGATGTATCGATCGTCGAGCAGCCAAGCAATAAATTGCGCATGATCAATCATTGGGACAACATGGACGGCAGCATTGAACGCGGATATGCCGGACAATCCATTTTCTTTGTCGACGGTCAGTTTGTGAAACAAAAACAGCGGATCAAAGACTATGCTCGGTTGCTTGCCTCGGTTGGTATCAATGCCATTTCGATCAATAATGTGAATGTTCACAAACTGGAAACCAAATTAATTACGGAAGAGTTTTTGCCGGAAGTGGCGCAAGTGGCTGATATTTTTCGAATGTATGGCATCAAATTGTTTTTGAGCATTAACTATGCCAGCCCTGTAGAAATTGGAGGACTTTCGACCGCGGATCCGCTTGATTGGGATGTACAGCGGTGGTGGAAGGAGACGGCGGCGCGGATTTACCGTTACATCCCTGATTTTGGCGGCTTCGTCGTTAAGGCCGATTCCGAGTTTCGCCCGGGCCCGTTCACCTATGGACGCAGCCATGCGGAAGGGGCCAATATGTTGGCAGAGGCGTTGGCGCCGTTTGGCGGCCTCGTTGTTTGGAGATGTTTCGTATATAACTGTCAGCAAGACTGGCGTGATCGAACGACCGATCGGGCCAAAGCGGCGTATGATCACTTCAAACCGCTCGATGGACAGTTTCGCGAGAATGTCGTCTTGCAAATTAAGAACGGTCCCATGGATTTTCAAGTAAGGGAGCCGGTTTCTCCGTTGTTCGGGGCCATGCCGAAAACGAATCAAATGATGGAAGTGCAAATTACTCAAGAATACACGGGGCAACAAAAGCATTTATGTTTCTTGATTCCTCAGTGGAAAGAAGTGCTTGATTTTGATACGTATGCGAAAGGAAAAGGATCGGAAGTAAAAAAGGTCATTGGCGGCTCGCTATTTGGCTATCAATATAGCGGGATGGCGGGGGTATCCAATATTGGAAATGACCCAAACTGGACCGGGCATACATTGGCGCAAGCGAACTTGTACGGATTTGGGCGGCTCGCTTGGAATCCGGATTTGTCTGCCGAAGAGATTGCCCGCGAATGGATTGTGCAAACGTTTGGGGACGATCCAGACGTGATTGCGACGATCTGTTGGATGCTTCTTGCTTCTTGGAACATCTATGAAAATTACACCTCTCCGCTCGGTGTTGGTTGGATGGTGAACCCGGGGCACCATTACGGGCCAAATGTGGACGGATATGAATACTCACACTGGGGAACGTACCACTATGCTGACCGTGATGGAATCGGAGTGGATCGGACAGTTGCGACAGGGACCGGATATACGGCGCAATATTTTCCGGAGAATGCGGCGATGTATGAATCGCTAGATACGTGTCCTGATGAGCTGCTTTTATTTTTCCATCACGTTCCGTACACGCATCGGCTGCACTCTGGAGAAACAGTGATTCAACACATTTACAATACGCATTTTGAAGGGGTTGAGCAGGCGGAACAGTTAAAGAAATGTTGGGAACGGCTCGAGGGGAAAATGGACGCGAAACGGTACCAGGATGTATTGGAACGGTTGACGATGCAAGTGGAGCATGCCAAAGAGTGGCGCGATGTCATTAATACGTATTTTTATCGAAAGTCAGGGATCGATGATCAATATGGCCGGAAAATTTATCGATGAATGGGGGAGAATTCATGAAAGTGATCCACGTGCCTACCAACGGGAAAGAGCAGTTTAAAAAGAACTGGAAATTTTGTGTTGGCACTGGGCGGCTTGGCCTCGCCTTGCAAAAAGAGTATCTCGATCATTTAAAGCTCGTGCAAGAGAAGATCGGATTTCAATACATCCGCGGTCACGGGCTGCTTTCCGATGATGTCGGAATTTACCGGGAAGTCGAAATCGACGGGGAAATGAGGCCGTTTTATAACTTTACGTATATCGATCGGATTTTCGATTCGTATTTAGCTTTGAACATTCGTCCATTTGTTGAGCTCGGATTTATGCCCTATGCGCTTGCGTCAGGAGACCAAACCGTTTTTTATTGGAAAGGCAATGTTACCCCGCCAAAAGATTATGACAAATGGCGAGATCTCATTGTGGCAGTCGTTTCCCATTTTGTAGAGCGGTACGGAATCGAGGAAGTGCGGACATGGCCGTTTGAAGTATGGAACGAGCCTAATTTAGTAAATTTTTGGAAGGATGCGGATAAGGAAGCGTATTTCAAGCTTTATGAAGTAACAGCGAGAGCGGTAAAAAGCGTCGATCCACATCTGCAAGTAGGGGGACCGGCCATTTGTGGAGGAAGCGATGAATGGATTACGGACTTTCTTTGCTTCTGCGCTGAACGGAAAGTGCCGGTGGATTTTGTCAGCCGACATGCTTATACGTCGAAAGCCCCGCATAAGAAAACGTTTGAGTATTACTATCAAGAGCTGGAGCCGCCTGAAGATATGCTAGAGCAATTCAAAGCGGTGCGCGAGCGGATTCGCCAGTCTCCTTTTCCGCATTTACCGTTGCATATTACGGAATATAATACGTCATACAGTCCGATCAACCCGATTCATGACACGGCGCTCAATGCCGCCTACATCGCTCGCATTTTGAGCGAAGGGGGAGATTACGTTGACTCGTTTTCGTATTGGACGTTTAGCGATGTGTTTGAGGAGATGGATGTGCCGAAAGCATTATTCCACGGCGGATTCGGTTTAGTGGCGCTTCATTCGATTCCAAAACCAACCTTTCATGCATTCACGTTCTTTCAAGCTCTCGGTGAAGAGTTGCTTTATCGCGATTCGAACATGATCGTGACAAAGCGAAAAGACGGGTCGATCGCTGCTGTGCTATGGAACTTAGTCATGGAGAAAGGGGAGGAATGGGTCGAAGAGATGCAGCTAGTCATTCCCGTTCCGTTTTCCGTAGCGTTTGTCAAACAACAAACGGTGAATGAGCAGTACGGAAACCCTTGGAGGGTTTGGAAGCAGATGGGACGGCCTCGCTTTCCAAACCGGCAAGCAGTGGAAACGTTGCGACAAGTCGCGCGTCCTCATGTCTCGACAGAGCAAAAAAAGGCAACGGATGGCATGATTCACTTATCTATCGCTCTATCCAAAAATGAAGTGACGTTAATTGAGATTGAACACGTTCGCGATGAAACAAGCACCTATGTCGGTTTAGATGATAGTGAAATGACAGCGTACTCTTCCGAATAATATACAAATCGTTGCAATGGAGGGATCAGATGGACGTCGTCACGATGGGGGAAGCGATGGCCGTATTTACACCGATCGGCGGTGGATTCATGAGGCAGGCGGTCACTTTTACACGACGAATCGGCGGTGCGGAAGCGAATGTGGCTGTCGGCCTTGCCCGCTTAGGCCACCGTGTCGGTTGGATGAGCAAAGTGGGAGACGATGAGTTTGGGAAAGCGATTTTGTCTTTCCTGCAAGGAGAAGGCGTGGATGTCAGCCGAGTGAAAACGGATCCGAAGGCGCCAACAGGTATTTATTTTAAGGAAAAAAGGCGTCCGGGCGATACGAGGGTGTATTACTATCGCCAAGGATCGGCGGCAAGCCGGTTAACCCCTAATGATTTGGATGAGGAATATATCGCTAGAGCGAAGTATTTGCATATTACCGGAATTACTCCGGCGCTTAGCAGAGATTGTTATGAAACGATTGTTGCGGCCATGGCCATGGCTCGCCGCCACGGAGTGAACATTGTCTTTGACCCGAATGTGCGGTTGAAGCTATGGCCGAAAGTGGAGGAAGCGCGAGAAGTGCTTCTTCAGCTCGCCGCCCAAGCGGATATCATTCTCCCCGGGGCTGCCGAAGCTGCGTTTTTGCTTGGCGACCAATCGGTGGAAGAGTGGGGAAACCAGCTGTTGACCGAGGGTGCATCTCTGGTGGTCATCAAGTTAGGAGCCAGTGGGGCGCATTATTTTACGCATACCTACCACGAATATGTGCCAGGGTTCCCTGTGGACAAGGTGGTGGATCCTGTGGGTGCGGGGGATGGATTTGCGGCCGGGTTGTTATCAGGATTGCTTGATGGTCTTCCCTTGACCGAAGCGGTTCGACGGGCGAATGCCGTTGGAGCACTGGCAACGATGGTTGAAGGAGATGCGGAAGGCATGCCTGAACGGGATGAGGTAGAACGATTAATGGGACAACAAGGGGAAGATGTGACTCGGTAGGAGTGAAGGAGGGGCAAATTTCGATGAATGCATTGACAATGATCAAAGACATCGGCATCGTTCCCGTATTCCGCGGTGCGACACCAGATCGGATTCTTCCGATCGCTTCTGCGCTGCAACGAGGAGGGATTCCGATTCTGGAAATTACGATGGAAACCGATCGAGCGCTCGAGGCTTTAGAAAGAGCGGTGTGCGAATGCAGGGGAATGGTCATCGGGGCAGGAACGGTGCTGGATGCCGAAACAGCTCGGCAGGCCATTGCTGCTGGGGCGCAATTTATCGTCTCCCCCTCTCTCGCGATTGATGTTATAGAGGTTGCAAAGCAACACCACGTTGTCATGATCGCTGGCGGATTAACCCCAACCGAAATCGTCACGGCTTTTCAACATGGTGCGGATATGGTAAAAGTGTTCCCTGCCCATGTGTTTGGACCGAGCTATATTCGCAGCTTAAAAGAGCCGCTTGCCCATATTCCCTTGATAGCCACCGGGGGGATTCAGTTCAAAACGGTTGTAGAGTATATCAACGCGGGAGTGGATGCTGTGGGGGTCGGAAATGCGTTGGTCCCCTCTAAGGGTGGCGTAAGCGAAGAGCAATGGGAAGAAGTGGCCGCCCGCGCTGCCCAGTGGGTTTCGGCCGTGCAGACAGAAAGAAGAAAGAACGCTAAAGGAGGAAGTAGCGGGAAACTTGGAAAGTAATTATTTTTTTACTACTATAGGTAAAAAATGAAATCATCGATTTTATCTATCACTGACATACGAGGATATTGGATCAAAAAGGAGAATGAAACGATGATGTTTACCGCCCAACAAAGTCAACAGATTAAAAGCTCGATCAGAGGATCGGCCCGCGATCAGTTGTATGAAATGCTAAAGGAAAAAATTTTGCGTCTCGAGCTTGAACCGGGCACGAAAATTTCGGAGAAAGAAATCGCAGAACAACTGCATATTAGCCGCACTCCAGTCAGAGAGGCGTTTTTAAAGTTGGCGCAAGAAGAATTGCTTGATATCATTCCGCAAAGCGGCACCATTGTTTCACGCATCAATTTGGAGCACGTGGAAGAAGGCAGGTTTATTCGAGAAATTGTTGAAAAGGAAGTGGCGGCTCTGGCGTGTCAAACGTTTCGTCAAGACCAGTTGTTCGAGTTGGAAAAAAACATTGCGATGCAAGAGCTATGCGCCGAGAAAGGAAATTCTCTCGAGCTGTTTGAACTTGACGAGCGATTTCACCAACTCATTTATGATGGTTGTCGGATGTCGCGTTCATGGAAGATGGTCCAAAGTCTCAACGGACATTTTAATCGTTTGCGTGTGCTGCGGTTGTCTGCGAATTTGGATTGGAGCATTATTATTTCTCATCATAAACAAATTTACCGTCTGATTGCGGATAAAGAGGCGGAAAAAGTGCGACAGGTAATGGAGGAGCATTTGCGTCTTGTCGAGATTGAAAAAGACGTGCTGAAAAGGCAATACCCTCATTATTTTGTCTAAAAGGCCGGTGAAAAACGGCTGCCACGAGCAAATCAGTGGCATTTCGTCAAAAAAGAAGGTTGATTTCGCCAGTCTTTTCTAACGGAGAAATAGGTGGAATAGAAGTATTTTGTACGAAATCACCGCCCCTCTAAAGGGCTGACGAAAAACCGCTGCTTCCCTTGAACGATGGGGAACGTGTGCACCGAAGGGCCGATGCTACAGGATTGTTTTCTTTGAGAAATGATACTGAAAGCGGCATACTCCCTTAAACGAAACTATTGACGTGAGAGCAAAGCAGCTTCATCTGACTGCCAACAACAGGATGTTCCTTGCGTGCGAACGATCGATACGGCCGCTCTTTCTCTTGATGATCGAACGCGGTGCCGAGCATATAGGGACAGGAAGGAGGAACGGATTCTTGGCAGCATTCATTCACGACCATTTTCTGTTGCAAAACAAACATGCCGAAGTGTTGTACCATGACTATGCCAAAAGGTTGCCGATCATTGATTATCATTGCCATTTAAGCGCGAAGGAGATTGCCGAGGACCGACGATTTCACGACATGACAGAGCTTTGGCTTGAGGGAGATCATTACAAATGGCGAGCGATGCGCGCGCTCGGGGTCGAGGAAAAATACATTACCGGAAGCGCTTCGCCTGAGGAGAAATTTCAGGCATGGGCGAAAACGGTGCCGTATTGCATCGGAAACCCGCTCTATCATTGGACGCATTTAGAATTAAAACGCTATTTCCAAGTTGATGCCTTGCTCAGCGAGCGAACGTGGAGGGACATATGGACTCATTGCAACGAATTGCTCCAGCAAGAAGGGTATTCGGCCCGTTCTTTCATTCTTCAATCGAATGTAGAATGGATCGGAACGACGGATGATCCACTCGATGACCTAATGGATCATCGAAAAATCGCCCAAGACCCGTCGTTTTCGGTGAAAGTTGTGCCATCATTTCGGCCTGATGCTGTGTTTGAAATTAACCGTTCGTCCTTCTTCGATTACGTAAGCAAGCTAGGGGAAGCGGCCGGGCTGGCGATCGACAGTTATGGCCACCTATTGCAAGCACTCGAAAACCGGGTTTACTATTTTCATGATTCAGGGTGTCGGATAGCCGATCACGGTCTCGAATCGATGCCGTACGCTGAATGTACCTTGGATGAGGCGAGTGCCATTTTTCAAAAAAGAAAAGAGGGGTTTGCTCTCAGTCAAGAAGAGAACGAAAAATATCAAACGTTCACGTTATGTTTCTTAGCGCGTTTATATCATTCTCTTGGGTGGGTGATGCAGCTCCATATAGGCTCGATTCGGAATACAAACCAAAAGCGGTTTCAACAGTTGGGGCCGAATACAGGATACGATTCAATTAACGACTTTTTCCTGGCCCGGCCGTTAAATGCTTTTCTGAATCGATTGGAATATGAAGGGCAGTTGCCGAAAACGATTTTGTATACATTAAACCCCGCTTACAACTATATTGTCGCGTCAACGATTGGCAACTTTCCCGCCGAAGGAATAAAAGGGAAAGTCCAATTTGGGGCAGCTTGGTGGTTTAACGACCATCGGGATGGCATCATTCGCCATCTTCGCGATCTAGCGAATGTCGGCCTATTCAGCACATTCGTTGGGATGTTGACCGACTCAAGAAGCTTCCTATCTTATGTGCGCCATGAATATTTTCGCCGGATTTTATGCAATGAGATCGGGGCTTGGATTGAAAAAGGGGAGGTTCCGCAAGATTACGAGTTTTTAGGAAAAATCGTTCAAGACATTTGTTATTTCAATGCGAAACAATACTTTGATTTGGTGTGAATGGGGGATCGAACGTGTCATGAGAATGACGTTTCGTTGGTTCGGCAAGGATTATGATACGGTTTCATTAGATCATATTCGCCAGATTCCCGGAGTCGAAGGGATTGTCGGGGCGTTGTATCACATCCCGGTCGGGGAAGTATGGCCGCTAGAAGACATAGTGGAATTGAAACGGCAAGTGAACGAAAAAGGCTTTCATCTTGAGGTGATTGAGAGTGTCAACGTTCATGAAGATATTAAACTCGGCCTGCCTTCGCGGCAGCGGTATATCGAAAACTATAAACAAACGATCCGCAACTTGGCGAAAGCTGGGGTGAAAGTGATTTGTTATAATTTTATGCCCATTTTCGATTGGACGCGTTCCGATTTGGCGAAAAGGCGTCCTGACGGATCGACAGTGCTCGCCTACGAGAAGCGAAAAATTGAACAAATTGCTCCGGAGGAGATGATCCGACGCATCGAAAATGGAGCAAATGGATTTTTGCTTCCGGGATGGGAGCCAGAACGGTTGAAAACGATTAAACCACTTTTTGCCCTCTATAAAGGAGTGACAGAGGACGATTTGTTTGATCATTTGCGTTACTTCTTGGAGCACATTATTCCGGTCGCGGAAGAATGCGGCGTTCGAATGGCGCTTCACCCCGATGATCCTCCATGGTCGGTGTTCGGGCTGCCGCGGATTGCGACGAATAAGGAAAATTTAGATCGGATTGTTCGCTTGGTCGACAGCCCGGCGAATGGGTTAACGTTATGCTCCGGTTCGCTTGGAGCCAATCCGGACAATGATGTTTCCGAGATTTTCCGCTACTTTTTACGTATGGATCGCGTGCCGTTTGCTCATGTACGCAATATCGAGATTCATGAAAACGGCGATTTTGAGGAAACGTCCCATCGGAGCTGTGACGGTTCATTAAATATATGTGAGATCGTCAAAGCGTTGCATGAAGCGAATTTTCGAGGATACATCCGTCCCGATCACGGCCGGATGATTTGGGGGGAACAAGCGCGTCCCGGCTACGGGTTGTATGACCGGGCACTCGGCATTATGTATTTGCTCGGGATTTGGGACAGTTTAGAAAATGAGAAAAGAAAGCGGGAAGGAGAGAAAGCATGCTCCCCATCCATCCAAGTCTAAAGGGAAAAGTGGCGGTTGTCACAGGCGGAGGCGGAGTGTTATGCAGCTGCATGGCAAAAGAGCTGGCCCGTCAAGGGATGAAAGTAGTGATCTTGAATCGAACATTGGAGAAAGCGGAAAAAGTCAAGAATGAGATTGTTGAACAAGGGGGAGAGGCGTTGGCTATTTCGTGTGACGTACTCGATGTTGAACGTGTTAGGCGGGCGGCGGAAACGGTAGCGGAAGTATACGGACCTTGCGATGTTTTAATTAACGGAGCGGGTGGCAACCATCCACAGGGGATCACCACAAAGGAAACGTTAGAGATGGCTGATCTTGAAAATCAAGAAGTAACAACATTTTTTGACTTAACCACGGAAGGGTTTTCTTATGTTTTTGACGTCAATATTCTTGGGACGATCATTCCGACGCAGCAATTTCTGAAACAGATGGTCGGTAGGGGAGGAACGATTATCAATATTTCTTCGATGAGCGCCCCGCGCCCGATGACGAAAGTGCCGGCGTACAGCGCAGCCAAAGCGGGGATTGAAAACTTCACCAAATGGCTCGCCGTGCACGTGGCCGAAGTCGGGGTTCGCGTCAACGCCATTGCCCCCGGGTTCTTTTTGACGAAGCAAAACGAACATTTGCTCAAGCAGCCCGATGGATCGTATAGCGAGCGGACAAAAAAAATCTTGGCGCATACGCCAATGGGGCGGCTAGGTAGACCAGAAGATTTGTTAGGAACGCTTCTTTGGCTTGTCGATGATCAAACAAGCGGGTTCGTCACCGGCACTGTGATCCCAGTTGACGGAGGATTTTTAGCTTATGCCGGAGTTTGAAGGGAGAATAAACAAAGTCTCCCTTCTTTTTTCGTCTTATGTTATACTGATTTTAGCAAAAAAATTAAAGGTGATGAATGATGCGCACTGGTCTGTTGGACGGGAAGCTTTATCGGGCGTGCGAATGGGTGACAAGGCTCGCATACGTTAACTTGTTGTGGATTTTTTTTACTATTATCGGGCTGGTGATCTTCGGGATTGCTCCTGCGACAGTGGCGCTATTTACCGTTATAAGGAAATGGATATTTTTTCACGATACAGAGATTCCTGTGTTGAAAACGTTCGCCCGCACGTATAAGCGCGAATTTTGGCGAGCCAATCGGATCGGTTTGTTTCTTTTGGCAATGGGGTATATTTTTTACGTTGATATGCTTTATCTCGCTCATGTTTCGCCGGAATGGAAATTTCCATTTTCTGTAGCCTTGCTCGTCGTTTTTCTTTTTTATACCGTTGTATTGTTGTATGTGTTTCCGCTTTATGTCCATTACGAATTGCGTTTCTGGCAATATATGAAGTATGCTTTGTTGATCGGAATGGCCAATCCGCTTATGACACTTGTCATGTTGATTGGCCTCGGAATTCTGTTGTTCGTCCTCATGTATATTCCTGGGCTGATTCCGTTTTTCAGCATCAGCACGATGGCTTTGGTCGTGATGGGCACTGCATTGCGCGTATTTCGAAAAATGGAGGAAAAGATCCATGGGCAGCACGATCTGCCCTCCACCCGGGGATGAAAATCCCCCTTTTCTTCCCATAATGAAGAATAGGCGCAAACAGTTCAACAGGACGTTATGCTTAATGGTGGCTTAGACCCTGTACGGAAAAGTGTTTGAATCCACTGGGTGCACCACCCATTGTCCGCCCTTTCCTGTGATAGAGGAAAGGTGACGACGAACGGAAAACTGCCGCATGTCTCCCGTGGATTCGCTGTTTGCGCACTCCATCATCGAAAAGGAGGCGTTTCATCATGGATGTCATCTATCCTCGCTGCGCAGGATTGGATGTTCATACCGAAACTATTGTCGCTTGTGCCCTATGGGAAGAAGAGGGGGAGATTCAAAAGGAGATCCAAACGTTCTCAACGTTCTCGAAAGGGCTTGGCGACCTGCTCGAGTGGCTCGAAGACCATGGGGTCACCCATGTCGCCATGGAATCCACCGGCGTGTATTGGAAACCGGTCTTTGCCTTCCTCGAGGGCTATGTCGACTTGACTTTGGCCAATCCGCAGCGGATCAAAAATGTCCCGGGAAGAAAAACCGATGTCTCTGACGCCGAGTGGATCGCCAAGCTGCTCCGCCATGGACTCATTGAAAAAAGTTTCGTCCCCCCAGCGCCGATTCGTGAACTGCGGGATTTTACCCGCCTGCGCAAAAAGTGGGTCGGACAGTTGAGTTCAGAGAAAAACCGGATTCAAAAAGTGCTGGAGTCTTCCAATGTCAAGCTGGGCTCCGTCCTCTCGGATCTCTTCGGCGTTTCCGGACGAAACATCCTTGCCCGGCTGCTCGAGAAGGGATACGTGGACAAGGACGAGCTGGATCAATGCCTGCGCGGCAGGCTCAAAACGAAAAAGCAGGCGGTGTACGATTCGCTGCTGGGCACCTTGACCGAACATGAGCTCTGTCTCCTTCGCCTCTTGTGGAAACACGTGGAGGAATGCGAGCGGCTCATCGAAGAAGTCGACCAGCACATCGACCGCCTGCTCGAGCCGTATCGGGAGGAAGTGGACTTACTGATGACCATGCCTGGAATCAAAAAACAAACCGCCGCCGTCATCATCGCCGAGATGGGAACCGACATGAGCGTCTTTGAAACGCCGGAACGGGCGGCTTCATGGACGGGGTTGTCCCCCGGCAACCATGAAAGCGCCGGAAAGCGAAAGAGCACGCGCACCACCAAAGGCAATCCCCATCTTCGATCAGCGTTATGCGAGGCGGCATGGTCAGCAGCTCGATCCAAGACACATCCCTTGTCCCGAAAATTTTGGTCGTTGGCGGCCCGATGCGGGAAGAAAAAAGCCCTCATCGCCACGGCTCGACGAATGTTGGTGATCATCTTTTGCATGATCTCCCGCAAAGAGTCGTTCCGCCAACCACAACTCATTTAGTATAGCCAACAGGCAGCCGGATGATACGAGATGCCCGAAAATGGGGCACCTCTGCTTTCCTATTGCCTTCTTTGGCCATTTTCAGTATACCCACACGGATCAGGAGCGTATACAGCACTCACCCAGTGGTGGGGATTTTCACGGAAAAGCAGGAAATGTGGCAACAAGGAAAATAAAATGATGCGTGTGAAATGGGCAGATCAAGGCGACCTGCAGCGAAAAGGAGGAAACTCACCTCATCCGTCGGTGAAATGCGCGTTGCCATAACGAACCGGTTTGACACGTATGAAAATCCGATTTGGAGAAAGGTCGATTTTTTTACAGGGGAATGGTTTCGCCAAAGGATGTACTTGGCTTGTAAAGACAAACCTCATCATATTGCGTGAGGAATTAATTGGTGAAAAAGAAGAATGTGGTTTTCATTTTCTTGTCAAGTACAAGTTGTAGCGAAGAGCTAAGGGAATAAAGATACTACCTTTCTTGAAACAGAAACAGAGAGGGGATCGTTACTTTCGACCTCCCTCTCTTTCCTTTTCGATCAGTCTCACTTATGATCGATAATGGCCCAATACGCAGGTTTTACGTTGTATTCGGGGTCGAACAGAAACGGCGCGTCTTTTCCTTTCCCTTTTTCCACGCTCGTGTACGGGGCTTTCGGGTCTACCACCACATTGCCGTCAGCGTCATAGTAAACATCTGCTCGACTATCGAGCCACGTATGGTTGTCGGCGATGCCCCAGAAGGTGACGTTGCTGATTTTATCGCCAAGTTTTTCATACAGCTTAAACAATCGGTCATAGCGAGCCGCTTGGTCCAAAAACTTTTGTTCCGGAATGGCGTCATACGACGGGTAGGCGCGCGGCGGCCAGCCGTACATGCTCACATCCAGCTCCGTAATTTGATTGTCTAACCCTAGATCGGCAAACATGTTGATCGTTTTTTCGATTTCTTCTTCAGAAGGCCAGCCAATTTGGATGTGGGACTGGTGGCCAATCCCGTCAATGGGAACGCCTTCTTCTTTTAATTGTTTCACTAAGTTATAAAGAGCGCTTCGCTTCGGTTCCACTTCGGTATTGTAATCGTTGATGTACAGTTTAATCTTGTTGCCGCCATATGTTCTCGCCGTTTGGAATGCTACCTTGATATAATCGATGCCGGCGATTTGATACCACGGGGAATTGCGCAATTTTCCATCATCCCCGACTACCTCGTTCACGACATCCCAATATTTGATGTCGTCTTTATACCGTTCGACAATCGTTTTAATATGGGTTTCGAGCCGTTTCAGTAACAGCTGTTTATTTTGTTCGCGCTTTGCCGGGTCCGTTTCATTGACCATCGGCTTGCCTTCCTTGTCAAGAAAGAACCATTGCGGTACTTGGCTATGCCAAACGAGGGTGTGGAAGCGGATATCCATATGATGTTTTTTAGCAAATCGGACGATTTGATCCGCCTCAGCAAAATTGAATTTTCCTTCTTCGGGTTGGATGTTGATCGGTTTCATAACGTTCTCAGCGACAATGCTGTTAAAATGGCGTTTCAGCATTTGGACGTCTTTTTCGTTTTGCAACTGATAAGGTTCAATGGCCGCCCCAATAGTGAAGGAATCTTTGTAGCGCTGATCCAATTGAGGGGCGTGCAATGCGCTGATTCGCGGCTTTTTAGCGTATGATGGTTCCGTTTTTGCCAATACATTCGTCATCCCCAAAGGAAGCAGCAGCATAAACGAGAATCCAACGATCATCGCTTTCCGTGATGGTTTCCACACGATCAGGTCTCCTCCTTAACTTTTTCTATAGTATTCATCGCAAAACGACATGAACAAACAGAAAGCGCTTACCACTCCCTTTCTTTGTTAGTGATCAACGTAGCGAGATAAGTGCCGGATTGCGCGAGAAGATCGATGGTTGTCGAGAGGTTGACCTGATTTTATTTTAACAACACCAACTTGGTTTATACATTAAATATACTAAGTTTTTTTATTATTGTCAAAACGGAAGCGGTCATTTTCATGTCTGGGTAAATCCGCTCTGTTGATTCACCGCTTCACGCCAGGGAGGAAGAGCAGGACCTACTAGGAAGGTTTTTCAGAAAGAAATCAAGACGGTGGGGCTCGCTTATTCAGCCATCAACCTTTGAAGGAAGAGGAATATGAACCATGACGTCGATGGTGTGGAAAGCTGGATTCTGACAGGAATAAGGATTGATGTTCCTCCTGTAGCAGAAAGACGCTTGAAAGTTTGAAAAATTCTTTATAAAATTAGTTTATAGGGTAAACATACTTAGCGAACCCAAGCGATTGAAGGAATTCAAATTTCAGAAAGGAATAGAGCGATGACTGTTACGGTTCAAACGGTGATAGAACGATTGACAGCCGGTGCAGAGCGCCTTTCCTCTACAGTAGATACGCTTAAATATGGGGATCCGGGCACGGAAGTGAGGGGGATCGCCGTCAGTTTCATGCCTACGTATCGCGTCATTGAGCAAGCTGTCCGAATGGGAGCCAATCTTCTCATTACTCATGAAGGGTTGTTTTATAGTCACCTTGACCATGATGAAACGGTAAAAAACGACCCGGTGTATCAAGAAAAAGTTCGCCTAATCCGTGAGTCAGGCATCGCGATTTATCGTTTTCACGACTACTGGCATCGCTACCAGCCTGACGGGATCGTGGATGGTTTAGTCCGGGCTTTGGGGTGGGAGTCGTATGTTTCTAAATACGAACCGACGGCTGCGATGTTGACAATTCCTAGGATGGCGGCTACGGAGATGGTCAGCACAATAAAGGAAAGATTAGGCATTTCATTCATAAGGGTTGCGGGGGACATCTCGGCCTTATGTACGCGTGTCGCGCTGCTGGCCGGCTATCGTGGCCACGGATCGTTGGCGATTCCGTTGTTTGAAAAAGAGAAGCTTGACGCGATTATTTATGGTGAAGGACCTGAATGGGAAACGCCGGAATACGTTCGAGACGCCGTACAGCAAGGGAGGCAACACGTATTGGTAGTGTTAGGGCATGCAGAAAGCGAGGAGCCTGGTATGAGATACTTGGCTGAGAAGCTAAGGGCCATGTTTCCGGCCATTCCTGTGTATTTTCTCTCGGAAAAACCAATTTTTCATTTTTTGTAATCATTGAAGGAGGAAAGAAACATGATCCTTGGCAAAGGGCAGAAGCTGTTGTTTATTGGCGACTCGATAACGGACTGCGATCGCGCCAAGCCAGAGGGGGAGGGATTATTCGGCGCGTTAGGCACAGGATATGTATCCTATGTCAACGGTCTTTTGCAAGCCGTTTATCCGGAACTTGGGATTCGGGTTGTCAATAAAGGAATCAGCGGCAATACGGTTCGGGATTTGAAAGCAAGATGGCAGGAGGATGTGATTGCCCAAAAGCCGGACTGGGTATCAATCATGATTGGGATTAACGATGTTTGGCGGCAGTACGATTTACCATTCATTAAAGAAAAACATGTGTACGTGGATGAGTACGAAGAAACGCTCCGCAGCCTTGTGATGGAGACGAAGCCGCACGTTACGGGAATCATCCTTATGACCCCGTTTTATATCGAAGGGAATGAGCACGATCCGATGCGCCGGACCATGGACGAGTACGGTCTCGTTGTCAAACAAATTGCCGAAGAGACAAACAGTATATTCGTCGATACCCAGGCTGCTTTTAACGAGGTATTAAAGACTCTTTATCCGGCGGCATTGGCTTGGGATCGCGTTCACCCGTCTGTTGCGGGACATATGATTCTAGCAAGAGCGTTTTTGAAGGCCGTCGATTTTGATTGGAACAGATCCAATGGATGAAATGAAGGTTGGATGAACACCAGTCCGATGAAAAAATAAGCAAAAGTGGAAGAAAGGATGGGGTACATATGGAAATGCTTAAGGTTACTAAAAATAAGATTACTGATCAAAAAGGAAATCCTGTGCAATTAAGAGGTACTTGTATCGGCGGTTGGATGAATATGGAGGATTTTATTAATGGCTATACCGGTTCAGAGCATGCATTGCGCTATACGGTTGCTGAAGTCATTGGAAAAGGGAAGGCTGAATTTTTGTTTGAGAGAATGCAACACTACTTCTTTGGAGAAGACGATATCCGGTTTATTAAGAGCTGGGGGGCCAATGTTATTCGTCTGCCATTGAATTATCGGCATTTTGAGGATGACGAACGCCCGTTTACTTACAAGGAAAGCGGATTTGAACGTTTGGATCACATCATCAACTTGTGTGAGAAGCATGAGTTATATGTGATTTTAGATCTCCATGCTGTTCAAGGATATCAAAATACCCACTGGCATTCAGATAATGATATTCGCCATAGTCTGTTTTGGCATGACCGAACGTACCAAGACCGGTTTGTCGCATTATGGGAGGAGTTCGCACGCCGTTATCGGGGAAGAGCGGTGATTGCTGGTTATAACTTGATGAATGAACCTTGCGTGAATACGCCCCACGGGGATTATCCGCATACTTTTTTTAACAATTACAAGCCAGATTGGGACAGGATCAACCGTATTTACCGGCGGGCAGTCGAGGCTGTGCGCAATATCGATCCAGACCATATTATTTTTCTTGAAGGTGATAGATATTCTACTTTATTCGAGGGATTGGAAGCACCGTTTACGGATAATCTCGTTTATAGTAGCCATAATTATACGGCGGCAGGATTTGGGCCAGGGCCGTATCCAGGGGTGGCGGATGCAAAAAATGCCCGTGTCACAGGAGGAAAATATTGGGATAAAGAAGTACAAAGGCAGGAGTTTAAAAATCACCAAGGCACAAAGTTTGCTGAAAAATACCATGTTCCGCTTTGGATAGGGGAGTTTGGTTCCGTGTATAATGGGCCGGCCAATGAAATTCCTGACCGTTTGCGGGCCATGGACGACCAAATTAGTATTTTCGAAGAGTTTGGAGCGCATTGGACGACATGGACATATAAAGATGTCGGGGTAATGGGACTCGTCACTCTTGATCCGGAATCAGAGTATATGCAACGGATCGCTCCGATTATTAAGCTGAAGCATGCATTAAATACGGATGATTGGATGGTTTGGCTTCCGGGCTTTAAAGCAAGAAAGGCGGTTGAAGAATTGGCGTCCCATCTAGAAGAAGTGATTGGAGACCCTGATATTGTGCATAGTCATAACGTTGCTTGCCTCTCTCAAGCCGTTTTAACAGTGTATACCGGGGCATTGATTCAGCCGGCGTACGCCAAACTTTTTAAAGGTTTATCGGAGGAAAAAATTGACGAGATTATGCAGTCATTTGCATTTAAAAACTGCAAGGTCAACGAGGGTTTATTACAGGTATTAACGAAGTACACTAGTCGCTCTGTTTCTCATTCATAAATAACTTAGAAGGCCGGTGAAAAACAACAGATTCTCTCGATTGGTGAGAAATCACAAGGAATGAAATGATGACGTTGCAAGGTTTTTTAGTTTGAGAAACATTGTTGGAGAGCAGTATTTCCCCTTAAATCACCAGCCTCTTAGAAAACAAGATTAGTTTGAATCCTTGTAAGATGTTCGGTGAGAGGGGCTCTGACGGGGGGTGATGGCTTCAGGAAAATCACTTACAGGCTGACCTTAATCGAGAAATCCTTAGAAAAATTAATGAAAGGGGATGAGGGGGAAATGTTTAAGTTTTTCAAAAAGAGTATGCCGATTCTCTCAATCTTATTAGTTGTTCTTTTGGTGGCCTGCCAACCAAAAGCTCCTTCAACAAGTATAAGTGGTTCAGATAAATCAAATTCTGGAAAGAAAACATTAACTGTTTGGCATATCGAGACAGGTGCAGCAGAAACTGCCCTTAAGAATGCTGCCAAGAGGTTTGAGGAGAAACATCCCGGTGTAACTGTAAAGTTAGTAAGGTATGAAAACGACCCGTATAAGACAAAATTAAGTGTTGCCATGGGTGCCGGAAACCCTCCTGATGTTTTCCATTCTTGGGGAGGGGGATGGTTAAAAAACTTTGTTGATGCTGGTCAGGTAGTGGACATTACAAATAAAATCGACAAAGACAATTATTTAGAAGCAGCGATTACCCCCGCCACTTATGACGGTAAGATTTACGGTGTACCGGTTGGAATGGACATTGTTCCTGTTTGGTATAACAAGGAAATTTTTTCAAAATATAATCTTAAAGAACCGCAAACATATGATGAATTTTTGGAGATTGTAAAAACATTAAAATCAAAGGGGATCATTCCTTTAGCATTGGCTAATAAAACGAAGTGGACGGGTTCTTTCTACATGATGTACCTGGCAGAAAGAATCGGTGGCAAAGATTTGTTTAAAGAAGCTTTTGAACGCACCGGTAGAGGATTTGATGATGAAGCATATGTCCAAGCGGCAAAGGAAATTCAGAAGTTAGTGAAAATGGGGGCGTTCCCAGAAGGAGTAAATGGTTTGAATTATGATACAGGTCAGTCGAGACAATTGATGTACACAGGGAAAGCTGCAATGACGATCGACGGAACCTGGTTTTTGGGTACGATTAGAAGAGAGATGCCGGAGTTTGAGAAAAAATTGGGATTCTTTATGTTCCCAGTAATTGAAGGTGGAAAAGGTACTAATAAAGATATCGTAGGTGGAGTTAGCCCGGTGTATTCAGTTTCTGCAAAAAGTCCAAATAAAGACCTAGCAGTTGAACTCATAAAGGAGCTTGCAAGTAAGGAAACGGCACAAGAAATGGCAAATAATGACGGGGTTATCTCAGCTATAAAAGGCGTTAAATATGAGGATGATTATATCAAAAAAATTAATGATGTTTTGAGAAATGCAGAGTTTATGCAGACCTATTATGACCAAACTCTTCCAACGGAAGTTGCGACTGAACACTTAGATACAACCCAAGCACTTTTTGGATTATCAATAACCCCTGAGGAAGCAGTGAAAAGAGTTGAGCAAAAGGCCAAAGAGGTTATAGAGAAAAAATAAATATAAAGAGGATGGCGTATAGGATTCCGGTCTTGCAATGTATCCATTTACTATGTCAAACAAGAGTTAAAAAAGGATATTGTAAGGATCGAGCTATATGCCGTCCTCTTTTAAAAAGAGGAGGGAGAGAGTGTGAAGACGACCATTAGGCAATTGCCGACCGCATCTGTTCCGGTGTCGGTAGTTAGCAAGAAAAAAATGACTTCGAAGATTAAACAAGGCCTAGTGATCGGAGGTTTTTTGGCCCCTGCACTGCTCGTTTACGGTATTTTTGTTTTATATTCCATTGTGATGACATTTTATTATAGCCTCTTCGACTGGTCGGGGATTGATAACAGCTTTGAATTTATTGGGTTACAGAATTACATAGAGCTTTTGCATGATGAATTATTTTGGGCTTCCCTAAAAAACAATTTATTGCTGGTTTTCTCTTCCTTGTTGACCCAATTGCCACTTGGTTTAATAATGGCTCTATTATTGTTTAGTCCTATAAAAGGAATGCGTTTTTTCAGATCGGTTTACTTTATGCCCTTTTTAATGTCTACGGTGGCTATAGGTATCTTATTTACTTTCATGTACGATGGGAATTTTGGGATAGTAAACCGTATTTTGGGGTTACTTGGTTTGGAATCACTGCAAAGAGCATGGTTAGGGAATGAAGATACCGCCATTTGGGCAGTTATTGCTACTATTTGCTGGCAGTATGCTCCATTCTATATGGTTTTATTTAGGGCGGCGATTGTAGGTATTCCGGAAGAACTCTATGAGGCTGCCATGATTGATGGTGCCAACTCCAGACAGCGTTTTTTTAAGATCACATTGCCACTATTAATGCCGACAATTGTTACCTCAAGTATTTTATCAATCATTGGTTCGTTAAAGTATTTTGATTTAATTTATGTAATGACTGGCGGGGGACCTAATAATTCGACAGAACTGATGGCGACGTATATGTACGAGGAAACGTTTACGAACTTCAATATGGGTTATGGTAGCAGCATATCTTTCTCTATGTTTTTGATTGCACTCGTAATCACTGTTATCATCGTCTTTTCTGAACAAAAAAGAAAAGGGGGAAGTTAAATGGCTTTTATAAAAAAAATAAGTAACATGCCGCTTTATCTATTGGCTATTATCCTACTAATATTTACTGGTCTCCCTTATTTTCTTATGGTTAGCTCATCTTTTAAAAGTCAGCTAGAATTTATGACTTCACCTTGGTCTCTTCCTAAAGATTTCACTTTAGAGAGTTATTCCGTGGTACTTTCATCAAATTTTCTTCGCTATTTCGGCAATAGTTTGATAGTTTCAGCGGTTTCAGTAGTTATAGTAATTGTCATATCTGCGATGGCTAGTTATCCATTGGCAAGGATAAAATTTAAACTAAATAGACCTATTTTCATCCTTTTTCTGATCGGAATGATGATACCGATCCATACCACATTGATACCAATTTATTTGTTAACGATTAACATTGGGTTGTATGATACGATTTGGGGATTAATTGGTCCATATGTTGCATTTGCGATACCTGTGTCTGTTATTATTTTTACGCAATTCCTTCAGGATATCCCTGCTGAATTAGAGGAATCGGCCAAAATTGATGGCTGCGGTCAGTTTAGGTTGTTTTGGAAAATTTTGTTCCCGCTTTTAAAACCGGCTGTGGCAACGGTGGCCATTTATAACTTTATTCATATTTGGAATGAGTTTATTTTTGCATTAGTTTTAACAAATTCAAAAGAGAATGCAACTTTACCGTTAGGGCTGAGGGAATTCTATGGTGAATTTTCTGTCAATGTACCAGGAATAATGGCGGCATTGACATTAGGAAGCCTACCTTTACTATTAGTATACTTTGTGGCTCAGGAGAAAATTGTAAAAGGGATCGCGGCGGGATCTGTAAAGGGTTAAGAAGATGAGGAGAAAAGGGTTCGTTGCAACAAAACAATAAAAAGATATAGGAGGACGAAGTTGTGAAAGTGAACAAACAATATCGCCCATCAATTTGGGAGCAATGGGATCGGCACTAGTTAAAGGAGTTCAAAGGGAAAACGTAATTGCTTGCGTCAAGCATTATGCTTTCAACAGTATGGAAAATGCAAGATTTAAAGTGAATGTTAAAGCGGATAAACGGACAGAACGTGAAGTGTATCTAGCTCATTTCAAAGACTGTATTGATGCAGGTGCTGCCTGTGTCATGAGCGCTTATAACTTGTACCAGGGGGTGCATTGTGGACATAGTGATTATCTCCTGAATCACGTTTTAAAGGATAAGTGGGATTTTGATGGGTTTGTAATCAGCGACTTTATTTGGGGAGTAAAAGATACAGTTGAAGCGGCCAATGGTGGAATGGATATTGAAATGTGCCATACGAAATACTTTGGCGAAAAACTTGTGGAAGTCGTCAAAAATGGCCAAGTAAGCGAAGAGACAATTAACAAGGCTGCATTGCGCATTGTCCGAACATTGCTCGCATTTACAGAGGCAGACAATAAAGAGTACAAGGGACCTAATTGGTTGCAAGGAACATATTGCCTTGGCTTTGGAAGCGGTAGAAAAGTCAATGACTCTTTTGAAAAACGATCAAAATGTTTTACCATTTTCAAAAGAGAAAACAAAACGCATCGCTGTTATTGGAAAACTTGGAAACCAGGGAAATATAGGTGATCATGGATCAAGCAGAGTATCTCCAAAGTATGTTGTAACACCTTTAGAAGGGATAAAAAATTGTAGCAAATAGCGAAGTGATGTTTTGTGATGGACAGGATTTGCTTAAGGCAAAAGAACTGGCAAAAACAGCCGATGCCGTTGTGTTTGTTGTAGGGTACAATCACGATGATGAAAATGACGATTCACAGACAATGGTTTTCATACAAATTATGATGCTCAAATTTTTAGAGAGTCTCTTCATCGTACAGAATAAATAGGGATTCTCTATGGTTTTCGAAGGGGGGCAACTATTATGTCAACTGTTAAGTACTCCCATATTGAATGTAAGGTTAACCCATACCGCGATAATGTTCAAGGGAAGGCCAATGAGCCGATATGTGTAGCCGGGTTGCTCGACCGTTCAAAACAAATTTTAGGTTCCGAGTTAAAAGGGGTACAGCCAGACTGGACGTTGGAGGAAATCTACGATCGGCTGCACCATAACGCCCCCCGGATTGCGATTATAGGGGGATCGCCGGATCATCCTGCGCATATCATGGATTTTCAAACGATTGCCCGGGCAGCCATTCGGATTTGGCAAAATGGGGGAGTGCCGTTTCAATTTTCGACACCGGTCATGTGCGACGGAACGGCGCAGAGCAACCAAGGAATGAGCTACTCGCTGCAAAGCCGCAATGCGGTGGCGCAAATGATCGTGAACCAGCTGGAAGCTCACAGCTACCACGGCGCTTTTGTCATTCAAGGATGCGACAAGCAGCCGCTCGGTGTGGTCAGCGCCTTGGCGCATCTTGACCGTGTCCGCCGGGAACGGGGAGAGGCACCTTTCTTCGCCACCTTTGCGCCGGCGCATGTATTAAAAGGAGGGACGATTCCGCCCGAGTTGTATGCCGAACTGGAGGAAGTCGCCCATCGGGCGGAATTAGCCGGGGAAGAAGACATCGCGTACGATTTGCGGGATGCACTGGCATATATTTTGCAATGTACCTCCAATACTGCTTTCCAAGGGGTGCTCGAGCGGGCAAGAGGAAAAGGAATCATTACAAAAGAGCAGCACGAAGACTATGAAAAACGATTGGCCGTAGCGACATGCGACAGCCAAGGCGGCGTTTGCGCCTTTAACGGAACCGGCAACAGCTCTCGGCATTTGATCGCTGGATTAGGCTTGATTCATCCTGCTTTGGAACTGTTGGCGGCTCCGCCGACACAAGAACAGATTAACGCGGCCCTCGACAGCTTGGCTCATTTAATGAATGACCCGGTGTATGGAGTGGCCAATCTTATGGCGGCCAACATTAAAAACGCGATTCGCATTCATAGCGCTACCGGCGGATCAACGAACATTATGATGCATATTGTCGCGGCCATGCTTTATGGGGGATACCGGTTCGATTTGTGGGAGTACGACCGCATTCACCACGAAGTGCCCGTTCCTGATTTATTTGACTACAGCTTAACCGAAGGAAGAGATATTTTCGCGTTGGCGGTCCAATGCTGCAGCGGGAAAATAAGGGGAATGGAAACGGTATTCTACGAATTAATGAGCAATGGGGTGCCGATGGATATCGATGCCCCAACCGTCACCGGGACGACTTGGCGGGAAAGACTGGCCGTCAATCAGGCTCAGCTACCAGCCGAGAATGTTCAAACCAACCCCATCATTTTGTCCAAACCGAGACGGCCGTTCAGCGGAGTCGATGTTCTATCGGGGAATTTCTTTGAAAGTGCGGTCGTGAAAATCAGCGGCATGTCGACAAAACAAATAGATGAATTTGATAAGAAAATTGCTTTTGTCCTATATTACGAAAATGAGGACGAGGCGAATGAGGGGCTGCTTGATGTTGACTTGCTTGAAAAGTTGAAACAGAGCCGCTGTTTCCATCATCAGAGCTTGATCGCTGCATTGAAACATAACGCCCCGCACTTGTTTGAGGAATGGAAAGAGCGCGAATATGATGACTTGTTTGATGCCATGGCGAAAGAAGGGGCGTTGAAAATCGCGGTGGTCATCGCTGGCCAAGGACCGGAGGCGTTCGGCATGCCGGAAATGTTCACCCCGATGCAGCATATTAATGCGAACCGACAGTTAAAACGGATCGCGACGCTAATCAGCGATGGACGTTATTCCGGTGTCACATACGGGGCAGCTATCGGGCATATGACTCCTGAAGCCATTCGCGGCGGAGGGATTTTGTACTTAAAGACAGGAGATCTTCTATATATTGGCCTTCGCGAACGGAAAATCGAATTTGTCAATGAAGGAGCGTTCCAACATGGGAAACTAGTCTTCGAGTTTGAAAGGGTAAAACAGGAGAGAGCGGAAATCGCCAACCAACGCATGGCCAACATGCGTCAACGTCAACGGCGCATTGCGGCAAGCAACCGGCTAATCGGGCATACCGACGCTGCCCATGGGGTTGTCCCGCTCCATATTGCCGAAGAGGCGGTATATGATTACAAAAGGGATATCATTCTTCCGACAGTGAAAAAATCGTAATGGGTGGACCGAAGTGATTTATGCTTTTCAGTCTCCCATACGGTCAAGTATACTCCGGTCTTCTGCTAAAGTGAATGATACCGTGCTAAACGAGGAAATTCACCTGCTGCAAAGGGCAGCGGAACAAATCTCGAAAGAAATGGGATACGTCCAACAAGGCCATTTGTCAGTGTAATACGGCCATTTCTTTCTGACAAAACGATAAAACAGAGTTTTTTAATATAAAACAAATAAGGGGAGAGGCTTATGAGAGTGATCCGCTATGCAGAAGATTCACGTGTTGTATTGGCTGCGGTGACGGATGACAATGTCGTGCATCCACTTCCGTTTACGGATTTCATGGATGTGGTCCGCGAGGCCAAACATCACCAAATGTCGACTTTTCGCTACATCCAAACATTCATTAGCGGGAAACAAGGAATTGAAAACGAGATGGCCGAGCTGAATCTGCTCGTTCCGATTGTCGCCCCTGAGGTATGGGCTTCGGGAGTCACCTATGAAAAAAGCCGTGAGGCAAGGAACTATGAAACATCAGAAAAAATAGCGGGCCAAGAAACGTGTTACGATCGGGTATATAACGCGGAAAGGCCGGAGATCTTTTTTAAATCCACCGCGGCCCGAACGGTCGGCCCGAACGCCCCCATTTATTTGCGGAGCGATTCGAACTGGCAAATTCCTGAGCCCGAGTTAGGGCTGGTGATTACGAAGGAAGGCGAAATTGTTGGTTATACGATTGGGAACGACATGAGCTGTCGGGACATCGAGGGGGAAAACCCGCTGTATTTGCCGCAAGCGAAAATATGGAAACATTCATGCGCCATTGGACCTGCCATCCGCCTTGCGGAGACGGTGGAAGATCCATATAACCTGCCAATCATTTGCCGCATCTATCGCAATGATCAACTCGTTGTGGAAGAGAGAGCCAATACTAAACAGTTGAAACGAAGATACGATGAGTTAGTGTCTTTCCTGATGCGTGACAATGAAGTGTTCGACGGTACAGTATTGTTGACGGGAACATGTATTGTCCCACCGGATCAGTTCACTCTTGAAGACGGGGATCGAATTGAAATTGAGATCCCTAGTATTGGGGTGTTGTCCAATCCGGTTAAATCGTTAACCCAACAAGCCGTTGCTAATAAAAGTTAAAAGGAGAAGGGAAGAAGAGAAGATGACGGTACAAACGGAAATCAAAACGTATTTGAACTACATTAACGGCAAGTGGGTCAGCTCAGTGAGCAATAACGTAGAACCGAGCATCAATCCGGCGAATCGACATGACATCGTCGGATACGTTCAACGTTCGACGCTAGAGGATTTAAATGAGGCAGTGGCTGCAGCGAGAGAGGCACAAACAGCATGGTGGAAACGATCTGGAGTCGAGCGAGGGGAGTATTTGTATAAAGCGGCTCAAATTTTAGAACAACGTCTTCAGGACATTGCCGAAACGATGACAAGGGAAATGGGAAAAACTCTGGCAGAAGCAAAAGCGGAGACGATGAGAGGCGTTCATATACTGCGTTACTATGCGGGGGAAGGGGTCCGAAAAATCGGTGATGTGATCCCGTCGAGCGACAGCGAGGGGCTCCTGTTTACGACCCGCGTTCCGCTCGGAGTCATTGGGGTCATTTCACCATGGAATTTTCCTGTGGCGATTCCAATCTGGAAAATGGCGCCGGCGCTTGTGTATGGAAATACGGTTGTGCTCAAACCTGCAAGCGAAACGGCGGTGACGGCGGCGAAGGTGATCGAATGCTTCCATGAGGCAGGTTTCCCAAAAGGGGTCGTCAATATGGTTTGCGGTTCCGGATCGGTCATTGGCCAAGGGATCGCGAATCACCCGGGAATTGATGGCGTCACGTTCACCGGTTCGAACACGGTTGGAAAGCAAGTGGGAAGAGCGGCGTTTGAGCGCGGGGCCAAATATCAGCTCGAGATGGGCGGAAAAAACCCGGTCATTGTGGCTAAAGATGCTGATTTGGAACTGGCGGTCGAAGGCACGATCAGCGGCGGTTTGCGTTCGACAGGACAAAAATGTACAGCGACGAGCCGTGTCTTTATTGAGCGGGAAGTGTATGAGGCGTTTAAAGAAAAACTTCTCGAACGGGTGAAGCAGCTGAAAATTGGAAACGGACTGGACGCTGAAACATGGATGGGGCCGTGCGCGAGCGAATCGCAATTCCATACGGTTTTGTCCTATATTGAAAAAGGAAAGGCAGAAGGAGCCAAGCTCATTTACGGTGGCAACCGATGCCTCGAAGGAGAACTGGCCAACGGCTTTTATGTCGAGCCAACGATTTTTGAAGACGTCGATATCCAAATGACGATTGCCCGCGAAGAAATCTTCGGCCCTGTACTGGCGTTGATTCAAGTGGACAGCATTGAAGAGGCCATTCAGCTTGCGAATGATACGGAGTACGGATTGAGCGCCTCGATTTATACGAAGAATATTGGGAATGTTTTGGAATTTATTAAAGACATTGAGGCAGGGCTGATCAAAGTCAACGCAGAAACGGCAGGAGTCGAGTTTCAAGCGCCGTTTGGCGGAATGAAGCAATCGAGCTCCCATTCACGGGAACAAGGGCAGGCGGCCATCGAGTTTTTCACATCGATTAAAACGGTATTTATTAAAGCTTAGGTAAGTAAGGTTTCATTGATTTTCACTTAGAAGCAGGGGGAGGCGATCCATGAGCAATGATGTTCATGACTAGTTGGCAGGCAATGCCTGCTCATGGACGCCTTTCTTCGAAAAGGTTAAATTTCATCTTTTTAGGAGGATTAGAAATGGCCAAAATCAAAAACCCTATTTTAACCGGCTTTCATCCCGACCCGTCCATTTGCCGGGTGGGAGATGATTATTACATTGCCGTTTCGACGTTCGAATGGTTCCCTGGGGTGAGAATTTACCATTCGAAAGATTTAAAAAATTGGCGTTTAGTAGCGCGCCCGTTAAACCGGTTAAGTCAATTGAATATGATAGGAAATCCGGATTCTGGAGGAATTTGGGCTCCGCACTTGTCGTATAGCGACGGGAAATTTTGGCTTATTTATACGGATGTGAAAGTCGTCGAAGGACAGTGGAAAGATGGCCATAACTATCTCGTGACGTGTGATACGATCGATGGCGAATGGTCGGATCCGATTTATTTGAATAGCTCTGGGTTTGACCCGTCTCTCTTTCACGATGAGGATGGAAAAAAATACTTGGTGAACATGTATTGGGATCATCGGGTCGGCCACCACCCGTTTTATGGTATTGTGCTACAAGAATACAGTGTGAAACAGAAAAAATTGGTTGGTGAGCCGAAGATCATTTTCAAAGGAACAGACCTGCGAATTACAGAAGGACCTCATTTGTATAAAATCAATGGGTATTATTATTTATTGACGGCGGAAGGGGGGACGCGGTACAACCATGCGGCAACGATTGCCCGGTCAACCTCGCTCTATGGGCCATATGAGATGCATCCGGACAATCCGTTGCTTACGTCTTGGCCTTATCCGCGCAACCCGCTGCAAAAGGCTGGTCATGCTTCGATTGTCCATACTCATACGGATGAGTGGTTTCTCGTGCACTTAACCGGCCGGCCGCTACCAAGGGAGGGCCAGCCGCTGCTCGAACATCGCGGTTATTGTCCGCTCGGACGTGAAACGGCGATTCAGCGGCTTGAATGGAAAAATGGATGGCCTTATGTGGTCGGGGGAAACGGTCCTTCGTTAGAAATTGACGGGCCGAACGTTAAAGAAGTTCCGTGGGAAAACGATTACGATGAAAAAGATGATTTTGATGGTGATACATTAAACCACCATTTTCAAACATTACGAATTCCTTTAGGGGAAGACATCGCTACCTTAAAGGCCCGTCCGGGACATTTGCGGCTGTACGGAAGAGAATCGCTCACTTCCCGGTTTACGCAGGCGTTTGTCGCCAGACGATGGCAGCATTTTACCTTTGTTGCGGAAACGAAAGTCGCGTTTCGTCCGACGACTATCCAACAATCGGCTGGGCTCGTGAACTACTATAATACGCAAAACTGGACAACGCTGCAATTGACATGGCATGAGGAAAAAGGACGGATTCTCGAGTTAATGGCGTGCGACCATCTTGTTGTTGACCAGCCGTTGCGCGGTCAAGAAATTGTCGTCCCTGATGATGTCGAGTATGTGTATTTACGGGTGAACGTACAAACGGCCACGTACAACTATGCGTACTCTTTCGATGGGGTGAATTGGAGAGAGATTCCCGTCACCTTTGAATCGTATAAACTGTCAGACGACTATATCAAAAGCCGCGCGGCGTTTACCGGGGCGTTTGTCGGCATGCATTGCCGGGACGGTTCAGGACAAAACAACTACGCCGATTTCGACTACTTTTTGTACAAAGAATTGTAGAATACTTTGTTTATATGATAGACAAACAAATGTGAAAGCGTTATAATAAAACCGAAGCAAGCCATTTTCGCTGATTGAACTTGATTCATGATGAAGGGGGACCTAGGCATGGCTTATTTTCCGAATATCGGCAAGATTGCGTATGAAGGGCCGGAGTCGCGCAATCCGTTGGCGTTTAAGTTTTATAATCCAGAAGAAAAAGTCGGCGACAAAACAATGGAGGAGCATTTGCGCTTTTCAGTGGCCTATTGGCATACGTTTACGGGGGATGGGTCGGATCCGTTTGGCGTCGGCAATATGATTCGTCCATGGAATAAGTACAGCGGCATGGATCTGGCGAAGGCGCGCGTCGAGGCGGCGTTTGAGCTGTTTGAAAAGCTGAACGTTCCGTTTTTCTGCTTCCATGACGTCGACATCGCTCCAGAAGGGGAAACGCTCAGCGAGACGTACAAAAATTTGGATGAAATTGTCGATATGATTGAAGAATACATGAAAACAAGCAAAACGAAGCTGCTTTGGAATACGGCGAACTTGTTCAGCCATCCGCGCTTCGTTCACGGGGCGGCGACGTCGTGTAACGCTGACGTGTTCGCCTATGCGGCGGCAAAAGTGAAAAAAGGGTTAGAGATCGCGAAGCGGCTCGGGGCGGAAAACTACGTGTTCTGGGGCGGACGGGAAGGTTATGAGACGCTGCTGAACACGGATATGAAACTGGAGCTTGACAATTTGGCCCGCTTCTTGCATATGGCGGTCGACTATGCGAAAGAAATCGGTTTTGACGGTCAGTTTTTGATCGAGCCGAAGCCGAAGGAGCCGACGAAGCATCAATACGATTTTGACGTGGCCACGGCGCTGGCGTTCTTGCAAACGTACGGGCTCAAGGATTACTTCAAATTCAACATCGAAGCGAACCATGCGACGTTGGCGGGCCATACGTTTGAACATGAGCTGCGCGTCGCCCGCATCCACGGCATGCTCGGTTCGGTCGATGCGAACCAAGGTGATACGCTGCTTGGCTGGGATACGGACGAATTCCCGACCGATTTGTATACGACGACGTTGGCGATGTATGAAATTTTGCAAAACGGCGGCCTTGGGCGCGGCGGCTTGAACTTTGACGCGAAAGTGCGGAGAGGCTCGTTCGAACCGGAAGATTTGTTCTACGCACATATCGCCGGGATGGACAGCTTTGCGATCGGTTTAAAAGTCGCCCATCGCTTGCTGGAAGACCGCGTGTTTGAACAATTCATCGAAGAGCGGTACAAAAGCTATACGGAAGGCATTGGCCGCGAGATCGTCGAAGAAACGGCGGACTTCCACAAGCTGGAGCAATACGCGTTGCAGCTTGGCGACATTCGCAATACGTCCGGACGTCTTGAGCGCTTGAAAACGTTGCTGAATCAATATTTGCTCGAAGTCAGCGCGCCGAGTGGATCTCGTTCGTGAAAGAGGGATGAGCGTGGAATATGTCATTGGCGTCGATTTAGGAACAAGTGCGGTGAAAGTGTTGCTTGTCGACCGCAATGGGCAAGTCAGAGGGGAATGGACCGAGTCCTATCCCCTCTACCAGCCGCATTCCGGCTATAGTGAGCAGCGCCCGGACGATTGGGTGGAGAAGACGATTACGGCGTTGCGCTGCGTTTGGGAAACGGCGGGCATTTCTCCGGAGTCGGTCGTGGGCTTGAGTTTTTCCGGGCAAATGCACGGGCTTGTGTTGCTTGATGGCGACGGGAACGTCGTGCGCAACGCGATTTTATGGAATGACACACGAACGACAGCCGAGTGCCGGGAAATTGAAGCGAAAGTCGGTCGAGAGACGCTGCTTGCGGCGGCGAAAAATGAGGCGCTCGAAGGGTTTACGCTGCCGAAACTGTTGTGGGTGAAAAACCATGAACCCGAGCTGTATGAACGGGCGCGGACGTTTTTATTGCCCAAAGACTATGTCCGTTTCCGTTTGACCGGGCAGATCGCGATGGATGTATCCGATGCGGCGGGGACGTTGTTGCTGGATATCGAAAAGAAAACATGGAGCGAGGAGATTGCCCGGGCGGTGGATGTCGACCTTTCGCTTTGCCCGCCGCTTGTTGAGGCGACGGCATGGGTCGGGACGCTGCGTCCGGAGGTGGCGGAACAGACCGGGCTGCCGGCGTCGGTGAACGTGTTCGCCGGCGGGGCGGACAACGCTTGCGGCGCGGTGGGCGCCGGCATTTTGGCGGAAGGGAAGATGATGTCAAGCATCGGCACATCCGGCGTCGTCTTGGCGTATGAGCAAAGCGGGGAAAAAGATTTCGCTGGACGAGTGCATTACTTCAACCATGCCGAGCCGAACGCCTACTATATTATGGGGGTGACGCTGGCGGCGGGCTACAGCTTTGACTGGTGGAAGCGGACGTTTGCCGAGGACGTGCCGTTTGCCGAGATCGTCAAGCGCGCCGCTGAGTCGCCGATTGGCGCCAACGGCTTGTTGTTTACGCCATATTTGGTCGGCGAGCGGACGCCTTATGCCGACGCCGATATTCGCGGGTCGTTTGTCGGCGTGGATTCGGCGCAGACGAAATGGGATTTCGCCCGCGCGGTCATCGAAGGCATTACGTTCTCGCTCAACGAGTCGGTTGAGATCATCAAAGCGAGCGGCAAAACGATCGATTCGGTCGTCTCGATCGGCGGCGGGGCGAAAAGCGCTGAGTGGCTGCAAATCCAAGCCGATATTTTCGGCATCCCGGTGGAAAAACTGAAAAACGAACAAGGGCCGGGACTGGGCGCCGCGATGATCGCCGCCTGCGGCGTCGGCTGGTTTGATTCGCTCAAGGAATGCGCCGACGCGTTCAAACAAGTCGATTCCATC
The DNA here is from genome assembly GCF_000733845.1 of Geobacillus vulcani PSS1. Lineage (GTDB taxonomy): Bacteria > Bacillota > Bacilli > Bacillales > Anoxybacillaceae > Geobacillus > Geobacillus vulcani. The sequence goes on from NZ_JPOI01000001.1 coordinate 2,572,701, forward strand.
GTCGAACCGCGGCCGGATGCGGTGGCGAAATACAAAGAGCTGTTCGCCATTTACCGCGAGGTTTACCCTCAGACAAAGGAACTATCGAAAAGACTAAAGGCGTTTCGCCCGTGACGGCAAAACTTCCCCGAACCCATTGGCGGCTTGGGGAGTTTTTTTGTTTGTTCAAGCAAGATGACCCGCTAGGTTTGTCGAAAGGAGAACGGGAAAGGGGAGGGCGAAACCTGGACATTCAAAAAAGTTTAAAAATCTTCCCTGTTTCTTTGACTCGGATGACAACTAGAAGGATGGTGATTGATGTGAGGGAATGCATTTTCTCCAATCGATAAGCCGCACAAAACCTAGTCTTTGCTTCTTTCCGCAATCACGGTTTGATGGGGAAGTGAAGGTTTTTCACCGTCCTTCTAGACATATTGATTCGCTAAGAGGCAGGAATTCCCTGCGCGGAGCACGAAAGAGTAAAGGGAAGTCAACGAAGATACGGCAGTTACGGATAGGAGAGGGGAGATCAATCATGTTCTCTACACTTCCCGTCCCCATCATCCAGGCGCCGATGGCAGGCGGCGTGTCAACGCCCGAACTGGCTGCGGCGGTGTCGAACGCCGGGGGGCTTGGGTTTTTGGCTGGCGGGTACAAGACGGCGGAAGCGATGAGGACAGAAATTCACAAGTTGCGGGCGCTAACGGACCGTCCATTTGGGGTGAATGTGTTTGTGCCGGGGGATAAAGTGGTCGATGGAGAGGCGCTTGGCCGCTATCGCGCCGTATTGGCGGCTGAGGCGGAACGGCTCGGCGCAACAGTCGGCGAGCCGAAATGGGAGGTGACACACAGTTGAAATAAATTTATAAAATTTCGTAAAACTCTATATACAATTTATAAAAACTATGTATATAGGTGATAATTGTGAAGTATTACAGTATAGGACAATTTGCCAAACTAATAGGGAAAACAGAGCACACATTAAGAAATTGGGATAAATCTGGTGTATTAAAACCTGCATATGTTGCGCCATCGGGGTTTAGATATTACTCACAAGAACAGCTCAATCATTTTCTTGGTATAAAAAACATTGAACGAGAAAGAAAAATTGTAGGCTATTGCAGAGTATCAAGTAACAAACAAAAAGATGATTTAGAAAGACAAGTTCAATATGTTAAAGAATACATGATCGCAAGAGGTTATCGGTTTGAAATTATAACTGACATAGGAAGCGAAATTAATTACAACAAAAAAAAGGATTAAATCAATTAATTGATATGATAACGAATTCAGAAGTTGAGAAAGTAGTTATTCTATACAAAGACAGATTGGTTAGGTTTGGGTATGAGTTAATAGAAAATATTTGCCAAAAGTATGGAACTACTATTGAAGTAATAGACAACACAGAAAAAACAGAAAAGCGAGAGTTAGTTGAAGATTTAATTCAAATAATCACAATGTTTCGTTGTAAATTGCAGGGGAAAAGAGCGAATAAAGCCAAGAAAATGATTCAGGAGTTGGTAAAAGATGATCAAGACTTATAAAGTCATGCTTTTACCAAACAATAAGCAAAGAACAAAGTTATTTGAGTGTGCAGGCGTATCCCGATGGGCATATAATTGGACGTTGGCTACACAACAAGAAAACTACAAAAATGGCGGAACGTTTTTAAACGATCGTGAATTGAGAAAAATATTGACACAATTAAAAAAGCAAAAAGAATACGCTTGGCTTAACCATTACTCAAATAATATAACAAAACAAGCGATTAAAGATGCTTGTCAAGCGTACAAAAACTTCTTTGAAGGCAGGACAAAGTTTCCAAAATTTAAGTCAAAAAAGAGAAGTAAACCAAGTTTTTATCAGGACACAGCAAAAATAAAAATCACAAAAACGCATGTAAAACTGGAAAAGTTGACTACTTCGAAGAAAAAGAACAAGCAAACATTGAATGATGTTAAGTTGGCTGAAAAAGGCAGAATACCAACAGGGAGTAATATAAAATATTTCAACCCAAGAATCATATTTGACGGAATAAACTGGTCGCTCACTGTAGGAGTAGAACAAGTCGAAAACAAGAGTCCAAATTATACTGATGGCATAGGCATCGATTTAGGGGTGAAACATTTAGCTGTCGTTAGCAACGGGCAGAGGTTTCGCAATATAAACAAATCAAACAAAGTGAAGAAGTTGAAGAAAAGGCTGAAACGGTTGCAACGCAAACGGTCAAGGAAATATGAGAAAAATAAAATAAAAACAGAAGGAGGTGAATACCGTTACAGAAAAACAAACAATATAAAGAAGTTGGAATTCCTTGTTCGAAAGACCTACCGAAGGCTGAAACACATCAGGCACAATTCTATTCATCAAATCACTGCATCTTTGGTGAAAACCAAGCCAGAGTATGTAGTCATGGAGAGCTTAAATACTCATGGAATGCTAAAGAACAGAAAGCTATCGAAAGCCATCCAAGAGCAAACATTCCACGAGTTTAAAAGGCAAATGGAATATAAGTGTGTTTGGAATGGGGTCAAGTTGATACTTGCCGATCGATTCTTTCCTTCGTCTAAAACTTGTAGCCATTGTGGGGCTGTAAAAGATAAACTTTCTTTATCAGAAAGAACGTTTGTATGCGATGAATGTGGAAATAAAATAGATAGGGATGTGAACGCAAGTATAAACTTAAAAAAATATGGTAAGTCAATAGCCTAGCACGAAAAGCGGTTATTGACATGTACCCATTCGTTAGTGGGGAGTTTAAGCCTTCGGAGCACCACATCCAACGAGAGTAGCTTTGGCGAAATCGGGTGCGATGAACAAGGAAAGAAACATAGGTCTTTATAAGATTTTTAACTATCTTATAAAGCCTTATAAGTTTTCTGTAACGGACGACGATTGGGAAGCGAAACTGGATGTGCTGCTTCAGGAGCGGGTGCCGGTCGCGAGCTTTACGTTTGGCTGCCCGGACAAAGCGGTGATCGCCGGCTTGCAGAAAGCTGGGGCGTTTGTGATCGTGACGGTGACATCGGTGGAAGAGGCCCACATTGCGTCTGAAGCCGGGGCGAATGCGCTGTGTGTGCAAGGGGCGGAAGCGGGCGGGCATCGCGCGTCGTTTCGCAACGATCCAAAGCAGGATGAGGCGATCGCGTTGTTCCCGTTGTTGGCCGACGTGCGCGCTTCGGTTCGGCTCCCGCTTGTGGCGGCGGGCGGGATCATGGACGGGCGCGGCATTGCGGCGGCGCTCAAAGCAGGGGCGAGCGCGGTGCAGCTTGGGACGGCGTTTTTGCGCTGCCCGGAAAGCGGGGCGCATCCGCTCCATAAGCAAGCGCTTGCCGATCCGCGGTTTACCGAAACGGCTATGACACGGGCGTTTACCGGCCGGCCGGCGCGCGGGCTGGCGAACCGCTTTATGGCCGAATATCGCGATCTAGCGCCGGCGGCGTATCCGCACGTGCACCATATGACGAAGCCGCTGCGCGCTGCCGCCGCCAAGGCGGGCGATCCGGAACGGATGTCGCTTTGGGCTGGAGAAGGATACCGGCTGGCGCGGGAACTTCCGGCGGCGGAGCTTGTCAAGGAACTGAAGCGGGAGCTGGAGGAAGCTTGGCAAGATCGTGCATTTTAGCTTGTGTTGCGTTGCCGCGAGCAGGTGAACCAGGAAGCCGTTTGTTCCAATACGGCACAGTGTCCATTATTCCTAAAAAATGTTGAATAAGGGGGAGAGGGAACTATGACCGTAGCCCGCATTGTGTTTCCGCCGCTCAGCCATGTCGGCTGGGGGGCGCTTAAGCATTTGGTTCCGGAAGTGAAGCGGTTGGGAGCGAAACAAATTTTAGTGATTACTGACCCAATGCTTGAGAAAATCGGCCTTGTCGAGCAAGTGACGTCTCCACTCCAGCAAGCAGGGTACGGCGTACACGTATATACCGACGTTGTGCCCGAACCGCCGCTTGCGACGGGGGAAAAGGCGGTGGCGTTTGCCCGCGATGGGGAGTTCGATCTTGTCATCGGCGTCGGTGGCGGCAGCGCGCTTGATTTGGCGAAACTAGCGGCCGTTTTGGCGGTGCATGACGGTTCGGTTGCCGACTACCTAAACTTAACGGGAACGCGGGCGCTCGAGAAAAAAGGGCTGCCGAAAATTTTGATTCCGACGACATCAGGCACCGGGTCGGAAGTGACGAACATCTCTGTCTTGTCCTTAGAAACGACAAAAGATGTCGTGACGCACGATTACTTGTTGGCCGATGTGGCCATCGTCGATCCGCAGCTGACCGTTTCCGTTCCGCCGCGGGTGACGGCCGCAACCGGGATTGATGCGCTCACCCATGCGGTCGAAGCGTACGTGTCGGTCAACGCGAGCCCGACATCGGATGGGTTGGCGATCGCGGCCATGCGCCTCATTTCTCGCTCATTGCGCAAAGCGGTGGAAAAGGGAACGGACAAACAGGCGCGCACGGATATGGCGAACGGTAGTTACCTAGCGGGTTTGGCGTTTTTCAACGCCGGGGTGGCCGGCGTGCATGCGCTCGCGTATCCGCTCGGCGGACAGTTTCATATCGCCCATGGCGAATCGAACGCCGTGCTTTTGCCGTATGTGATGGGCTACATTCGTCAAAGTTGCACGAAACGAATGGCTGATATTTTAAACGCGCTCGGCGGCAACTCGAGCTTTTTGTCCGAAGTGGAAGCGTCGTATCGGTGCGTCGAGGAGCTCGAGCGCATCGTCGCCGACGTCGGCATTCCGAAGACGCTGGGCGGATTCGGCATCCCGGAAAGCGCGTTAGAAAGCTTGACGAAAGATGCTGTCCAACAGAAACGGCTGCTCGCCCGCAGTCCGCTGCCGCTGTTGGAAGCCGACATCCGCGCGATTTACGAAGCCGCGTTTGCCGGGACGATCGTCGAGCCGAACCAAGAATGAGGAAGAAATACAGGGGCTGTTGTTTGGCTCCTGTATTTTTTTGTTTGGAAAGCGAAAGTGGTTTTCCATGTTTGGGTTTACGGCTTTTTTCGCTCAAAAGGCAACATTTTCCGCATTTTCTTGACGGTGAAGAAGGAATTTTCGCCTCTTGAAGCGAACGAATATACATCAATCGTCTCGATTCGACAAAAAGAGAACGACAACGAGCTGGAATACATTTGAGGTGTTTTTAGGGAGGAAAGAGGATGTTTACGACGGTCATCACGCCGCGCGTGTCGGAAACGGACGGTGTCGGTCATATTAACAACACGACGGTGCCTGTTTGGTTTGAAGCCGGTCGGCATGAAATTTTCAAACTGTTTACGCCGGATTTGTCGTTTCGGCGCTGGCGGATGGTAATCATCCGCATGGAAGTCGACTATGTCAATCAAATGTATTACGGACAAGATGTGACAGTGTACACCGGTATTGAGCGTATTGGCAACACAAGCCTTACTATTTATGAGGAAATCCATCAAAATGGGGCGGTTTGCGCTAAAGGGCGGGCGGTGTATGTCAATTTCAATTTTGAGACGGGACGTCCTGAACGGATTCCGGATGACATTCGCAGCGCGTTGCGTGAGCATCTTTGGCAGCCGAACGAATAGGGAAGAAGGCGGCTGCCAAAGAGGTTTTGATCAGCCTTCTAGAAGGCTAATGAACCGATGGTTACTGGACGCCAAGCAGCGGCATGTTGTCCAAAAAAAAAAACGGATTCGATAAGGTTTCTTTCGGTGAAAAATAGTGGAGTCTGGCCGTATGTTGCCCAACATGCCCCGCTTTCTAGAAGGCTGGTGATTTCATCGTGGATACGGCTTTACAATGTCATTTCTCAACTAGAAAAACCTTGTTGCATCGGTCCTGCTTTTCACTCATTCTCCGATTAATGAAGGGAATCCGCGGTTTTTCACCAGCCTTCTAGGGGAGCGAATGGTGAACTTCGCCCATAGCGCGACGCAAACGTCATGTTTTCTCATCACGAATTCTTCGTTTTGCATCGTTTCGTCCCATCACTGTTGAGTTTTGCTCATTTTCTAGCGGAAGGAGGAAGAGAAGTGAAGGAACATACGCTGTTGTGGGAACAGGTCAAAGCCAAGCTCGCGCAAAAATTGTCTGGCGCCTCTTTTGATGCTTGGTTCGCATCGACGTCTGCGACGGTGGATGAAGACTGGCTGATTATCGAATGTGTGAACGAGATTCAATGTGAATGGCTGCAAATCAGATACGGCGAACTGATCGGCGAGACGGTGCGCGAGGTGTTTGGCCGCGAGATGCGCATTTTCGTGTCCGTCTGCGGCGAGCGGCAGCAAATCGAGAAGCGGCTTGAACAGCGGCACGGCGTTCCCATGACCTTTCGCCAATATATGACCCGGCTTGAGCAGCAAGTGGATGAGCTTGAGCGGCGCATTGACCACTATGCGCGAATCATTGATGAGCTGTTCGCGTCCCGCCCGATCCACTGATGATCCCCTATGAGCAACCTCCAACGAGAAGCGGCCTTCGCATGATCGAGCGGAAGCCGCTTTTTTGTGCGCATTTTCATGTAATAAAAAGTCACTTTATTATGATACATCCGTATATTGATCTGATTTTTTATGCCATTATTCATTTTTAATGTTAAAAATATGTTATATAAGTTTACAAATAAAATGCATACTTCGTTTTTTACGTGATATGATGTGCACAACCAAGGCAAAGGAGGAACATGATGATGCCGCAAACAAGAGCGATCGGGCTGTGGGAGTTGATGGTGATGGTGATCCGGCTATGGCTGCACCGTTGACAGCGAAATTGCGTAACATCGAACGAAGGCGGAGGGATGACGACATGAAACGAAAATTAGTGTTAGTCGGCAACGGCATGGCGGGAGTTCGTTGCATCGAGGAGATTTTAAAACTCAATCGTGAGGCGTTTGAGATTACGATTTTTGGCAGCGAGCCGCATCCGAACTATAACCGGATTTTGTTGTCCAAGGTGTTGCAAGGGGATACGTCCATTGATGAGATTACCTTGAACAGTTGGGAATGGTACGAACAAAACGGCATTCGACTGTTTGCTGGCGAAACGGTGACGGACATTGATCACGAAGAGCAGCTCGTCCGGACCGACCGCGGGCGGGTAGTCGAATACGATGAATTGATTTTAGCTACGGGCTCGAACCCGTTTATCTTGCCGGTGCCGGGGGCGGATTTGCCTGGGGTGACGGCGTTTCGCGATATCCAAGATTGCGAGCGGATGATCGAATATGCGAAGACGTACAAAAAAGCGGCGGTCATCGGCGGGGGGTTGCTTGGTTTAGAGGCCGCGCGCGGCCTGCTTAACTTAGGGATGGACGTCGATGTCATCCATATCTTCGATTATTTAATGGAGCGTCAGCTTGATCCGACCGCTTCGAAGCTGTTGCAGCGGGAACTCGAGAAACAAGGGATGAACTTTTTGCTTCGCAAAGAGACGGCCGAATTGTTCGGCAACGGCCGCGTGGAAGGAGTGCGATTTAAGGACGGTACGTCCATTGCCGCTGACTTGGTGGTGATGGCGGTCGGCATTCGTCCGAATGTTGATTTAGCGCGGAGAAGCGGAATCGCGGTGAATCGAGGGATTATCGTCAACGATTATTTAGAAACGAATGTGCCGCACATTTACGCGGTCGGTGAATGCGCGGAACATCGCGGTGTTGTTTATGGGCTCGTCGCTCCGCTTTATGAGCAGGGGAAAGTGCTGGCACAAGTGATTTGCGGCCGAAAAGGAAAGTCGTACGAAGGGTCGGTTGTCTCGACTCAACTGAAAGTGTCAGGCGTCGATGTGTTCTCAGCCGGCGAGTTTATGGACGGTGAGGGCACGGAATCGATCAAGTTGTATGATGAAGCGCGCTCGGTGTACAAGAAAGTCGTCGTTCGCGAAGGGAAAATCGTTGGCGCCGTGCTGTTTGGCGATACGAGCGAAGGAAGAAAACTATTGGATATGATCCAGCGCGGTGATTCGCTTGAGGCGCTTTCTCTTTCGTTATTGGCGCCAGCTTCATCGGGAGGAAAAGAAAGCCTTGTGGCGACGATGGCGGATACCGATGTCGTCTGTGGCTGCAACGGGGTGACAAAAGGTGCGATTTGTCAGGCGATTGCCGAACACGGGCTCAAGACGGTCGCTGAGGTGCGCGACTATACGAACGCGTCCCGCTCATGCGGCGGGTGTAAAGGGCTTGTCGCCGAACTGCTTGAGCATATGCTCGGTGAAGAAGTGAATCGGTATACGGTGAAAGAAACGATCTGCGGCTGCACGAACTTAAGCCGTGAGGAAGTGATTGCAGCGATCAAAGAAAAACGGCTGATGACGGTCAAAGAAGTCATGAGCGTATTGGGATGGAAAAAAGAAGAAGGTTGTTCCAAATGCCGTCCGGCGCTCAATTATTACTTAGGCATGTTGTATCCGGGTGAGTACGACGAAGAAGTGGAATCGTTGTTTGTCAATGAGCGGCTGCATGCCAACATCCAGGCGGATGGCACGTACTCCGTTGTGCCGCGCATGTACGGCGGGGTGACGACAGCCGAGCAGCTGCGGAAAATTGCCGATGTCGCAGAAAAATACAACGTACCGATGATTAAGCTCACAGGAGGGCAGCGCATTGACTTGCTTGGAGTGAAAAAAGAAGATTTGCCGCGCATTTGGGCCGATCTCGGCATGCCGTCCGGCTACGCCTACGCCAAGGCGCTGCGGACGGTGAAAACGTGCGTCGGCAAGCAGTTTTGCCGCTTTGGCACGCAAGATTCGACCGGGCTTGGCATCCGGATGGAACAAACATTTGAACGGCTGAAAACGCCGCATAAAGTGAAAATGGCGGTGTCCGCCTGCCCGCGCAACTGCGCCGAATCGGGCATTAAAGACGTTGGCGTTGTCGGTGTGGAGGGGGGCTGGGAAATTTATGTCGGCGGCAACGGCGGCACCCATTTGCGTGCGGCTGACTTGCTTTGCACGGTCAAGACGGAAGAAGAAGTGATGGAGATGACCGGCGCGTTTTTGCAATATTACCGGGAGTCCGCGCATTATTTGGAGCGGACGTCCAAATGGGTCGAGCGCGTCGGACTTGAGCATATCCGCGAAGTGCTGTTCGATGTGGAAATGCGCCGCGCGCTGCTTGAACGGCTTCACAAAGCCCTTTCGGCGACAAAAGATCCGTGGCGGGAAATCGTCGAAAACGAGAGACTGCAACAAACGTTGTTCTGCGATCTCGGCGACAAAGAGCCGGTGCCGGTCGAATGAAAGGGAATGGCGGCGGACGGAAAGACGGGCGGGCAAAAAAGCCGGTTGCTTCCGCCGTCCGGCGTTATCCAGCATTTTAGCGGAGAGAAAAAAGGCTGCCCGACAGGTTGGCGCTTGACTATGCATCCATGCGAGGAGATGAAGTGATGATGAGAGTAAAAGTGGGAACAATCGAACAGTTGCCGAAACGGCTTGGAAAATGCGTGCACATCGGGGTGCTGGAGCTTGCTTTATTCCGTACCCAAGATGATCGAGTATACGCCGTCGAAAACCGTTGTCCGCATAAAGGAGGGGATCTGTCGCAAGGCATTGTCAGCGGCGAGTATGTGTTTTGCCCGCTTCATGATTGGAAAATTTGCTTAAGAGACGGTCAGGCGCAGGCGCCGGATGAAGGGTGCGTCAAAACGTACCGCGCGACGGTGGAAGACGGCTGTGTATATGTCGAGTTGCAGGAAACGGGTGAATGACGATGACGAATGAATTGCTGCGCTACTTTCGCGCCAAGGAAAAAGAACGGGCGTCGGAAACGGCCGCCGCGACCCAATGTCCGTTTTGCAGCGTCCAGTGCACACTTCAGCTGGTGGAGGAGCGGATTGTAGAACGGCGCCGCTACAAGGCGGTCCCGATCGACAACCCGACGTCCAACGGCCGCCTTTGTTTAAAGGGGATCAACGCTCACCAGCACGCTTTGCATCCCGAGCGGCTGTTGTTTCCGCTTGCCAAAGTGGACGGCCGGTTTGTGCGCGTCAGTTGGGAGGAGGCGCTTTCGCTAATCGTGGAACGAATCATCTCGATTCAAAAGAAAGATGGAGTCGATGCGTTTGCTGTTTACGGCGGCGGATCCTTGACGAACGAGGAGGCGTATTTGCTTGGGAAATTTGCCCGCGTGGCGCTCAAGACACGGCATATTGACTACAACGGCCGCTTTTGCATGTCGGCGGCTGCGGCTGCGATGAACGACGCATTCGGCCTTGACCGCGGGTTGACGAATCCGTTGTCCGATATTCCGCTGGCTCAGACGATCATTTTGGTTGGGACCAATATCGGCGAATGCCAGCCGACGTTGATGCCGTATGTTTACGAAGCGAAGAAAAACGGAGCGTTTCTCATCGTGGTGGATCCGCGGGAAACGAAAACGGCGGCGTTGGCCGATTTGCATCTGCCGCTCAAGCCGGGAACGGATGCGGCATTGGCCGTCGGTGTAGGAAAAGTGTTGATCGAAGAAGGATATATCGATGAAGCGTTCGTGCGCGAGCGGACGGTTGGGTTTGCCGAATGGAAACGGCACGTGGAAGCGATGGATATGGACGAGATCGTCCGGATGACCGACGTGCCGGCTGAGAAGATCCGTTTGGCGGCACGGAAGTACGGGGAGGCACCGGAAGCGATCGTGCTCACCGCGCGCGGCCTGGAGCAGCAAGCGGACGGCTATGCAGCGGTCAGACAATGGATTAACGCCGTATTGGCGACAGGCAAAATCGGTCGGCCCGGTTCAGGATTTGGTTCGATCACCGGGCAAGGGAACGGACAAGGCGGCCGCGAGCATGGACAAAAAGCCGACCAGCTCCCGGGTTATCGAAGCATTGAGCATCCGGAACACCGACGGTATATTGCGAGCGTATGGGGCGTTGCGCCGGATGAACTGCCGAGAAAGGGGGTGTCAGCGTATGAAATGATGCAAAAAATCGATGCGGGCGAGATTACCGGACTGTTTGTCATGGGATCGAATCCCGTCGTCTCCAGCCCGAATGCCGCGTTTGTCGCTAGAGCGCTCAAGAAGCTTAAGTTTCTTGTCGTTGCCGATATGTTTTTGTCGGAAACAGCCGAGCTGGCGGATCTCGTGTTGCCTGTTTCGTCGTATTTGGAAGATGAAGGGACGGTGACGAACGTCGAAGGGCGGATATGCTTGCGGCCGGCGGCTCGGAAGCGTCCTGGGGAGGTGAAACATGATTGGGAAATTTTATGCGCGATTGCTCACAAGCTTGGCAAGGGCCGCTACTTTTCCTTTGCGTCAGCTGAAGAGATTTTCAACGAACTGCGGCTGGCGAGCCGCGGCGGCAAAGCGGACTATTATGGTGTGACATATGAGCGGCTGCGCCGTGAACGCATCTACTGGCCGTGTCCGGAGGTCTCGCATCTCGGCACCCCAAGGTTATTCACGGATCGATTTGCTCACCCAGATGGCAAGGCGAGGTTTGCGGTTTTGTCGTTTCGGACAGACAAAGAGGAGACGGATGAATGGTATCCGCTTTACTTAACGACAGGTCGGGTGCTCGTTCATTATTTGAGCGGAACGCAGACGCGACGCAGTCCAGCGCTGGCGGCGCGGCAGCCGGAGGCGACCGTCGAGATCCACCCGAGGACGGCGAAGCGATACGGAATCGGTCCAGGGATGCTTGTACGCATTGAAACGCGGCGCGGTGCGGCGGTCGCCCGCAGCCGTTACAATGATCAAATTCGCGAGGATACCATCTTTGTCCCATTCCACTGGAGCGGCCTGCAACAAATTAACAACGTCACGTCCGATGAACTGGATCCGCATTGCCGGATGCCGGCGTTTAAGCGGTGCGCAGCTCGGGTGCGGCCGGTTGTTGATTTAGGGAGAAATTAACTGCCAAGGGCCGCCGGATGATTCATGTAGAGAAAACAGCCTTCTGTCCTCCATCGACAGTTTAGGGAACCGCACTCATCAAGGTTCGCGAGCGGGGAACGCTATGGTGATGGATCTGCTAAATCGCCGACTTTTTCAATGAATAACGAATGCAGAAAAAAACTTCCCGGCAATACGGCGGGAAGCAGGTGGAGAAATCGCTTTCATTCCCATTATAGCATAAGGGAACTTCCATGCCAAGGGGGAGGTCGAGAGAAGATGGTGAAGAAATCGTTTTGGCGTGTGGGGCATGCGCGGACGCTTTTGTCGTCGTTTTTGTACTTTGATATTAGTTTCATGATTTGGAACTTGCTTGGCGCGCTTGGTGTATTTGTCGCCGAGTCGTTTGCGCTCACGCCGGCGGAAAAAGGGATGATGGTCGCCATTCCCGTGTTGGGAGGGGCGCTGCTTCGCATTCCGATGGGGCTGCTCGCCGACCGCTGGGGCGGAAAGCGGGCTGGTCTGCTCGGCATGGCGGTGACGGCTGTGCCGCTTGTGTGGGGGTGGCTGTTTGCTGACCATATGTCGGATGTGTATGCTCTTGGATTTTTGCTTGGAGTAGGTGGAGCTAGTTTCGCTGTTGCTTTGCCCCTTGCAAGCCGCTGGTATCCGAAAGAATATCAAGGGCTGGCCATGGGGATTGCTGGGGCCGGAAACAGCGGGACGGTGCTGGCAACGCTGTTTGGTCCGCGGCTGGCGGAGGCGTATGGTTGGAATGCGGTGTTTGGATTGGCGCTCGTACCGCTTGTTGTTGTCTTTCTTCTATTCGCCTGGCTGGCGCGTGAATGTCCAACAGCGGTGAAGCCCGTTTCATTGCGTGAATACGGAGCCGTCCTCCGTCGAAAAGAAGCATGGCTGTTTTGTTTCTTCTACAGCTTGTCATTCGGTGGATTTGTCGGATTGACGGGTTACTTGGGCATTTTCTTCTTTGATGAGTATGGTGTCAGCAAAATCGCGGCCGGCGATTTCGTCACCGCCGTCGTGTTTGCTGGCAGTTTGATCCGCCCGATTGGCGGTTATATCGCTGACCGGATCGGCGGAATGCGGCTTCTTTCCTTGTTGTTTGCCGTTGGAGCGGTTTTGCTTGCGTTCATCGGCACATTGCCGCCCCTTTTCATCGTGTTCGGATTGATGGTCGCTCTCTTCCTTTGTTTTGGCGCCGCGAACGGCGCGTTGTTCCAAGTTGTTCCCACATGGTTTCCGAAAGAGGTCGGCTTGTTGACGGGCATCATCGGGGCGGCCGGCGGGTTGGGAGGGTTTTTGTTGCCGAACGTGCTCGGGGCAATGAAGCAGTGGATCGGTTCTTCGGCGTATGGATTTTGGCTGTTTGCCATTGTTCTGGGGGGTGCTATGTTGACGGCGCGCCGCTTACAAACGCGGGCGGCAGAGGCTGTTCCTCTTGGAAAAGATACGGTTGAGCGCTCTGGATAATAGGAGCGGTTGCTAGAGAGGAGGAAAGAGGAAGTGTGTGTGCTAGGTGTTGATCGCACAACGGCTGAGTAGCTGGTGCATGCTGCCCATCAAATCTACCCGTATTCGAAAACGGTCCGCGGCAATATTGAAGGTAACGCTTTCCGTCAAAGAATAACGAGCATCAGAGAAGGTGTCCCCTAACGATGTGGTGTTGGGGCACCTTCTGCTTGTGGGGCGCTCGTTCGTTTGCCAGCGGCTTAATCAGCAGAATCGTTTCTCCTGTGACATCATCCGTTATCTGTTGGCGTAAGCGTGCAGATGAAGGAGTGGGCGCTTCGTTGCAAACAGTAAACGATCTTTTGGGCGGGTGGCCGAGGAGTCGGGCAATTGTCTTCTTTGTTGCTTGGTGAGGGCAACGGACGTGAACTACTCACCATTTAGCTAATGCTTGAGGTGGGAGACTTCTTTCCGAAATTACGTTAAAGTCGGTTTTGGAAAAAACGGAGCAGCTCCTCAGCCCGGTTTCCAACAAGTTGGATCAGCTGTTCAAACATGGCATCGCGTTGCAGATCGAGCTCAATGATGCGTTTCGCCAGCTCGAGCGCTTTTTCGTTCATGGAACTGGCCTCCTTTCATGGTCCAGATTGGTCTGAATCGTTCGTATTCGCGGCGCAATTCCGCTATCGTCCAGTGTTCCAGCTGTGCTGGATCATCGGTCAAACCCACTCGCAGCAGTTGGTTAATATAAAACTGTTTTTGTTGTTTTACTGCCTGTTGCATCCATTTCCCCATGTCGCTCCCTCCCTGTTTTTACCTTTACGATACCACCTTTTTCTTTAGTGTACAGCGAATGTGTTAAGCTCATTTACAGGAAATTTAAAAAATATGTTAATTTTATTTACAAAAGTTAACGAGGTGCCATGATTTTTTGTATAATTGTGTTAGAAAATGTAACGTATAGAGGTGAGGAAAATGACTGCTCATCCACAAGAGGATCATTACAAATATAAAAAAGTTATTTCGATCGGTGTCGTCAGCGAACTGACCGGGCTGTCGCAGCGGCAAATTCGTTATTACGAGGAACGGAAGCTGGTGTTCCCTGACCGTTCCAAAGGAACTCGCAAATATTCATTCGCCGATGTGGAGCAGTTGATGAAAATTGCCAATCAACGCGAGGAAGGTGTATCGACTTGGGAAATCCGTCAAGAGATGACGAAAGAGCTGCGCGAGCGGATGTTAAAAGGGCAAATGAACGCGCATTTTCGGAGGCGTTCCTAGGGGTGCGGACAGATTCGAATTTTGGACGCATCCCCTGCTTGGAAGCAGAGCATGCGGAAAACCGCCTGGCCGTGTGCCAACAGGATGTAAACACAGCGGCGTTTGTCCAATAATAAGAGCATAGTTGCTTGGCGCGCACAGAGATTCGTGCGCGCTTTTTTTGTTGCAGGATCAAAAGGTTGGTTTAAAAATATTAATCTTTTTTGTTAAATGACTAGACAAATAAAATTAAATGTATATAATTTAAATTGAAAACGATATCATTTGTTTTACTCAATGCAAAGAGGAGGAATGAACCATGAAACGGATTTTATTGGCGTGCAGTTCTGGAATGTCGACAAGCTTGCTAGTGACGAAAATGCAGGAGTATGCCAAATCCGTCGGTGAGGAGGCAGAGATTTGGGCGGTCGGTCAAGATCAGGCAAAAAAAGAGATGGCCAAAGCCGATGTCGTCCTTATTGGTCCACAAATGAGCTTTTTGAAAGGGGAATTGCAAAAAGAAGCGCAAAAATACGGCATTCCAGTCGATGTCATTGACATGGTGGCTTATGGGATGGCGGATGGCAAAAAAGTGTATGAGCAGGCATTAAAATTGATGGGGGACAAGTAAGATGGAAAAAATCGATGTCAATCAACTCACCAATGAACAAGTCGCTTTCCAGTTGATTTTGCATAGCGGCAATGCCCGCAGCAAAATCGTCCAAGCCATCCGTGAATACCGGACCGGACAGGTCGGAGAAGCGGAGCGGCTGATTCAAGAAGCAGAGCAAGACTTAAGCATCGCCCATGATGTCCATTTCCAACTTATTCAAAAAGAGGCCAGCGGCGAGCAAACAAATATTACGTTGCTTCTCATGCATGCCGAAGATCACGTCATGTCGACGCTGGCGATGAAAGAAGTTGTCAAAGAAATGCTCGCACTGTTGAAGGAACGAAACGTATAAAAGGAGGATGGCAGCATGAACCAAGCATTATTCGAAAAATTAAGCAAAGTTCTCGTTCCGATCGCTGGAAAGTTGAACAATAGCCGTTATTTGCAAGTGTTGCGCGATGCGTTTATGTTGGCGTTTCCGTTGACGATTTTCGGTTCAATCGCGGTCGTCATCGCCAACTTGCCGTTTTTGGACAAGGTGATGAGTGAAAACAGCCTCAATGCGCTTAAAGAGATGCTCGGTGTTGCCCCAAATGCAACAATGGGTGTAATGACGATTTTCGTCGTGTTTGGTATTGGCTATTATTTGTCGAAAAGTTATGAAGTCGAAGGGGTTTTTGGCGGTGCGATCGCGTTAGCTTCTTTTCTCTTGTTGACGCCATTCGTTTTGCAGGTTGAGGGGAAAGAAGCTGTGCAAGGAGTCATCCCGCTCGACCGCCTAGGAGCGAAAGGGATGTTTCTTGGCATGGTTACCGCATTTACTGCTGGTGAAATTTACCGGAAGGTTGTGCAAAAAAATATTACAATCAAAATGCCAGCCGGGGTGCCGCCGGCGGTTGCGAAGTCGTTTGCCGCGTTGATTCCAGCCGTGGTCACCCTGACCTTCTTCCTCGTCGTCAATATCATTGTAACACAAATTTTTAAGACAAACATGCATGATGTCATTTACAATGCAGTGCAAGCACCGCTTGTCGGGCTGGGAAGCGGCATTATTCCAACGCTGATCGCGATTTTTGTCACGCAAATTTTGTGGTTTTTCGGGCTACACGGGCAAATCATCATTAACTCGGTGATGGATCCGATTTGGAACACACTGTCGCTCGAAAACTTAAATGCGTATACAAAAGCGGGGGAAGTTCCGCATGTCGTCAGCAAACAGTTTATTGAAATTTACACGGTCGGCATGGGCGGAACGGGAATGACGCTTGCTGTCATTTTCGCCATCTTGCTCTTTATGAAGAGCAAGCAAATGAAGCAGGTGGCTAAGCTCGGGCTCGGACCCGGAATCTTTAACGTCAATGAACCGATTATTTTCGGTTTGCCGGTCGTGATGAATCCGCTCGTCATCGTCCCGTGGATTTTGGCGCCGATGGTCGTCACGTTGGTGACCTATTTGGCAATGTCCTCAGGCCTTGTACCGCCGCCTAACGGCGTAGCGGTGCCATGGACGGTGCCGATTTTCATCAACGGCATTATGGCGACGAACTCGCTGGCCGGCGGATTGCTGCAAGTGGTCAATTTCCTGATTGTGCTTGTCATTTGGTTTCCATTCTTAAAGTTCATTGACCGGATGAACTTGCAAAAAGAGCGGGAAGAGGGGCAAGACGCTGCGAAAAGTGCATCATAACGATACAGCAAATGAGGTGAATCGCGATGGAACAACGATCAAAGCAACCAATCACCTATCGCTTTCCTGCCGGATTTTGGTGGGGAAGTGCGACATCCGCGACGCAAATCGAAGGAGCGGCAAACGAAGGGGGGAAAGGGAAGAACATTTGGGATCATTGGTATGAACAAGAGCCTCACCGCTTTTTTCAAGGCGTCGGCCCGGAGGTGGCATCTGATTTTTATCATCGCTACAAAGAGGACATTGCGTTAATGAAGGAGATCGGCCATAATTCATTCCGGTTTTCAATTTCATGGTCGCGTTTGATTCCAGATGGGGTTGGTGAGGTCAACCCGGAGGCGGTGCGGTTTTACAATGCGGTCATCGATGAATTGCTGGCGAACGGGATTGAACCGTTTGTGAATTTATACCATTTTGATATGCCGCTGGTGATGCAAACCATTGGAGGATGGGAAAATCGTGAAGTGGTCGATGCTTATGCCCGCTATGCTAGCCTTTGTTTTCAACTGTTTGGCGATCGGGTGAAAACATGGTTTACGCACAATGAGCCGATTGTTCCTGTAGAAGGCGGGTATTTGTACGATTTCCACTATCCGAATGTGGTTGACTTCCGCCGTGCCGTGCAGGTGGCTTACCATACGATGATTGCCCATGCCAAAGCGGTTGCCGCCTTCCGCAGGGCGGCGATACCGGATGGAAAGATCGGCATCATTTTGAATTTAACGCCATCTTATCCGCGCAGCCAACATCCGGCTGATGTGAAAGCGGCGCATATCGCTGATTTGTTGTTTAACCGCAGTTTCTTGGATCCTGCGGTAAAAGGAGAATACCCGCAAGATTTAATCGAGCTGTTGGCTGAATACGGCTTTTTGCCCGTGACGAAAGCTAACGATCGCGAACTTATCAAAGAAAATACGATCGATTTGCTTGGCATCAACTACTATCAACCGCGCCGCGTCAAGGCGAAAGAAAATATGCCAAATCCGGACGCCCCGTTTTTGCCTGAACGGTTTTTCGATTACTATGCCATGCCGGGGCGGAAAATGAACCCGTATCGTGGTTGGGAAATTTATGAAAAAGGCATTTATGATATTTTAATCAATATCAAGGAAAACTATGGAAACATTGAGTGCTTTATTTCCGAAAACGGCATGGGCGTTGAAGGAGAAGAACGGTTCCGTGATGAAAGCGGCATGATTCATGACGACTACCGGATTGAATTCATTCGCGAGCATTTAAAATGGGTGCATCGCGCGATTGAAGAAGGAGTCAATGTGAAAGGCTACCATCTTTGGACGTTTATGGACAATTGGTCGTGGACCAATGCCTATAAAAATCGGTATGGGCTCGTGGCAGTCGACTTGGAGAACGGTTTGAAACGAACGATTAAAAAAAGCGGTTATTGGTTTAAATCGTTGGCAGAAAACAACGGATTTTAAACGGAAAGCAAGGCGTCCTGGGCAGCGGGGCGCTTTTTGTCGGTTGGGAGAACGGAGCGGCAAAGCAAAAGCGGTGAAGGAGAAAGCCGCATTGGCTATTGTGCAAACAGATGATTGTTCGTACAATGAAAATAGGACAATGACGAGGGATGAAAACGATGCCAAAATATGAGCAAATTTCTAACGAAATACGCAGACGAATTAAAGAGGGAGTGTATTCCCTAGACGAGCCGATTCCTGATGAAATCTCGCTCGCTGAGGAGTTTGGCTGCAGCCGGATGACCGTGAAACGGGCGCTTGATCTGCTTGTGTCCGAAGGGCTGTTGTATCGAAAGCGCGGCCATGGCACGTTTATTGTGAAATCCGCGATGCTTGACGGACTCGTTAACGTCGTCAGCAACGAGACACTCGGTTTGACAGGTGTACTGAAAGGACGCGAGGTAACAAGCAAAATCATTGCGTTCGAAGTGTTGTTTCCGTCCGATGAAGTGGCGGCCCATTTATGCATCGACACGAACACGCCGGTGTACCACTTAATCCGCCTGCGCAATGTGGATGGCGAACCGTACGTCATTGAGCGGACGTATATGCCCGTCCATTTGATCCCGGGGCTCAATGAAACGGTGCTTCATGGCTCGATTTATCGTTACATCACTCACGAACTCGGCTTAACGATTGCAGGGTCGCACCGAAAGATCCGCGCAGATAAACCGAATGAGCTCGATCAGCAGTACTTGCAGTGCGCACCCGACGATCCGGTATTGGAATTGGAACAGGTTGGTTTTTTGAACAATGGAGAGCCCTTTGAATACTCCTTTTCCCGTCATCGGTACGACAAATTTGTCTTCGTCACCGTCAGCACCCGCCGCTAAACGGCGCCTGCCTTTGCGATCACATGAGGCAGGCGCGTTTTGTTTGCTGTTCAGGGCTGTTCTTTCCGTCTTTCTTCTAGGAGGCTGGTGATTTAATCGTGAATACGGCTTTACCATTTCATTTCTCAATTAGAAAAACCTTGTTGCATCGATCCTGCTTTTCGCCCATTCCCCCCATTGAGTAAGGGAATCAGCCGTTTTTCACCGCCCTCCTAGAAGGCCGGTGATTTAAGGGGAAATACTGCTCTCCAACAGTGTTTCTCAAATTGAAAAACCTTGTAACGTCATCATTTCATTCCTTGTAATTTCCCACAAATCGAGCGAATCTGTTGTTTTTCACCAGCCTTCTAGAGAGTTGGTGGTTTATTGAACGCTCTCCCACCTACGCTAACGCTTAGAGGTGGGAGATTCTTGGGAACACCCGCCCCACGGCAGGCTATGAACCAAGCCATCCCCGTGCGTCCCACGGTTCGACTGCCTTACAACGACAGCAAACGAAGCCCTTCCTGCAAAAACCCGATCGTTTGGTTGATCAGCTCCGCTTGTGTTCGGGTGGGATACAGCCTGGGGCAGGGGGCGAAATGGAACTGGACCTCAGTATGCGCGTCTCCCGACTGGTCATGCAGCGATTTTTTCTCCTTTTTTCTCCATTTATAATGGCGCTCGATCGATTCCATAATGTAAATGGATAGAACGAGCAGGGGAAGGATGCCGCCAATGAGAAGCAAAGCGACGCAGTGGCTGTTGTCTGTATGGGGACTGATGGATCCGCTCTATTATGCATGTTCCCGCCTCGAATATGCTGGTGGGAAAGAGAACGGCTGCCGTTCCATTTTCCGCGTCCGTTTGCTTCGATACAAGGGTGAAACAATTTACCTTTCAGACGGAACGACGATCGCGGCCAATGACTGGCTGTTGAAAATTCACCTTCATAATGTTCGTCTGCTTCGCGAACTGATGCAGTATCGAAGCGATATTCAAAAAGGACGTTATATTTTCGAACAAGTGAAAGCCGGTTTGCCGCATGTCGCCCATCATCTTTACCATCACGAACAGTCCTCCCGCATAAAAGGGATCATCGGCGTGACCATGTTAAACAAAGGATGTGAGAGGCTCGGATTTGATACCGTGGACATTGGGAATTCATTTTACCGTTGGTTTAAAATGGCATCCCATTGGCCGATGATGACATTGGCTCAACACCGTCTAGTGCCGCTTGTCCGCCCGCCGAAGTATTTGTTGATGTCAAAAGAAAAGCTGTTTTCGCTATACGGCTGCCATCTCATCCACTAACTCCCTCTTTCTTCTCTCCTCCATTTCACTATAATGGGTATCGAGGGAGGAGAGAAGACGATGACATTCTTTTTTGTCGTTCTTGCCATTTTGTTATTGCTTGCTTTGGCCATTCGTAAAGCCCACCGCAACACGTATGAAGCGGTTTTGCATAAAGTCCAAGTTGGCGGCTGTTCAGAGGATGGGGACGGAGCCCTTCGGATTTTGCAGCTATCGGATTTGCATCTTGAAAAACTGTCGATCCCCCCGGACGATTTATACAACAAGCTGAAAGACGAAGCGATCGATTTGATCGCGTTGACGGGCGATTTTTTGGACCGTGAGGAAAGCATCGTCAAGCTCGGTCCGTATTTGGCCGCGCTGAATGCATTGAAACCGACGTACGGCATGTATGCGGTGTTTGGCAACCACGATTACGTGCTTCAAGGCGAACCGTTCGAGCGCTTGAAAACGACGCTTGAGGCGCACGGCTGCGTCGTCTTGCAAAACGAGACGAAAACGATCACGGTCAACGGTCAAACCGTCAATATCATCGGCATCGATGATTTTTACACGGGGCGCAGCGACATCAAAAAGGCATACGCGGGCGTGAAAGACGGCATCAACCTCGTGTTGACGCACGATCCAGACATCGTGCCGCATATGAAAGATTATCATTTTGACTATCTGTTGTCGGGTCATTTCCACGGCGGGCAAATTCATTGGCCCAAGCCGTACCATTTGGCGAAAATGAGCAAAACGCTCACCGAGCGGAACATGATCAAAGGTTATCATGAATGGGAGGGAAAACCGTTTTATATCAACGAAGGGCTTGGGCAAACCGGGGTGAACATTCGGATCGGCTCGAAGCCGGAAGTGACGCTCCACTTGTTGGCGCTGCCGTCCCGAAGAGAAGCGGTGAAAGCTGTCTAATGGGCAGCTTTTTATTTTTTAGGGTAGGAAAGCGGTTTCTTTTGCGCGTGCCACCATGCGGCGCGCTTTTTGTGTGGACTCGTCTCCCTGTTGTTGGGGGAAAATCAACGACCGTTTGCATAGACAAGGGAAACAGTCGCCATACTTTTTAAAGAAAGGAGTGAATGGTCAATGGAACCGTCGTGGAAAGCTCTCTTGCCATTTTTAGTTGTTATCCCGATTTCGATTTGGACGAAGCAAGTGATTCCTGGACTGTTTGTCGGGCTGTTGGTCGGAAGCTATTTGTTGACGCCGTCGCTGCTGGGCGGATTGCGAACGATGCTTCATTATGTCGTCGATAACTTGATGCAGACGAACAACATTCGCATCATCATGTTCTTATACGTGTTCGCCGGTCTTGTCAGCATGATCAAATATACCGGTGGAATCAAAGGATTCGTCCATCTCGTCAGCAAAAAAGTGAAATCGGCCAAAGCGGCCATGCTGCTGACATGGATCTCGACGATGGTGACGTTTAGCGACCCCGATTTTCGCATCGTCACCGTCGCGCCGATCATGAAGGCGCTGCGCAAACGGCTTGGGCTGTCGTCCCAGCAAATCGGCTTTGCCATTGAGGTGACATCCAACCCGGTTGTCGCGCTGATCCCAATTGCCACTGCGTTCGTCGGCTATATGGTGTCGGTCATCGACAAGGCGCTCGATACGGCCGGCATCGGAGCGGAGCCGTACATCGTGTACGTCCGAAGCATTCCGTTTAACTTTTTCTCGTATGCCATTATTGCCGTCGGGCTGTACTACAGCTTTTTTGTCTACTCGCGCAAAAAACAGGCGGAGGTCAGCAAAGAGCGGGGGATGAAGCCGATCCAGCGCTGGAATGAGCGTTTGGCACTCGAAATGGCGGAAGAACAGCGGCCGGCTGACCATCCGCCCAACGAAGCGCAAGGGGAAGAAGGAGACGCGATGCAGACATGCCCGCGCGCTTATCAAAAAGAAACGCCGGTCAGGCCTTGGAATTTGATCGTTCCCCTTTCGATCGTGCTTGTTTTGACGTTGTTTTTAAGCTGGTGGGACGGTCACCGCGGGGCGAGAACGTTTTGGGAGGCGTTTTTGCAAAGCGATGCGCTCGGGGCGATGTTGGAGGCGCTGCTGTTTACGGTCATGATCACCGTTGCGTTCTTCCTTTGGCAGCGATTTCGATTGACGGATTTGTTGACTCATTTTGTCAAGGGCGGCAATGAACTCATGTCCGTCATTTTGATGCTGGCGCTCATTTGGGCGCTGTCAGCTGTGGCGGAGGATTTAGGGTTTTCGCAATACATTACGGGCCATGTTAAAGAATGGATTCCACCGTTTTTTGTCGCCCCGATTTTGTTTTTGCTTGGCGCCGTCATTTCCTATTTCATCGGCTCGTCGTGGGGGACGTGGGGGATGTTGATGCCGCTTGGCGTGACGCTCGCGAGCCAAGCGGGAACGAACATTTTGCCGGTCATCGGCGCGGTGTTTGCGAGCGGGACGTTCGGGGCGTTCGCGTCGCCGCTCAGCGACAATACAGTGACGCTGTGCACCATTTTGGATTTGCCGGTAATGGAATACGCGCGCACAAAGTTGATTCCATCGTTGATCGCCGCCGGCATCGCCGCCGTTTTGTTCGGCGCTACGTCATTTCTTTTGCATTAGCGCTGCTGTCGTCCTCCCCTCCTTCCATGATACACTAAAAGAAAAAAGGAAGAGAGGGGAACGGCGATGGGGGAGGCGGAACGGCAGCTTGACGAGCTCAGCCAATGGCAAACGGAAGATGTTGCCGCGCAGCTGGAGCAGTTGAACGAGCGGCTCGCTCTGGAGGACGCGTATTACCAGGCCGCAGAAGATGAGAGGGCGCGCGATCGGTATTATCGTCATCTGCCGCTTGACGGGGACGGATTGATGTTGTTTGTCCGCTATCACGAACTGGTGGCGCGCACCCATAAGCGGCGGCTGCCGTATTTTTTCAGCAAGGACGAATATTTGTACACATGGGTTGACTTGCAGCCGGACGGAACGGTGCGAAGCTTGTACTCCGGCGAGCGAAAAGACCCGAAGATGTTGATCGTCCAAGATGTCCAAACGATGAAACGGCGCTACGATGAATTTCGCCAGTTGTTGAAAAAAATGAAGCATGGGCTCGGCGATGTGCATGAGCGGGTGAAAACGATCGAGCAGCAATGGAAATTCAATGCCGAACATGTCGTGCCGCAGTCTTGGTTTGGCGCCCGTGAACCGATGAAAGGCGATTTGCATCATTTGTTCGTCTGCCAGCCGGAGTGCAACACGATGCGGTCGAATTTTCCGTATGCGGATTTTCCGTTTTACAATCCGGAAGACCCCGACGAGCAAGTCCAAAACCGTTGCGGCGTTGTCTATAACGGCTATTTCGAGCCGGAGTACGGCAAAGGGACGGCGGCAAGGGCCATGCTGTACTTTTTGCTTCGCTATCCGAAGGCGATCGCAAAGTCGTTTCGGCGCAAAATCGATATTCCGCTCCTTGTCCGTTGGCACGAGCAATTTCCGCCGACGGTGTATGAACATCATCGCAACAGCGCGATTTTTTTCATCCAAGGCAACCGCAACCCGTTCATCGATTTTCCCGAACTGGCGGGGCGAATGGTGTTTCCGTTTGAAGGGACGATGGCAAGCGGAGCGTTTTCTGAATAGCGCTTGGCCGCTTGAGCATGGTGGTGAACAAAAAGCGGTCCCCGGAAGACGAGCGTTTCTGCCGGGAGACCGCTTTTTTGTTTCCTGCCGTTGGATAAGGCGCAAGAGGGAAGGTTAGGCGGAAACCGTCTTGCCATCCGGTGGTTGGCGATCCGCTTGTTTGCGGAAGTATGTGGCGACCATCGGACCGGAAATATTGTGCCAGACGCTGAAAATGGCGCTCGGAACGGCGGCGAGCGGCGAAAAATGGGCGGTCGCCAAGGCCGCGCCAAGCCCGGAGTTTTGCATGCCGACTTCGATGGAAATCGCCTTTTGTTTGGGCGGTGACAGGCGAAACAGTTTGGCAAACCAATACCCAAGCAACAAGCCCAACCCGTTATGAGCAACGACAATAAGAAAAATAAGCAGTCCGCTTTTGGCAATGGCCGCTTGGTTTTGCCCGACGACGGCGGCGACGATGGCCACGATGGCGATGACCGAAACGAGCGGCAGCGCCGGGATGCATGCTTTGACTTGCTTTTGGAACAGCGCCTGGGCGATGAGGCCCAAAACAATCGGAATGAGCACGACTTTGACGATCGACCAAAACAAGGCAGCGGCCGATACGGACAGCCATTTCCCGGCTAAAAGCAAAATGAGCGAAGGCGTCAAAATCGGCGCTAAAATCGTCGAAACAGAAGTGACGGCGACCGACAGAGCCGTATCTCCTTTTGCCAAATACGTCATGACGTTGGACGCCGTTCCGCCCGGGCAGCAGCCGACTAAAATAATGCCGAGCGCCACTTCACGTGAAACTGGCAGAAAGTAAGCGAGCAAAAACGCGACAAGCGGCATGATCAGAAACTGGGCAACGACGCCGATCAACACATCAAGCGGACGTTTGAATACTTCTTTGAAATCATCTGCTGAAAGCGTCAATCCCATGCCAAACATCACGATGCCTAACAGCGGCACAATATACGGGGCGATCCACGTAAACGCGCCGGGAACGAAAAAAGCCAGCGCGCCGAACAGAAGCACCCAGATCGCAAACGTATTGCCGACAAAGTTGCTGATTCTTCCTAGCGTGTTCATTCGAATTTCCTCCTCGAACAAAGATGGGAAAGATATACAAGGAATTATATACATTTTTTTGAAAAGTTCAACTAATAAATCATCAATTTTTGAAGAAATGTTGACAATCTACCATGGTTGCGAAAAAAGTCACTCCCTTTTTCTTCAGTTGTGCTATGATAGGAATTGAGAAAAAGAATCATTATTGGCATCAATAAGCGTAGACAGGGAAATAGGAGGAAAGACGATGGTGCTGACCGATTTGCATAAAGGAGAGACAGCCTTCATCGTCCGTTTGGCTGTTGACAATGAGGCACTGAAACAGCGTCTTCTTCATCTAGGGGTCAAAGAAGGGAAAAGAGTGCGGTTGAAAGCCGCGATGCCGTTTGGCGGGCCGGTGATGGTCGAAGTCGATGGACAGGCCATCGGCTTGCGGCGCAAAGAAGCGTCGGCGATTGAGGTGAAATGATGGCGTACGTAGCACTGGTTGGCAACCCGAACACTGGCAAAACGTCATTGTTTAACCGGCTCTTATGAATATGTTGGCAACTGGAGCGGGGTAACGGTCGAGAAGAAAGTAGGAGTGCTTCGCCAGCACGGCGTGCCGGTCGTTGATTTGCCTGGCATTTACTCGCTCCAGCCGCTGTCCCGCGATGAAGGAGTGGCGACTGATTTCTTATTGATCGAGCCGTGTTCAGTGATCGTCAATATCGTTGACGCGTCGCAGCTTAAGCGCAACTTGCATTTGACGGTTCAGCTATTGGAATTTGGCCGCCCGCTCATCATCGCTTTGAACATGGTCGATGTCGCGGAAAAGCGCGGCGTCAAAATCGATGCCGCCAAGCTGTCGCGCCATCTCGGCGTCCCAGTTGTTCCGGTCATCGCCCGAACAGGACAGGGGACAACAGAGTTAACGCGCGCCATTTTGTCGGCAACAGACGGACACCATTCCGGCTTTTTGATTGATTACGGCATCGAGGTGGAACGCGCGATCCGCCGCATTGCCGAGCAGCTGCCGGATGACATGTCGGGAAATAAGCGTTGGATGGCTCTGCAATTTCTGGAAGGAAACGAGCGCATTGCCGCCTATTTGCGTGACCGCTTCGATTTGTCGCCGCTCTTGGCGATCCGCGAGGAGACGGAACAGGCGCTTGGCTGCCGGGCCGCCCAGCTGATTTATGAAGCGCGCGACCGCTGGATCAGTGAAACGATCGCGGCGGCGGCCATCGAGTTTGCGCCAAAACCGCTGACGCTAACGGAAAAAATCGACGCAGTGGTGACAAACCGCTATGTTGGGCTGCCGATTTTTTTGGCGCTGATGTATATCGTGTTTATAAGCGCGGACAGCGGAAGAGTGAGATGCACGAGGATGGTTTGTCGGCAACTGGGGGTGGGCAGGCGCGCCAAGAATCGTATTTGCGTAGGCGGCAGAGCGCTCCATTGAGGGTAGGGTCTTTTTCACCACCACAATCGATATACATGGCGCTGCTTTTGTCGTTTCTTGTTTCAAAGAATGACGAAAACAAAAAGAATAGAACGCTATTCGTCAAAATTTGTTTGCAGATGGGACAAATGGACTATTTACAAAGGAAGAAAAAAACGGTAAAAATAGAAGTGAGGACGGCAGTTTAGAAAAAAAAGAAAATTCAGTTTATAAGGGGACAGCATCATGGTTTACGATGGAATCATTTTGTCGTTGTTGATCGGCTGGTTTCGCGGCGGCAGCTTCAAAGGTTTGGCTCATATGAAATTGCGCGGCGGTTGGTTGTTTCCGCTGTTGTTGGCGGTGCAGATTGTCGTCTTTTTCCTTCAGGAAAACGTGGCATGGATCGCGAAAATGAGCAACGGCATCTTCCTTCTTGTTTATGTGACCGGATTGGTGTTTTTATGGCTCAACCGCCATCAGCCGGGGTTTCCGGTCATCTTCGCCGGCGTCTTGCTCAACTTTATCGTCATGGCCGTAAATGGTGGACGGATGCCGGTGTCCATCGAAGCCGCCCAATTTCTCGGCCGTGAATACATCGAAGCGTTAAAAGCCGGTTTGTACGGCAAGCACCAGGCGATCACATCCGATACACTTCTGCCGTTTCTCGGCGACATCATTCCGCTGTCTCCGCCGTACCCGCGTCAACAAGTCATCAGCATCGGCGACGTCGTGATGAACGTAGGGGCGTTCTTGTTCATCCAGCATCTCATGCTCAGTGCGCCGCGGCATCGAGCAGATGATGCTGAGAAAGAAACCACGGCCGCTCCTGCGAATCAATAAACTAATTTTTTAAGGGGGAAAAGGACATGAAATTCAAAGCAAAACAAGTGTTAATCAATTTGTTCATCCTTGGTTCGGTGATTGTGGCATTGACGTCGGGGTTTAAACTCATTGAGTAGAAAATAAAAATAATTTATGTTGATCTAAAAAAGAGGGAGGCGATACTCCTTCTTTAAAATTTTTTAGCTGAGAGTGATTTTGGTATGGTTTTTGAACGGTTAAAAAATAAAGAAAAATTATATACTGTTATTGTCTCTCTTTTGGGAATGTATATATTTGCTACAGAGGTTGATATCCATTCCCAATCCTTAAAAGATTGGGTTTTAGTATATATATTGACTGGTGCTGTTGTTTTGTTGAATCTTTTTCCCATTATCTTGCCCCCTAAAGCTAATTCTTTTTCAATGGATTCTGCTGTTTACTTGACCACTTTGTTTTTGTATGGATTGAACTTTACGTTACAGGTGCTTTTTATTTTTAGTGTGATAGAATTGTATCGTAAGCAACGAATGTCTGCATGGAGACATTTATTTAATTTCTCAATGTATTGTTTGATGATATCAGGTGCTTATTACTCATTTTTATTCTTCAATGGGGATATTGGGAAGATCAATGTCCATAACTTGTTCCCTTATTTGATTAGTTTGCTAGTTTATTTTAGTATTAATGTATTATTAATTTTTCTTTTCTTCTATTTTATTGGCCAAGTATTTAAAGGTGCTCTGGAGCTGGGAGTCTTAAAAGAGGCTTGTGTTGGGTATTCAGTAACATTGCTTCTTTCAATGGTTTTAGCCATTTTGTTGTCGGAAGAGAAATATTTTGGCTTGTCCTTATTTACTATTTTAGTAACAATATTATCTGTTGTTTTCAGGAAGTTTTTGGAGTTGTATCAACTAGTGTCTAATCGAGCTAACAAAGACCACCTCACCGGCCTATACAACCACGGCTATTTCAAAGAAACGCTCAAGCAACAGTTTTCTGACTGCAAGATGCTCAAGCAGCCGCTGACGCTGGCGTTTCTTGACTTGGACGATTTTAAAAAATATAACGACCGGAACGGTCATTTGCAAGGCGACCGCTTGTTGACGTTTTTTGGGAAACTGTTGCAAAAAGCGGTGGAAGGGACGAATTTCACGGTCGCCCGCTATGGCGGAGAAGAGTTTGCGATTTTAATGCCCAATACCATGAAAGAAGACGCGTACGTGTTTTTAAACCGGTTGCGCAAAGAAGTGAACGATACATATTTTGAAGGCGTCGAGCATATTCCGTATCGCTGCTTGTCGTTTTCGTGCGGCATCGCTGAGATGGAGAAGGATATGTATGAAAGCGAGGAGCTGATTCATCGGGCCGATCAAGCGTTGTATTACGCGAAGGCGCAAGGAAAAAACAATGTGCAATTGTATGACAAGCACAATATGTGCTTGGATGAGATTAAGTTTAAGCAAGATTTGGAAGCGCTCGAGCAGCAAGTGAAATTTTTTCTTTCCAAAGATGTGTATACATATCGCCATAGCAAACGGGTGTTTAAATATGCGCTCGAATTTGGCAGCCGCCTTGACGGGTTGACCGACCATGAGCGGCAGACGCTCATTTTAGGGGCGCTTATCCATGACATTGGCAAAATTGAAGTGCCGCGCGATATTTTAAATAAGAGCGGAAAGCTGGAAAAGCATGAGTGGGAGATTATCAAAAAGCACGTAACGTGGGGGCGCGAGATTGTGGCGGCGGAGAAGCGGTTTGATGATCTGCTTCCGCTCGTTGAGCTGCACCACGAACGATATGATGGGAGAGGGTATCCGTACGGGCTGAAAGGGGAAGAAATCCCGAAACTGGCCCGCATTTTGTGTATTATCGACTCGTTTGACGCTATGACGACCGAGCGGCCGTACCAGCCGACGAAAACGTTTGAAGAGGCGCTTGAGGAAATCGAACGTTGCGCAGGGACGCAGTTTGATCCGGTGTATGCGGCGAAGTTTATCGCGTTTGTGCGAGAGCGCTATTTGCCGCTGGTGGAAATGCAACAATTGGATTAGGAGGAAGGCACTTGCCGATGGCAAGTGTTTTTATTTTTGGCTTTCCGTGAAAATCCCGCGCCGGCAAGCGGTGATTTTCAATCCTCGGGTGGAGGGCAAACCATTGCCCATGGACCTTTCTGTGAAAAATCAAGCGTTGGTGGGCTGTGATGTTCATGTGCTGGGAGTAGAGAGGAACATTTACTTATGGATGAGGTTTTGATCGATTTTGATTGATTAAATTCTTTATTTGATTGATATTGATAGAAAATGAATGTTTTTGATTGATTTTTTCTCCCTCTTGGCATATGATAGAGTTGTAAGCGATATCGCCGATGATCGGAGGTGGGAATGTGCTGACGGAAGAACGCCACCGCCTCATTTTGGAGCTTTTGGCGCAAAAAGGGGTCATCAAGCTGCAAGAGCTCGTTGACGCGACCGGAGCGTCGGAGTCGACGATTCGCCGTGATTTGACGCAGCTTGAAAATGAAAAGAAACTGCGCCGCGTGCATGGCGGGGCGGCCTTGTTGCAGCAGAAACGCGAAGAGTTAAGCGTATCGGAAAAATCGCTGAAATATATCGAAGAAAAACGGCGGATTGCCGCGCATGCGGCTAGTTTGGTGAAAAAAGGAAACTGCATCTATTTAGATGCGGGGACAACGACGTGGGAAATGATTCCGCACTTGGCTGACAAAGAGGTCATCGTTGTCACGAACGGCGTGATGCATGTCGATCGGTTGCTTGAGCACAACGTGACGACGTATTTGATTGGCGGCATGATCAAGCCGAAAACGAAGGCGTTGATCGGTCGCGGCGCCATCGAGTCGCTGCGGCAGTACCGCTTTGACCAATGCTTCATCGGCGCCAACGGTGTTCATTACGACTACGGCTATACGACGCCGGATCCGGAAGAGGCGTTGGTGAAATATACGGCGATGCAGCTGGCGCAACGTGCGTATGTGCTAGCTGACCATTCGAAGTTGAACGAAAGCGCGTTTGCGAAAATTGCCGATTTGCATGAGGCGGTTTTGATTACCGATCAGTTGGATGAAGATTGGCAGCAGTGGTATCAGGCAAAAACGACGGTAGAGGTTGTGACACCATGATTTACACGTGTACGCTCAATCCATCGGTTGATTATATTGTCCATATGGATGAACTGCGCGTCGGTGAACTGAATCGTGCTTTGAAAACGTTGACATTTCCGGGCGGCAAAGGCATTAACGTGTCGCGTGTGCTCAAACGCCTCGGCGTCGACAGCACGGCGCTCGGGTTTGCCGGCGGATTTACCGGCGCGTTTATCGAAAGCGAGCTCCGAAACGAAGGAATCGCGTGCGATTTCGTTCGTATTCCCGGCCCGACGCGCATCAATGTAAAGCTGAAAGCCGGGATTGAGACGGAAATTAACGGTCAAGGCCCGGTGATCGCCAGCGAGGAGGCTATGCGGCTGACTGCGAAAATCGCGGCGCTTTCCGCTGGTGACGTCCTTGTGCTTGCGGGAAGTGCCCCGCCTTCGTTGCCAGTGGAGGTATATGAACAGCTGGCCGCGGAGGCAGCGAAGCGGCAAGCCCGTCTTGTCATCGATACGAGCGGTTCGGCGCTCGAGTCGCTGCTGGCGTATCAACCGTTTCTTGTCAAGCCGAACCATCATGAGCTTGCTGAGCTGTTTGGCGTCTCTGCACTGACGAAAGAAGAAGTCGTCATCTATGGCCGCCGTTTGACCGAGATGGGCGTTCGTCATGTCATTGTGTCGATGGGCGGCGCGGGAGCGTTTTATTTCGGCGAGGAGGCGGAACTGTTTGCCGAAGCGCCCAAGGGAACGGTCAGAAACTCGGTCGGGGCGGGCGATTCCATGGTAGCGGGCTTTTTAGCCGCCCAAGAGAGCGGAAAATCGCTCGAGGAAGCATTCGCCTACAGCGTGGCGGCCGGAAGCGCGACCGCATTTTCCGAGGATTTATGCACGAAAGAAGAAGTGGAAACGCTCGTCGGCCGTGTCCGCATGATGCATTTATAAGAAACAAAGGGGGAGCGCAAAAATGAACATGACCGATTTGTTGACGAAAGAAACGATCATTCTTCAGCTTCAGGCGAAGACAAAGAGCGAAGTGATTGATGAGTTGGCGGCGAAGCTCGCCGAAGCGGGAGCGGTCAGCGATGTCGAGGCGTTCAAACAAGCCATTTGGGCGCGTGAACAACAAAGCACGACCGGCGTCGGCGAGGGCATCGCCATTCCGCACGCCAAAACGGCGGCGGTCAAGCGCCCAGCGGTGGCGTTCGGCCGTTCAGTCGCCGGCATTGATTACGAGTCGCTGGACGGCAAGCCAAGCCATTTGTTTTTCATGATCGCGGCTCCAGAAGGTGGGGAGGAGACGCATTTGCAGGCGCTGGCCCGATTGTCTTCGCTGCTGATGGATGCGTCGTTCCGCGCTCAGCTTGAAAACGCTTCAAGTGAAGAGGAAGTCATCGGTTTGCTGGCGGCAAAAGAGAGCGAAGGGAACGCATCGTCGCCGCAGGCCGCATCGGCTAGCAGCGGCCGGAAGGTGCTCGCCGTCACCGCCTGCCCGACCGGGATTGCCCATACGTATATGGCGGCGGATGCGCTGAAAGCGAAAGCGGCGGAAATGGGGGTGCCGATCAAAGTCGAGACAAACGGCTCCGATGGAGTGAAAAACGCTCTGACCGCGCAGGAGATTGAAGAGGCAACGGCGATCATTGTCGCAGCCGATAAACAAGTCGAAATGGACCGCTTCGACGGCAAACACGTCATTCAAGTGCCCGTCGCCCAGGCGATTCGTCAGCCGGAAAAGCTGATCGAGCAGGCGTTGCGTCAAGACGCACCGATTTATCGGGCGAGCGGCCAGGCGCGAGGCAGCGCGGGAGCGGCGAAGCCGCGCACCGGTTTTTACAAGCATTTGATGAACGGTGTATCGAATATGCTTCCGTTTGTCGTCGGCGGCGGGATTTTGATTGCGCTTTCCTTCACCTTCGGCATTAAAGCGTTTGATCCGAAAGACCCGTCGTATCATCCGTTTGCTAAATTGTTGATGGACATTGGCGGCGGCAATGCGTTTGCGTTAATGGTTCCTGTGCTGGCCGCATTCATTGCCATGAGCATTGCCGACCGGCCGGGGTTTGCGCCGGGGATGGTCGGCGGTTTTCTGGCGGCGAACGGCGGGGCGGGTTTCTTGGGCGGATTGATCGCTGGCTTTCTGGCCGGGTATTTGGTCGTCGGGCTACGCAAACTGTTCAGCCGGTTGCCGCAGTCGCTTGAAGGGATTAAACCGGTGCTGCTCTATCCGGTATTCGGCATTTTCCTCACCGGCGTCATTATGATGTATGTGGTCATCGATCCTGTCAAGGCGTTGAATGAAGGGCTGAAACATTGGCTTTCCGGCATGGGAACCGCCAACTTAGTGCTGCTTGGCGCGGTGTTGGGCGGCATGATGGCGGTCGATATGGGCGGACCGATCAACAAAGCGGCGTATACGTTTGGCCTGGCGATGATTGAAGCTGGCAACTTTGCGCCGCATGCAGCGATTATGGCTGGCGGGATGGTGCCCCCGCTCGGATTGGCGCTGGCGACAACGTTCTTTAAAAAGAAATTCACGAAAGCCGAGCGGGAAGCCGGAAAAACGTGCTATATCATGGGCGCTTCGTTCATTACCGAAGGGGCGATTCCGTTTGCCGCCGCTGACCCGGTGCGGGTCATTCCATCGATTATCGTCGGCTCGGCGGTTGCTGGAGCGTTGACGATGTGGTTCCATATCGGGCTGCCGGCGCCGCACGGCGGGATTTTCGTCATCCCGATCGTCAAAGGCAGCGCATGGCTTTATATCTTGGCTATTTTGATTGGTTCCATCATAACCGCATTGATGGTCGGGTTGTGGAAAAAAGAAGTGGAAGAATAATAGAAGAAGAGGCGTTTCGCCAAAGGCGGAGCGCCTTTTTTGTTATGGAGTTTGCTATTTTTCTTACCAAATTTTCATGACAATGGTCATTTCTCATGATAAAATGAACGGTTGTAAATGAGAGGAGAACCCATGATGAACACGTTCTTGCAGCTGAATACGATTTTTATCAGCATATTGATTGAATCGTTGCCGTTCGTTGTGCTCGGGGTGTTTGTTTCCGGAGTCATTCAAATGTTTGTCAGTGAAGAGACCGTACAACGGTGGGTGCCGAAAAACCGCTTTTTGGCCATTGTTTATGCCACGTTGCTCGGGGTGTTTTTCCCTTCATGCGAATGCAGCATCGTGCCGATCACTCGGCGGCTCGTCGCGAAAGGGGTGCCGCTTTACGCGGCGGTGCCGTTTATGTTAACGGCACCGGTCATCAATCCGGTTGTGCTGTTTTCGACGTATATCGCTTTCGGAAGCAGTTGGACGATGGTATTGTGTCGGGCGCTGTTCGCTTGCGCTGTCGCCGCCGCTGTCGGCGCCGTGATGGCGATTCGGCATGAAGGCAGCGAGTTGCGCCATGAGCGGCGTGAGATGCCGATGATGCCCCGTACGTGGAAAGAGAAAATGGTCGGCACCCTGCGCCATACGATCGATGAATTTTTTGCGACCGGGAAGTATTTGATCATTGGGGCGTTCATTGCTTCGGCGATGCAAACGTATGTGAAAACGTCGGCGCTTGTGGCGATCGGCAATGGGAAAGTGGCGGCCTCTTTGGTCATGATGGCACTTGCCTTTGTCCTGTCGCTCTGTTCCGAGGCGGACGCGTTTATCGCCTCGTCGTTTCAAAGCACGTTTCCGTTTCACGCGTTGGCCGCGTTTCTCGTTTACGGGCCGATGCTCGATGTGAAAAATACGCTCATGTTGTTCCAGTCGTTCCGCGCCCGGTTTGTGTGGAAGCTGATTGCTTATATCACGTTGTTCGTGTTTGCTGGTTCGCTATTGATCTAGCAAGGAGGTGGCGGCATGATTCGCATGTATATTTTGCTTGGGTTTGCGTTTTTGTTTTTTCATTTATACATTACTGGAGAGTTGAGCAAATACATTAATATGCGGTATTCGTATATTTCGTTTAGTGCGATGTTTGTGTTTGCTTTTTTAACGATTGTGCAATTTGTGCTGGCAAGCCGCAACGAGGAACCGCGCGATCATGGGGAAGAGTGCTGCGGCCATCACCATCATGAGCCGTCCGCGCGCTGGAAGCGGGCGGT
The DNA here is from genome assembly GCF_000733845.1 of Geobacillus vulcani PSS1. Taxonomy (GTDB): domain Bacteria; phylum Bacillota; class Bacilli; order Bacillales; family Anoxybacillaceae; genus Geobacillus; species Geobacillus vulcani. The sequence continues at coordinate 2,607,216 of NZ_JPOI01000001.1, forward strand.
AAATTACCTTATTTTTGTTTTTCCGCTGGCTTCCGCCTTCTTGTTTCCCGTTGCGACGCTAGATTCTGAAATCGTAAAGGCAAAAGGGATTCATGTTCCTGGGATGACGGCTGACAGCAGCGATCCGTTTGCCCAGCGTCAGTTTTTGCGTCCGGATACGAGCATGTATTATGGGCGGGACGATTATCAAAATGCCATGGAAAAAGAGCTGAAAAAATACGGTCGTCTTGCTCGCTTGCAGTTGAATGATCAAAACTATTTAAATGTCATGGAAACGATTTATCAGTTTCCCGGTGCATTCGCCGCCCGCGACATTGAATTCACCGGGTTTGTCTACCGTGAGGAAACGACGCGCACCAATGAGGCGTTTCTCCTTCGCTTTGGGATCATTCATTGTGTTGCCGATTCCGGAGTATATGGGTTGCTTCTTCAGTTTCCAAAGACGGTGCCGCTGCAAAATGATGAGTGGGTTCATGTGAAAGGTACGCTATCCACCATGTATTACCAGCCATTTCATATGACGCTTCCGTATGTCAAGGTGACGTCATGGGAGCGGGTGTCCAAACCGAAGGACCCATACGTTTACCGCCAATTCAATGAATAAGAGCGGGCCGCGGACGGAATGGCCCGCTCTTTTCGATAATGTTGCGATCATTCTTTTTACCATGCTTGTTGTTTCTCCGTGGTGACTGCGCCTGTTTGGCTGAACGTATGGTTGAATTGGAAGAGGGCCGTCAACGCTTGGGTGGCATCGAACACCTCGCCGAGCTTCAAGCAAAGCAAGCGCTCCTCTTCCAACCCGCGCCGCCGCCACTCGGTCCATAGGCGGTCGAGCGCCTCTTTCGGCGTGTCATCGGCGAGGCGGAACGCTCCGTAATGCATCGGCACAAACAGGCGAGCCCGGCAGTCCAAAAACGCCTGCACTGCTTCTTCCGGTGTGGTGTGCTGCGGTCCCATAAACCATTCCGGCTCATACGCGCCGATCGGCAAGAGCGCATAGTCGATAGAAAAGCGTTCGCCGATGTCGCGAAAGCCGCGGAAGTAGCCGCTGTCGCCGGCGAAGTAGATGGTGGGGGCGGCGTCTGCCTTGATCACCCATCCGCCCCAGTGCGAGGTGTTCGTGTCCCACAACGTCCGCCGCGTCCAATGTTGGGCGGGAACGAACGTCAAGGACAGACCGCGGAAAGACGCCGTTTCCCACCATGACAGTTCGGTGACATGGCGGTAGCCGCGGCGGCGGAATAGGCGGCCGAGCCCCTCGGGCACGAATATGTGCGGGTCGCCGTGCAAACGGCGGAGGCTGCCGAAATGCAAATGGTCATAGTGGCCGTGGGAAATGAGCACAACGTCTACAGGCGGCATCTTATCAAGCGGAACACCGGGAGCCGTCAAGCGTTTGGCCGCGCCCATCCAATTCGCCCAGACGGGATCGGTGACGATGGTGATGCCATGAAGTTGAACGACAAAAGTCGAATGGCCGACCCAGCAGAGCTGCGGCCGTCCGTTCGGCTTCTGAAGCCGCTCGTATTGAGGGGGTGAAACATGCGGCACGACATAGGACAAATCTTTTTGTTTTTGTTTCCGCTCCCGCTGCCAACGGCGAAAATCGGCCCATGTTTTGTGCGTCGAGACGCCGTCTAAGTTTTCATAGCGCTTCGCCAACGGTTTCTCACTCCATTTTTTTGCGTTATTATTATTTAGAGTAGCAAACCTTTCTTGCGAAATACAAAATGTTTGCCCAGGCAGGTGGTGGAATGTATGCTTCGTTCGTTTACAATCCGCACAGCAAAGCGGGATGAGATGATCGACGTTACTTCATTCGTCGAGGAGACGGTGCGCCAGGCTAACGTGACCGAAGGGGTCGCTGTTGTCTATTGTCCGCATACAACGGCTGGCATCACCATTAACGAAAACGCGGATCCGGATGTCAAGCGCGACATGATGCGCCGCTTTGATGAAATCTATCCATGGGAGCATCCGCTTGATCGCCATATGGAAGGAAACACGGCTGCCCACATGAAAGCGAGCACGGTTGGTGCCTCGCAGCACGTCATCATTCATGAAGGCCGCCTGCTCCTTGGGCGGTGGCAAGGGGTCTATTTTTGCGAGTACGATGGGCCGCGCCAACGCACGTTTTACGTGAAAGTTATTAGAGGATGAAACCATAATTATATTATGTAAATATTAAAATAAGAAAAAACGATGGCTGAATCATATCGTCAGCCAATGGGAGAAAGCATAGAAAAGCCCCGGGCGAATCGTTTGCCCGGGTTTTTCTATTGGCAAAAAGCCGGCTGGCGTCGCAATCTTACGCCAGCGTCGTTAAAATGAGCGGTCCGTTTTTCGTAATGGCGATCGTATGTTCATATTGCGCTGAATACGAGCCGTCGATCGTCCGCGCCGTCCAGCCGTTCGGATCCATTTTGCTTTGCCATGCCCCCATGTTGACCATCGGTTCGATCGTGATGACCATCCCTTCCTTTAAACGCATCCCTTTTCCTTTTTCACCGAAGTGGGGGACATACGGCTCTTCGTGGATCGTCGGGCCGATGCCGTGTCCGGTGAAATCGCGGACGACGGAAAAGCCGTGCGCTTCGACGTACGTCTGAATGGCGTGGCCGATGTCGCCGATTCGATTGCCAAGAACCGCTTGCTCGATCCCTTTATAGAGCGACTGTTCGGTGACGTCAAGCAGCTTTTTCACGTCTTTGCCGACGTCGCCGACGGCGTACGTCCAGGCGGAATCGGCGAGCGCTCCACGCAAATTGACGACAAAGTCGATCGTGACGATATCGCCTTCTTTCAGCGGCTCATTGCGCGGAAACCCGTGGCAAATTTCATCGTTAATGGAAGCGCATGTTGCATACGGATAGCCGCGGTATCCTTTTTGTTCCGGTTTGGCGCCGTATTTGGCCAAAAACGTTTCGACGAACCGGTCGATGTCCATTGTTGTGACGCCCGGTCTGATGCGCTTGGCAATCTCTTGATGACAGGCGGCCAAGAGTTTCCCCGCCTCGTGCATCAATTGAATTTCCCGTTCGGTTTTGACGTGAATCATGCAACTGTCTCCTTTTCCTCGATGTGTTTCGCTTCGATAGTATTGTAGCAAAAAGAACTGTGATGTGAAACCGCGGCGATCCGTTCTGAACTGGGGATCTATTCCAAGATTTCACCCCAAAATAGTATGCGAAAGGGGCGACGAAAGGAAAAGATGACCGAAAAAAAGAAAAGCCCCTTTGATGGGTGGGCATCCAGAACTTCGATATGCTGGTCCTTGTCTGCAAAAGCTTTTACGGCTGGTCTCTGCTATGTCACAAGGCGGCAAACAGCTGTTTTTCTTTATCGGAAATCGCCGCGGAAGAAGGAGACGGTGCGAGCGGCAAATAAATGGACACCGTTGTCCCTTTATGTACTTCGCTTTCGATGAGGATCGTTCCGTTCATCGATTCGACGATGCGGTAAACGACCATCATCCCGAGCCCAGTGCCTTTGGCGCCTTTCGTCGTAAAATACGGTTCGCCAAGTCGATCGAGCTGTTCTTTCGTCATGCCGATGCCGGTGTCAGCAATGCGGATGAGCACACGGCCGCTGTCAATGGAGACGAACACTTGCAGGGTCCCGCCGTTGGGCATCGCTTCGATGGCGTTTTTCATCACGTTGAGCAGACATTGGCGGAATTTTTCGCGCTCACCGATGACGGAAAAGGGGGCAAGCGTCGCTTGAATATTGACGCAGCTCATATTGGCGAGCGGGCGGAGAATGTCAATGACCCGCTCGATCTCAAGTTTCACGTTCAGCTTTTCCGGCGTCTCGGGCGCCGGCTTGGCGAACGTTAAGTAATCGGTGATGATCGCTTCCGCTCGATCAAGCTCCTCAATGGCGATGCGCGCATACTGGCGGCGTTTATCGGCAGCGAGCGGCTGCTCTTCGATCAGTTGGATAAACCCACGCGCCGCGGTGAGTGGATTGCGAATTTCATGGGAGATGGAGGCGGCCAAATGGGTGACGGCTTCCATTTTCTCGGCGCGAATCACTCGTTTGCGCAGCGCGATGCTATGATGCATCATTTCCCAGAACGAACAAACGACGAGCATGCTGATGGGCTGCACAAACAAAAAGATGAGTGCCACGGAAGGCGGAGGGGAACCCGCGGCCGCCATCCACTCCGCCATGGCGATGGTCAATAGACCAGAGCCGAAGCTGAGTGAGGTAGCGAGCAACGTGCGCTGTTTGGACGGCATTCGGATGAACCGTTTGGTTAATAAACTGCTCGTTGCAGCGATGGCGATGGAAACGACGGTGGTGACAAAGACACCAGCTCCGCCGAACAGCGCGCGGTAGGCGATCGCCGTAAACGCTAAAACCGTCGCTGCCCCAGCTCCGCCGTACAGACCGCCAAGCCATAACGGAACTTGCCGCAAGTCAAAGATGAAATCACTCTCTGCTCCGACCGGAAGGGTGATGCATAACACGATGACGACGGCGTAACAAATGGTCGGCAAATAAAGGCGGAGCCGTTGTCCTCCCTTCTCCCGATCCATACAGAGGGGAACGAGAAACACCGGCAGAAGGATGAAAAACAAGTTGAGCAAAAAGTCTTTGAAAATATTCAGCATCGCGGCACCTTCTTTCCCATCGTCAAGCTGCATAGGCAGAATTTCTACAAAACTTGCGAATATATTACATTGTAACCGGAAACTGCCCCGCATGTTAAGGTCGAATTCATAGCCTTTTTTTGATATAAATCTTGTTTTTTCGACAAGAGCAGGGAAAAAGAACTATTTTCTATTTATCAGAAAACAACTGTTCATTATTTTTAAATTATTCTGTAATATTTTAATTGTATATATTCTATTGATGGAGGAGGGGTTTTTCTGTCTAAGCGTTCGATCACTTCACTTGTTGCCGCGATGTCCCTCGGCATCGGGCTGTGGACATCTCCGGCGGAAGCACCGAAAGCGGCCAACACCTCCGGCATTCCAGCTGTGAAGCAAGGGGGAGCGATCGATTTTGCGATCGCCAACGACGAGAAGCTGGCGGAGATGTTGAAAAAAAGCGGAACGCTTCGCGCCGATGCGACTCCGGCTGAGGCGGAACAAGCGGTGCGCGACTATTTGCGGCAAAAGGCGGCTCACATGCCGCGGGAGAAGGGGGAATTGTACGAATACGAGAAGAAGCGTGCGGAAGCGCTGCAGGATCAGCAGCGGAAAAACGGCGTGCTGAATGGGAAAGGAAAAAAACTTGGCCAGTCGAAAACAACTTCCGTGCCGTCCGTCCAACCGGAGCCGTGGAACGGAGGCAAGCGAGTCGATCGGGTGCTCGTTTTGCTCATCGAATATCCGGATTTCCCGCACAATCGCATCCAGCCCAATGAAACGGATATGTATTACAAAGACTATACGCGCGAGCACTACGAAGACATGATTTTTGGCGGCGATGACGGCTATTACGAAGGGCCGAACAGCGAGAAACTCATTTCGGTGAAAAAATATTATGAAGAACAATCGGGCGGCAGCTATTCCATTGAAGGAAAAGTGGCGGGCTGGTATCAGGCGAAATATCCGGCCAAATACTACGGCGGCAACGTGCCGGCGCCCGACGGGAACGATGCGAACCCGCGCGCGCTTGTGCGCGAGGCGCTCGCGGCGGCTGCGAAAGATCCGAGCATCAATTTGCGCGAATTTGACCAAGAGGACCGCTATGATTTGGACGGCGACGGCAACACGCGTGAGCCGGACGGCTTGATCGATCATCTCATGATCATCCACTCAAGCGTCGGTGAAGAGGCGGGCGGTGGTTCGCTTGGCGGCGATGCCATTTGGTCGCACCGTTGGAATTTAGGATCCGTGTACCGCATTCCGAACACGACGACGGATGTGCCGTATTGGCGCGGTCAACTGGCAGCTTACGATTATACGATCGAGCCGGCCGACGGGGCGGCGGGGGTGTTTGCTCATGAGTACGGCCACGATTTAGGGCTGCCGGATGAATACGATACGATTTACTCTGGTTTAGGCGAGCCGATCGCGTATTGGTCCATCATGTCGAGCGGCAGCTGGGCGGGGCGCATTCCGGGCACTGAACCGACCGGCTTCAGCGCTTGGGCGAAGCAGTTTTTGCAGTCAACTATGCCCGGAAGCAACTGGCTGAGCGGAACAACCGTTGAGTGGAACGAAGTGACACAAAACGGCGTGGAAGTCGTGCTCGATGAAGCGAACACAAAAGGGACGAACAACGATGCCGTGCGCATCAACTTGCCGGACAAAGAAACGGTCGTTACGACCCCGGCCAGTGGTGCTTATGCGTATTTCTCCGGCAAAGGGAACCATTTGGATGTTTCCATGTCCACTGTCATTGATTTGACAAGTGCATCGCAAGCGGTATTGACGTTTGATACATGGTATGCGATCGAGAAAGACTGGGATTACGCCTCGGTAGAGGTGAAGGAGCACGGGGCGGGTGCGTGGACGACCGTCAAAGGAAACATTACAACGACCGACAATCCATATGGGCAAAACCCGGGCAACGGCATTACCGGCGCATCGAACGGTTGGGTGAAGGCCGAATTTGACTTGTCGGCCTATGCGGGCAAAATCATCGATCTCCGTTTCCATTACGTAACGGATGTGGCTGTGTCGGAAGCCGGCTGGTATATTGATAATATTCAAGTGGCGGCAGATGGAACAACCGTGCTTGCGGATGATGCGGAAGGCGGCAGCGCCTTCGCCTTGGACGGTTTCGTGAAAAGCGACGGCATCGTGCGCTCGAAGCATTATTATTTGCTTGAATGGCGCAATCACCGGGGCGTCGATCAAGGGCTGGCTCACATTTTGCGCGGCGGCCGATTGCTGTCGTATGACCCGGGACTTGTCATTTGGTATGTTGACGAAGGATACGACAACAACTGGACAGGCGTTCACCCGGGAGAAGGGTTCCTTGGCGTCGTCGATGCGGACCAGCACACGTTGAAATGGTCGGGCAACACGGCGGCCTCGACGCGCTATCAAGTGCACGATGCGGCGTTCAGCTTGAAAAAAGGCGCACCGTTCCGCGTCGAGATGGGCGGCTCGCAACTGATCGACAACGATGCGTCGCCAATGCCGGTGTTTGATGACAGCCGAACGTATGACAATAAAGGGGCGGCTGACGCCGGACGGAACGTGCCGAATTACGGCTTAAACATTCGCGTGATCGGTGAAAGCGCTGACCGCACTGCGGCGCGCGTGTTGATCTATCGCTGACAAAATCTTGAGGCGCACGGAACGTTTCCGTGCGCTGAATTTTTATCGACATGATTTGTCATCCGCTCGTCGAATTTGTTGATTTTTCTTCGCCCCTTTTTCCGTTGGTCTCTTTTATAATCATATGTAGGAATGTTTGAGAAGGGAGAGCGAATGAATGAAAGAATTGTGCCAACAGCTGTCGGCGTGGATTGCCGAGAAGCAGCCGTTGCGTGTAAAAACCTATCAAGGGGAAGCGGTCGTGCTGCCGGTCAAGTTATACCAGGAAGCCCGTAAATTGTTTGTCTACAACCGTCAAATGCGGCTGATGAATATTCCGTTGGATCGGATCATTTCTGTTGAGCCGACGCGCATCACCGGATCCTTTGATCGCCGGGGAGAGGAAGCTGTCGTACATACTCGCTGAACGGCACGCGCCTTAGGACGCGTGTTTTTTTCATGGCGTTTGAAGCTGTCTATGCCCTACACATTCTTTCGAGGAGGAAGGCAGCCTGTCACAAAGCGCAACGGTTTTGATTGCATAGCCAAACGCCATCTTTTAGAATGGAAAAGATGAACGACTGACCATAGGGGGGATGGACATTGCATGGCAAACGGATTGCCTTGTGCGCCTCACGCAAACTGGATGAAATGACGACTCTTATTGAAAAGCAAGGAGGAACGGCCGTGATCCGCCCGGCGCAAGGGACCGTCTTTTCAAAGGGAAGCGAATTGGGAGAGGAAATGCGAACTGTCATCGCCATGCGGCCGGACTGGATCGTATTTACGACGGGAATTGGCTTTGAGGCGCTGTTGGAAGCAGCCGACAGGGAGGGAATGGATGCTGAATGGCATCGAACGATCAAGGAAGCGAACGTGGCTGCCCGCGGCTATAAAACGGTGACGGCGTTGAAACAAATCGGCGTCACCCCGGTGGCCGCAAGCGAGGACGGGACGACGAAAGGGTTGATTGCTGTTCTTCGCAGGCACGACTTTGCGAACAAGAACGTGGTTGTGCAACTGTACGGCGACACCGCTCCGGCGCTTCGACAATTTTTTCTTGAGCGTGGCGCGTCCTATACGGAACTGCTTCCATACCGGCATGTCGCTCCGGATGAGGAGACGCTTGAGACGCTATACAATGAAGTTGTCGGTCGCGAGGTCGATGCTGTCTGTTTTACATCGGCGATGCAAGTCCGTTTTTTCTTTTCCTTTGCCCGCGAGAAAAAAGAGATCGCCCCGCTGCTTGAGGCGTTCCGCACCGATGTTGTCGCCTGCGCCGTCGGCAAAGTGACAAAAGAGGCATTGGAAGAAGAGGGAGTCCATCGCGTCATCGCTCCGGAACATGAGCGGATGGGAGCGATGATCGTGACGCTTGCCCGTTATTTTCAACGATAAGCCCCACTGGGGCTTTTTTTTTGCTTCAGTGTGTGATATCGCTCACAACAGTCATGGCGCCGCCCACGGTATAATGGAGACAACGCACGGCTCATAAAAAGGAGGAATCGATGATGCATTCATTTTGCCAGATGGGCGGCCCTGAAGGGGTGAAACTATGCGCCGGCCTGGCGCAATTCAAACAAGAACACGGCCGGCTGCGCGTCCAAATGAAGCAGCTGCTTGCCACAGCGGAAGCGATCGGCCAAGGGACAGATGACCGCAACTGGCGTAAGCTGCTCGCCGGGTTAAGGGAAATAGTTGAATCGTTCGTCGCCGCCCTAGATCCGCATTCAGAGCGGGAAGAAAGCGTATTGTTCCCGATGATGGCTCGGTACATCGGGCGGACGACCGGACCTATCGCCGTCATGGAATACGAACACGAACAGGCAAAAGCGCGCCTTTCCATGTTTTTAGAAAAAACCGCCCAGCTGCCGGAGAATATTCTTTTTTGTGGTATAATAGGGAAAACGATCAAAGTTTGAGGGGATTTCGTTGCGATACTCCAGCCATGTCATCGCTACATTATGTCTCGGCGCGGCGGTGTCCGCGCATACCGAGCTGCCGTTTACCGCCGCCTATACGATGGGACTTGCCATCGGCAGCCTTCTTCCTGATATTGACGAGCCGTCTTCGTATGTCGGCCGCCGTTCATTTGGCGTGTCTGGCAAAGTGAAGGAGGCGTTTGGCCATCGCGGCATGACGCATTCGCTCATCGTCTGGGGGGTGCTTGCTGCGCTTGTTTGGCGCGATTCGGCATCGCCATTGGCGGTCGGGTTGGTGCTTGGTTATTTGTTTCATATTATAGAAGACTTTTTTTCCGTTCAAGGGGTGCCGTTGTTTTGGCCGTTTTCGTCCAAGCGGTGGAAAGTGCCGCTCTATCGGACGGGAAAAGGGATGGAAAAAGCATTGGTTGGCGTCGCTTGGATCGGGTTCGTCTATTTTGGCGTCAACGGCTTGTTTCACGAATGGTGGCGGTCATGGTTGTCGATGTGGTAACGGCGCTCGATAAAAAAAGGAAAAAAGAGGAGCGGCAGCGAATATGGTGAAAGGAACGGGATTGACTAGATAAGGGGGAGAGGAAGATGAGCGAACAATACCCGGTGCTCCCTGGCGCCGAGCCGTTTTACGCCGAACATGGGCCGGTCGGGGTGTTGCTCGTGCACGGATTCACGGGCACGCCCCACAGCATGCGTCCGCTCGCTGAAGCGTACGCGAAAGCCGGCTATACCGTTTGCCTGCCGCGCTTAAAAGGGCACGGAACGCATTACGAAGACATGGAGCGGACGACGTTCCACGATTGGATTGCCTCGGTCGAAGAAGGATATGAATGGCTGAAACAACGATGCCAAACCATTTTTGTCACCGGGCTGTCGATGGGCGGGACGCTCACGCTTTATTTGGCGGAACAGCACCCGGAAATCCGCGGCATCGTGCCGATCAACGCCGCCATCGATATTCCGGCCATCCGCGCTGGTCTGACGGCCGGGGGCGAGGTGCCGCGGTATCTTGATTCCATCGGTTCGGATTTGAAAAATCCAGATGTCAAAGAGCTGGCGTACGAAAAAACGCCGACGGCGTCGCTTCTTCAGCTGGCTCAATTGATGGAGCAAGTGAAAAACGAGCTCGGACGCATCACCTGCCCGGCGCTGATTTTCGTTTCCGATGAAGACCATGTCGTGCCGCCCGAAAACGCCGACATCATTTTTCAAGGCATTCCATCGACGGAGAAAGAAATCGTCCGACTCCGAAACAGCTATCACGTGGCGACGCTTGACTACGATCAATCCATCATTATCGAACGATCACTCAAATTTTTCTCCAAGCATGCCAACTAAACACGCGCCTGTTTCCAGCCCGTCCTGTCCAAACAGGGCGGGTCATTTCCTGTTCTGTTGTCGTTATTTTTCTAAAAAAATAGGTGGCTGTTTTTGGCGGCTTGTTCTAAACTAGTGATAGTGAAAAATGATAAAGGAGCTTCATGTTGCATGACGATTGAACAAATTTCGTTGCTCGTTCAAGAAAAGAGAATTATAGAGGCGCTTGACAAAATAAAACCGCATTTGGAAAACGTAGGATTATTCGAGTGGCGGTCGCTCATGGCGTCATGGAATGCGATCGAACCGTTTCGGACGTTCGTCCGGTTGTTTGATTATGCGCTCATGTACCGGCATAGCGGGCTTGTCGCGCGGTACGCCCACCGGAAGTTCAACACGCTGCAGACGCTCGCTTGGGTGTGCGACGAGTGGCTCGAGAACCGCCGGCCGCTCGATGTGGAAGAAGCGCTTGTCCCGCGCCTTACAGAAGCGCTCGAAGGCCGGGTGAAGGAGCCGAGGGAATCGATCGCCCGGGCGGCGTTTGCGTTGGTGCGCGCTTTGCTCGATATGCAGCGGATCGATGAGGCGCGGGAATGGATGGATGTGGTTGCCCGCTATGAGACGGTGCCGATGCATGACAAGTGGGGCTACTTTTATATCGAGACCGGCGACCGGAAGCGCGCCGAACAGGCGGTTCGCGCTGGGATGGATGATCCGGAGCGCGGCGATATGTGCTATTTGTTGCTTTCGGATTTGTACGCTCTGGATGGCCGTCATCAAGAGGCGCTTGCCGTTTTGGAGGAAGGAAAGCGACGCTTTCCGCAAGTGTTGGCGTTTTACGCTGAGCGTGTACGCCGCCTGCGCGATGTGCGCGCCTACCGCGAGGCGCTCGCGGCGATGGATGAACTTGACCGCCTGAATCCGCTTCATATGCATCGCCGCTATTTTACTCATTTGCGCGCAGAGCTGCATTATCGGCTTGGGGAGTGGGAGAAACTTGAATCGCTTGTGAAAGCGGAGCCGCAGCTTGAAAAAACGCCGTACGCCCGCGCGCTTGGGCGGCAAAGTAAACGGGCGGTGGTGCTGCCGCTTGTGCCGGTCGTGCAAAAGCATAACTATTGCGTGCCGGCGAGTTTGGAAATGATGCTTCGATTGCTTGGATCTCCCCGCACGCAGGATGAAGTGGCCCAACATATTTTTGATGTCCGTGGATCAAAATTGTCCACGACGGTTCGATATTTGGAGGATCTTGGATTTACTTGCCGTTTTTTTATTGGTTCGCCGTTGCGTTGGAAACGGTTGATTGACGAAGGCGTTCCGGTGCTGTTAAGCGTCGATTATGAACAGTCATCGCACGTGCAGGTGCTCTTTGGCTATGACGAGCGGCTCGAGGCGTTTTACGTGCAAGATCCCAATTTATTCGATCCGTTTGTCGTTTCTGAGGACGAGCTTGCCAAATGGTATGCAGGGACGCATTATTTGTCGATTGTTGCGCTTCCCCGGGAAAAAGCGGCGCTCGCCGCCGAGCTCCCCGAAGAGGAAGACCGCTATTTCCGCGAATTGCACGCGTTAGCCGAAAAGATGGATGAGGACGAACAGGCGCATTTCGCCGCGTTTGTCGCCTTTTTGCGCAAGCATGAGCACATCCCGTACACATGGCTGTATGTCATGAAGCATTTTAGCAGCGATGAGGCGAAGCCGCTTGTGTTGGATTACACAGGGCGCGTCTTGAGCGAGTATCCCGAACATAACGACTTGCTGCTGATGGCGGCGAAAGCGTACGTTTACACACAAGAAATGGAGCAGGCTGAAGACGTGCTCAAACGGGTGAAAGGAAAGGCGCAAAGCCCGATTTACCATTATTTGCGCGGCCGAATCGCTTTTTTTGCCAGCCGTTACGAAGAGGCGGCCCGCTATTTTCGCGCCTCGCTCCAGCTTGATACGGACCAACCGGAAGTATGGAGCTATTGGGGGCTTGCCTCGGCGTACGCCGGCCAGATCGAGAAAGGGCTTGTCTCTTCGCGCGTGGCGGTCAGCCTGTATCCAGGCGATTTGTTTATCGAAACGAACCATGGTGTACTGTTGTTCTACGCGAAGCGGTTCGCGGAAGCGCGCGACTGGTTTGACCACCTTGTTCGCCGTGAACGGCGGGATGCCCAGCTTTGGTATGAGCGGGCCCGCTGCGATCAGGAGCTCGGCCGCCGACGCAAGGCGGAACGCGGTTTTTGCGTCGCCAAAACGCTTGACCCGCAGGAACCGTATCCGTATTTGATGTTGGCCGACTTGTATCATGACGCCGGCGATCGGGAAAAAGCGAAAACGGTGCTGGAAGAGGGATTGGCCGCCGCCTGGCGGTTGGCGCCGCTTTACGTCCGCCTTGGCGATCTCTATATGGAGGAAGGAGAGGCGGAACGAGCCGTTTCGTGTTACGAAGAAGCGATCCGCCACGATAGTGAGGACGTGTTCGCCCATCTCGGCTTGGCGGCCGCCCTTGCTGAGCGTGGCGATGCGGAAGCGGCGCGTCGGTATGTAATCGAGCAGCGCACTCGTTTTGCCGACAACAGCGAATATTGCCTCAATGCGGGAAGATGGCTTGTCGCCCATGGCTTCGCCGAGGAAGAGGAAGAGCGGAACACAGCGCTTTCGTTGTTGGAGGAAGGGTTGCGCCTTGCCGAGTTTGATGCGGAAGAAGCGTATGAGTTTTATCTTGAGCTGTTGACAACGCCGATTCTTTTCGAACGCGGACGGACATTTTTGGAGCAGCTTGTGTCGACACGCCCGAAACTCGCTTCGGCCTATTCCGCCCTTGGCGTCCTTTATGAACGGCAAGGACGGCCGTCCAAAGCCATGGAGGTTTACCGGGAAGCCGCCGCCATGGGCCATGCGCTTTCCTTCTTCCGGCTGGCGGAGCTGTGCGCCTCGCTTGGCCGCTACGAAGAGGCGAAACAACATTATGAAGCGTGTCTCAAAGCCGATCCGTCGTTCGCCCCCTGCCATTTTCGCTTAGCTGCGCTCTATGAGGCGGAGGGAAACGAAGAGCGGCAGCACGCGCATTTGCTTCAGGCGGTTCGTCTTGCCCCGCTGCGTGTGGATATCGAACAACTCGCAGCGATCATAGAGCCTTCAGCGCTGCTTCAGGCATTGGCCGATACCCGTCCGCATGCAGGTGAGGCTTGGTATTATGACAGCCTCGGATACGTCTATGAAGCGCTCGGACGCCGCGATCAAGAAAAGACGGCGGTCGAGAAGGCGCTTGCCCTTGCGCCGGATGACCGTGAAGTGCTCCGGCATTGGGCCCATGTGCTCGGCCGGCAAGGGTGCACAAAAGAGGCGGTCAAGCTGCTTGAACAGCTGATCGCTCGGTATCCTGACGACGAATCGTTGTATCCGGCGTACGTCGCTCTGTTTCCGAAAACGATGCGCGGTTTAGGGAAGCTTCGCCATCGGTTGGAGCGGCTAAAGACAAGCTGCGAGGCGAAAAGCGTTATTTATCGGAACGCGGCCGCCTCTCTCCTTCCGTATTTGGAAGAGGAACGGAACGAAAACGACGAGCCGGTGCGGTGGTGGACAAAAGCGAAAGAATGGATGGGCAGGTTTTCCTTGTTTTCGATCGTCATTGATTTGTATGAGGAGGCGATTCGCCTCAATCCCAGCCATGCGGAAGCCTATGGGCAGCTCGCCCGCCTTTATGCGGCGATCGAGCTGGAGGACGATGCCGTCAAAACGTGGCGCAAAGCGCTTGCCCGCGTTTGGGATCCTTCATTGGCGCGTGAATTCGTCGAACACTTGTTGAAGGCCGATGAGGAGAAAAAGCGCCAAGAGGCCAAGCGGTGGCTTGAGCGGCTAGTGGCTGATGACCCGGACGATATCGAACTGCGCGTGTGGCAGGCGGTCGTTTGGCTTCAAGAAGGGCAGCACGAGAAAGCTGAGCGGCAGCTGCAGGAGATCGTGGCGGAAGAACCGCTCGCCCGTGAGGCGCTCATGTTGCTTGGCGAACAGTATCGGGAAACGGGGCGCGTTCAAGAAGCGGCGTCGCTTTGGGAGCGCTACGCTGATTGGTACCCCGAGGACGAAGAATTTCATATGCACCTGGCGGCTGCTTATGAAGCGGCAGGGTTCATCGATCAGGCGCTCGCGGCAATTGAACGGTGCGTCCACGCGGCTAAAGATGCTCGACTTCGCTATGAACGAGCCCGCTATCTCGCGCTGCTTGGGCGCTTCGATGAGGCGAAGCAAGAGCTTGAGGAGGCGTTAGCGGCCGATGAAAGCGGAGAGCTTGCCATGTTGGCGGCTGACGAACCGGTGTTTCACCCCTTGGGGAGAACGTGATGGATTTTTGCTTTTCTTTTGATGGAAAGTTTGTTATCGTTATGGGAAGAGAAGAACCGTCGGATGAAAAGGAGGTGGACGCATGGAAGCGCCGATCGATTTGCTTGTCTATATGTCGCTTGTCGGCGCGTTATGGATCATCATGAAAGGGCATATGGGCGCGCGTCGAATGGCGGGTTCGCTGTTTTATGAGCCGGCATTGGCTGCGGTTCGCGAGCATGAAGCAGAGGGAGGCGCCAAACGAGCGGTGCTTCCATCGCGCCCGCTGTTTTTGCCGCAGCGGCGGAAAATCCCGATTCGAGAACGAACAAGCCGTGCGGATGAGGATGGAAGGCCTTTCCTTTATGATGAAACGGCATGATTTTGCAACATGATATAAGGGAGGGCTTTTCATGAAAAAATGGGTATTGGTGCTGCTTGGCGCGGCGTTGCTTCTTTCCGGCTGCAACCGCAACGAACCGATCGACGAACATAGTCAAGGCATTTGGGACCATTATTTTGTCTACCCGATGTCAAAGCTCTTGTTGACGCTTGGCCATTGGTTTGGCGACAACTACGGCATCGCCATTATCGTGCTGACGCTCATCGTCCGGTTTTGCTTGCTGCCGCTCATTTTGAAGCAGTTCCGCGCATCACTCGCCATGCAAAAACTGCGTCCGGAATTGTTGAAGCTGCAAGAAAAGTATAAAAGCAAAGACCCGGAAACGCAGCGCAAGCTCCAGCAAGAAATGATGCAGCTGTATCAAAAGCACGGCGTCAACCCGGCGAGCGGCTGCCTGCCGGTGCTCATTCAAATGCCGATTTTTATGGCGCTCTATTACGCGATTTCGCGGACGCAGGAAATTAAAACGCATTCGTTCTTATGGGTCGAGCTCGGCCATCGCGATCCGTATTTCGTTTTGCCGGTTTTGGCGGCGTTGACGACGTTCATCTCACTCCGCCTGTCGCCATCCATGGCCGAAGAACAAATGCCGCAAATGGCGATGATGTCGTACATCATGCCGGTGATGATCTTTATCGGCGCCAGCTCCGTTCCATCGGCGCTGTCGCTTTATTGGGTCGTCGGCGGCTGCTTCTCGATCATCCAGTCGCTCCTTTTGCGCAGTCAGCTGAAAGCGGCGAAAGCGGCGGAAAACAGCTAGCACACTAGCCAACATCCCCTGTTTGCTTTCCAAACAGAAAAGCAGGCAGGGGATATGTTTGTTTCTCGCCATAGAAAGGTTGGTGAACATCAACGGTTTCCTTGATCGATGAGTGAACGTGGCAAAGCAGCGCCGATGCTACAAGAATGAGGCTAGGAAACGGACGGTTCTTTTCAATCACTGACCTTATCGTGATGCGATGAGAAATCGCTGCAAAGATGATTCGGACAAAAAGCCATGAAGTGAGGGAAGCCCGTTTAGCCGCATGGGCTCGCTTGTTTATGCCATCTTCTGCTTGCCCAGATTTTGCATGCTGGAGTAGAGTAAAAGTATAGCAGCGTCAATGTACAACCTAAACTCGTTTGTTAAACAAATACACGGGAGGGATGTTGATGGAGAGAGCACTTATCATCATCGACTACACGGGTTTCGCATCGTCGTTCACCAGCGGGCGGTGGCGAGTTTTGACCCGGCGGGACACGAATGGGCGCTCCGCCATTTTCGCCATACGTTGGGCGCGGAAATAGTGGAATAATGGAGAAAACATGATAGAATAGACGATGAACGTTCTCTTTTGCTGCGGCGCAGTCATTCGTTGTTGGAGGTTGCAAATTCATGAAAAAATATGCCGACGACAGTCTGATGCTTCATACGGACTTATATCAAATCAATATGGTCGAAACGTATTGGGAAGACGGGATGCATGAGCGCCGCGCCGTGTTTGAGGTGTTTTTCCGCAAGCTGCCGTTTGGCAACGGCTATGCGGTGTTCGCTGGGTTGGAGCGCGTGATTCAGTTTTTGCAACAGTTCCGCTTCTCTGACAGCGACATCGACTATTTGCGCCAAGAACTTGGCTACCGTGATGACTTTTTAGACTATTTGCGGACGCTTCGCTTCACCGGCACGGTCCGTTCGATGCGCGAAGGGGAAGTGGTGTTTGCCAACGAACCGATTATGCGCATTGAGGCGCCGCTCGCCGAGGCGCAGCTCATCGAAACGGCTATTTTAAACATCATCAATTTCCAGACGCTCATCGCCACGAAAGCGTCGCGCATTAAGCATATTCTCGGAGACGAGCCGGCTTTGGAGTTCGGCAGCCGGCGGGCGCAGGAGATGGATGCGGCGCTTTGGGGCGCGCGCGCGGCGTATATCGGCGGGATTGAGGCGACATCGAACGTGCGCGCCGGGAAGCTGTTTGGCATTCCGGTCGCCGGAACGCACGCCCATTCGATGATTCAAGCGTATCAGGATGAATACACCGCATTTTTGAAGTATGCACGCCGCCATAAAGATTGTGTCTTTCTTGTCGATACGTATGATACGTTGAAGTCGGGGGTGCCAAACGCCATTCGCGTCGCCAAGGAGTTGGGCGACCAAATCAACTTTATCGGCATCCGCATCGACAGCGGCGACTTGGCCTATTTGTCGAAGGAAGCGCGGAAAATGCTCGATGAAGCCGGATTTCCGAATGCGAAAATTTTTGCCTCAAACGATTTGGACGAAGATACGATTTTAAACTTGAAATCGCAAGGGGCGAAAATCGATGTCTGGGGGATCGGCACAAAGCTCATTACCGCGTACGATCAGCCAGCGCTTGGTGCCGTGTACAAAATGGTGGCGATCGAAAACGAACAGGGAGAAATGGTCGATACGATCAAAATCAGCGGCAATCCGGAAAAAGTGACAACCCCAGGGTTGAAGCGGGTGTACCGCATCGTCAACAAAATCAACCACAAAGCGGAAGGCGACTACATCGCCTTAGAGAGCGAAAACCCGCAACAAGAAGAACGATTGAAAATGTTTCATCCAGTGTATACATTCATCAGCAAATTCGTCACCAATTTCGAAGCGCGTGATTTGCATGTGACGATTTTTGATAACGGACGGCTTGTGTATACGTCGCCGCCGCTTCCGGACATTCAGGCGTATGCGAAAGAAAGTTTGCGCTTGTTTTGGGAGGAGTACAAACGGACGCTCAATCCCGAGCAATATCCGGTCGATTTGAGCCAGGCGTGCTGGGACAATAAGATGGAAAACATCCGCAAGGTGAAAGAAACGATCGCGCGCATGTCGACGAAAGAGTAACCGGCCGCCGGGCGCGGACAAGTCGAAAGGCGGATCGGCGCTCGCGCGACAGGCGGCGATTGGATGGTGAACCCACCAGGCGTCTCGCTGCACCTCGTTCTCGGCTGGTGGAGCGGCGGATGCGGTGGCAAAGGAAAACGTGTCCCGCGGCGAGGCGAGGCACGTTTTCGTTCATGATGAGGAATGTTTGCTTGCCAGCTGTTTGTCGAGTTCATCGACAAGAGCAGTAAAGTGGCGCAAGACGCGCTCGACCGGTTCGGGGCTTGTCATATCCACTCCGGCCCGCTTAAGCAGACGGATCGGGTCATCGGATGCGCCGGCGCGCAAAAATTGTTTGTACCGCTTTACCGCTTCGCCGCTTTGATCGGTTTTGATAGCGCGCACAATGGCGTGCGAGGCCGCGAGCGAAGTGGCATATTTGTATACATAAAAGGCGTCATAAAAATGCGGAATGCGCAGCCAGCCGCGCGCGGCGCCGGGATCGGCAGCGTACGCCGGGCCGTAATACGTTTTGAGCAGGCCAAGCCAAAGATCGTTCAATTCGTCCGCTGTGAGACTGCCGCCTTGGCGCACCTTGTCGTGAATCATTCGCTCAAATTCGGAATACATCACTTGCGTGTACAATGTGCCGCGAATTTGCTCGATTTGTTCGATGAGCAGGCGGAGTTTTTCTTCTTTTGTTTTCGCCTGTTTGTACAAATAATCGAGCATGAGCCATTCGTTCGCCGTTGATGCCACTTCCGCGGTGAAAATCGAATGGCCGGAATAATGGTACGGCTGCGCCTCGTTCGTGTACACGGAATGCATGGCGTGTCCAAGTTCGTGGGCCATCGTCAACACGCTGTCAAGCGAACCGTTGTAATTGAGCAAGATGAACGGATGGGTGTCATACGCTCCGGTGTTATAGCCGCCCGTATATTTTTTCGGGCGCGGGTAGACGTCCAACCATCGTTCTTGAAACGCTCGGTGCACGTGGCGAATATAGTCGGCGCCGAGCGGCTTGAGCCCTTCGACAATGAGCGTCTTCGCCGTTTCAACAGGAATTGGCTTCATTGTTTCACTGACAAGCGGTACGTACAAGTCATAGCTATGGACGCGGTCCAGCCCGAGCGCGCGCCGCCGCAGTTCGACATAGCGGTGAAGCGCCGGCAAGTGACGGCGGGTGGCGGCGATCAAGTGATCAAACACTTCCTTCGGTACGTCATCGGCGGCAAGGGCGGCGGCGAGGCCGGACGGATAGCGGCGCACGTTCGCATACAATTCATCCGCTTTGACCGAGGCATACAGCGTTGCGGCTGCGGTTTGTTCCAGGGCTTCATAGCTTTTGGCTTTGGCTTCAAACGCCGCTTTTCGATAACGGCGGTCCGAGTGTTCAAGCATGGCGGCGTATTGGTCATCGGTCAACGTCACCGTTTTTCCGTTCGGCATCTTGACAGACGGCGGCTCATAATCGCCGCGGGCGGCGTGGTCATAAATGTTCTCCGCTTCCCCGAGCGCCGGCGATAGTTTCGCGAGCAGCTGCTCTTCGCGTTTCGTGAGCGTATGCGGTTTTTGTTCGCGCAACTCATGGAAGTAATAGCGGTACGCCTTCAGCGGTTCACTTTTTTGCAGCTTCCTGAGCGTTCGCTCTGGGAGGGCGAGCAGTTCTGGCTCGATAAACGCTGTTTTCGCCGCATAGTGGGCGGCGAGCGCTTCCACTTTTGCCCCGAGCCGCGCGGCCGTCTTGTCTTCGATGTTCAAGTCGCGTTTTAAATGGGCGTAAAGCGACAGTTTTTCGAGCTTGCGGGCCGTTTGTTCGTTGAGGGCGAACAGTTGGGCGATTGTCTTGGCATCGTCAAGCTTCCCTTCAAACGCCGCCAGTTTCGGCAAGGCGTTTTGCACCGCCTGATAGTCGCGCATCCACTCGTGCTCGGATGGGTAAATGTCAGCTACATTCCATTCGTATGCGGTTTCGGCGGCCGATGTCGGCCATGGGGAGGTCAAAAGAAGCCCGGCGGCGAGCCCAAGGAGCCAGCGCTTCATATGATCACGTCCTTTGCCTGTTTTCCTCTTGTTGGTAGTATGCGCAAGCAGAACGATTTTAGCCAAAAAAAGAAAGGGAGACGATCCATGGAACGAATCCGTTTAGCGGACGATTTGACTTTTTCTCGCCTGATTCACGGCTGTTGGCGGTTTGCCGACTGGGGCTATTCAGCCGAGCAGCTGCTCGGGCTCATCGAATTTTGCCTTGAGCGAGGCATCACCACGTTTGACCATGCCGATATTTACGGCAACTACACGTGCGAATCGCGCTTTGGCGAGGCGTTGGCGTTACAGCCAAGCTTGCGCGGCCAGATGGAGATCGTGACGAAATGCGGCATTAAGCTGCCATCGAAGTACGGAATGAAGTCGTACGATACAAGCAAAGATCATATCATCGCTTCGGTCGAGCAGTCGCTGCGGAATTTCCGCACCGATTATATCGATGTGCTGCTGATCCACCGCCCCGATCCATTCATGAACCCCGAAGAGGTGGCCGAGGCGTTTTTGCGGCTGAAACAGGATGGAAAGGTGCGTTATTTCGGCGTCTCGAACTTTAAACGTTCGCAGTGGGAACTGTTGCAGTCGTATTTGCCGTTTCCTCTCGTCACCAACCAAATCGAAGCATCGGCGTACCGGCTCGAAAATTTTGCAGACGGCACAGTGGATCTTTGTCTGGAAAAGCGGGTTCCGCCGATGGTGTGGTCGCCGCTCGCTGGTGGAGCGATTTTTTCCGCTGACGATGACCGGGCGGTGCGTCTGCGCGGGACGCTTGAACAAGTGCGGGGCGAAGCGGGCGCTGCGACGATCGATGAAGTGCTGTATGCGTGGCTTCTCGTTCATCCAGCGCGGATGATGCCGATTGTCGGATCGGGAAAACGAGAACGCATCGAGCGGGCGGTGCGGGCGCTGTCTTTGCCGCTTTCCCGCGAGCAATGGTTCGCCATTTGGCAAAGCTCCATGGGGCATGAGGTGCCATAAGGGGAGAAGCCGATGAAAGTCATTATTGCGGAAAAACCGGACCAAGGGGCGACGCTCGCCTCGATTTTTCAGACGAAAAAACGGCAAGGATATATCGAAATTTTGCCGAATGACTTGTTTCCGGATGGGGCGTATATGACATGGGCGATCGGGCATTTGTTCCAGCTCGCCCCGCCCGAGCGGTACCGCCCGGAGTGGAAACGGTGGACGCTCAACACGTTGCCGATCGTCCCGGAACGGTTCGAGTATGAGATCGAAAAAGCGAAGGCGAAACAGTTTCAAGTGATTAAGGAGTTGCTGCGGAAGCCGGAAGTGACGGAAATCATCCATGCGGGAGACGCCGGGCGCGAGGGGGAGCTCATTGTACGCAACGTGATCCGCCTGAGCGGCGTTAACAAGCCGATCAGGCGGCTTTGGCTGTCATCGTTGACCCCGAAGGCCATCGAAGAAGGGTTTCGCCGTTTGCTTGACGAGCGAACGACGCGTCCGCTCTATGAAGAAGCGTACGCCCGCGCCTGCGCGGATTGGCTCGTCGGCATGAACGCTTCGCGCGTGTACAGCCTGTTGCTGAAAGAGCGCGGGATGAACGATGTGTTCTCCGTCGGGCGCGTGCAGACGCCGACCTTGGCTCTTATTGTCCGGCGCGAGCGGGAAATCGAGCAGTTCCGCTCGGAGCCGTTTTGGGAAGTCGTCGCTTCGTTTGTCATCGGCGACAAGCGCTACGAAGGAAAATGGACGAATGAAAACGGTCAAACGCGTCTCAAGGACGAGGAGATGGCGAAACAAATCGCGGCCTTTTGCCAAGGAAAACGAGCGGAAGTCGCCGACGTCCGCACCGAGCGGAAAACGTATCAGCCGCCGCTGTTGTTCAACCTATCGACGCTGCAGGCGACAGCGAACAAGCTGTACCGCTTCTCGCCGAAAAAAACGCTCGATGTGCTGCAATCGCTCTATCAAAAAGGAATCGTTTCGTACCCGCGTTCGGATTCGATGCATGTGACTAGGGGAGAGGCGGAAACGTTCCCGGCCATTTTGCAAAAACTGTCGTCGTTTCCGGCGTACGCTTCGTATTTTCCGCTGCCGCGGCCGTCGATTTTACAGAATAAACGTTATGTAAACGAGAAAAAAGTGACCGACCACTACGCGATCATCCCGACGGAACAGGTCGTTGACCCGGAGAAGCTGTCGGCCGACGAGCGGAACGTGTACGATTTAGTCGTCCGCCGCTTGATCGCCGCCCACCACCAGGCGGCGGTCATGGATTATACGACCGTCACGACGTTGGTTGACGGTCGGGCTCGCTTCGTTTCCAAAGGAAGGAAGGTCGTTGAGGAGGGGTGGCGCACCGTCATCCGTCCGCATGAGGAGGAGAAAGACGCGGTGCTGCCCCCGCTCGAGCGGGGCGAAGCGGGAGAGGCGGCCGCTGTCAAGGTGAAAGAAGGGAAAACCGAGCCGCCGAAACGGTATACGGAAGGCGAACTCATCACCTTGATGAAAACGGCGGGAACATTTTTGGACGATGAGGAGCTGGAAAAAGTGCTCGCCAAAACGGAAGGGCTCGGCACGGAAGCGACAAGGGCGGCGATCATTACGATGCTGAAGGAACGGAAATACATTGAAGTAAAAAATAACCTCGTCTATCCGACGGACAAGGCGAAAGTATTGATCGAGGCGCTTGGCGGCACGATTCTCGCCTCGCCGGAAATGACAGCGAAATGGGAGCAGCGCCTAAGCGAAATCGGTGAAGGAGCGGCCTCGCCCGCCGCGTTTATGGAACAGGTGAAAAAGCTGGCGCAAAAAGTGGTCGCTGACGCCATCGCCGCCGCCCCAGCTTGGAATTTCAACGGGGTCGACACCGCCTCGATCCAGCGGACGAGAACGAAAAAAACGATCGGTGAGAAGCTCGGGCCGTGCCCGCTTTGCGGAGGGACCGTCATCGACAAAGGAACGTTGTACGGCTGCGACCAGTACGCGAAAACAAAATGCTCGTTTACGATCGCCAAACGCATTCTCGGCAAATCGATTTCGGCGGCCAATGTGAAAAAGCTGCTGGCAAAAGGAAAAACCAATGTCATTAAAGGATTCAAAAAAGGCGGAAAAACGTTTGACGCTGTCCTTGTGTGGAATGAAAACGAGAAGAAATTGTCGTTTCAGTTTCCGAAGCGGTGATGAAGGCAATAGAGGAAGTAGGGGGCGGGGCGCTTGGTGCAAGGGCGGACCGATGGCGTCCCGCCTTTTTTGCCGGTTACTCCGTTTGCGGCTCTTGAATCCGTTCCATCAGCCGCTCCGGCTCGCTTGGCGCGGCAAAACCGAACCGCTCATACAATCCGTGCGCGTCTTTGGTCGCGAGCATCACCTTGCGGACCGCGGCGACATCAGGATGGGCGAGCACGCATGACAACAGCCATTTCCCGAGCCCATGCCCGCGGTATGCTTCATCGATGAACACGTCGCAGAGATAGGCGAATGTCGCCCCATCGGTGATGACGCGCGCCATGCCGATTTGTGCCTCTTCATGAAAAAGAGAAAAGCAAAGCGAATGGTCGAGCGATTTGACGATCGTTTCCCGGCTGCGCTCATTCGCCCAATACGAGCGAGCGAGAAAGCCGTATACGCGCTCAAGCTGCACGCGACGGCGGTCCGTTGTCACGGTAAACGGTCCGTTTTGGTAGTCGATGATCGTCCACATGATCCGGCCTCCTTTTTCATAAATGATACACCGAATCGGATCAGATGGAAACGATTTCGTTTTTAAACAATAATAATATTATGTAAACTAAAATCCCGGCCGTCTCCCTGAAGGCTAGTCAATAGTCGGGCGGCCGGCGGCAAGCAGCGATGCGAGCTGGGCGGTCGGGATAGTCGGTAAAGATCCCGTCCACGCCCATGGCGCATAGGCGCGCCAGATCGTGCGGCGCATTGACGGTATAGACGTGGACGATGAGCCCGCGGCGATGGGCGGCGCGCACTCGCTCTTTGGTGACGGCCGAAAGCGGCAAGCCGATGCCATCGGCGTAGGAGGCGATTTGTCTCAGCCGTTGATCGTTCCAATGTTGCGCTTCTCTTCCGTCGATCAATTGAATGAGCGGAATGCCGCGCGGAATGAGCCGGCGCAGCGCCTCGAGGCTTTTTGGGGAAAACGATTGAAACATGACGCGGTCGGGGCGCAACATGTGATGGCTTTGCAGCAGGTGCGCGACGGCCTTTTCGATGCCGGGCTGTTTCGTTTCGATGTACAACGGGGCTTCCACACGCTCCGCTTTCAACATCTGAATGACCTCATCAAGCGTCGGGACGCGCTCGCCGGCAAAGCGCGGAGCAAACCACGCCCCAGCATCCAACTTTTTGAGCTCACGAATTGAAAAATCGCTGACCTGCCATGGCGATCGGCGCGGATAGACCGTTTCGGCGTTTGTCGTCCGGACGAGTGTGGCATCATGCAAAGCAACGAGCTTCCCGTCTCGGGTTGCCCGCACATCGACTTCGATATAGTCCGCCTGCATGCGGGCGGCGAGGCGGTAGGACGTGAGCGTATGCTCCGGCGCGTGTCCGGATGCGCCGCGGTGAGCGATGATGATCGGTTTCGGCGCGACGGACGGCTGTGCAGCGGTTGATGCGGCGAGGCCGAGCGGCAGGCACAATAACAACAACACATGAGGCCATTGGCGGAGGGCGGCGATTCGGCGCAACGTCGTTCCCCCCCTTTCTGTTTTGCATCATAATGCCCGGATGCGGCAGTTGCAAAGAGTTGGTTAAAACGTGCGGAAAATGCATCTGTATTTTGCCGCATGCAGAAAAATGATATTCGTTTTTTGCGCATAAAGAGCCGATTGGTGCTCCATACTATAAATGGCAATCAACGTTGGGCTATAGCCAAGCGGCAAGGCAACGGACTTTGACTCCGTGATGCGCTCGTTCGAATCCAGCTAGCCCAGCTGAGGCCGGATGGGGCGGCATTCGCCACGTAGCCGGCAGGCAGAAACGGCTTCCGCCATGTCGTGCGGGGCCGTTTTTTCGTTCGCCGGACAGCGGGAACGAGCAAATACTTTCAACGTCCGGTTGTTTAGCAAGACTCCACATCCGATTTTCGAATATAAACAGCGCCGCAAAAAAAAGCGTAGTCGGCAGGACTTTGGCGAATGGCGGCGAATGCAAAAAGGGAAAGGGGAGAGCGACAATGAAAACAGCCGATTTATGCGATGAATTTTTAGACGAGCTGCAAGTATGCGAGGTGCCGTTCCAATCATATGGCGGAAAACAGATGTTTTCCGGGCCGATTGCGACGGTCGACGTGTTTGAGGACAACGTGCTTGTCCGGGAAGCGCTCGAGACCGTTCCAGCGGGGACGGTGCTTGTCATTGACGGAAAAGGGTCGCGCCGCGCCGCGCTATTAGGCGACCGGCTGGCGCAAATCGCTTGCGAGAGGGGGCTTGCTGGCGTCATCATCCACGGCTGCATCCGCGATTCAGCGGAAATTGGCGCCATGCCGATTGGAGTAATGGCGATCGGCACATGTCCCGTGAAAAGCAAAAAAGAAGGAAAAGGCGCCCGCGACGTTGTGCTCGAGTTTGGCGGCGTGCGCTGGGAGCCGGGCGCATACGTGTACGCCGATGCGGACGGCGTTGTCGTCGCGCGCGAAGATTTGTCAGTCAAAAATGGTTGACGGACGCCCCTAGGTTGTACTACGATGAAAACGGATGCTTGTTCCATGACAGTGTAGATATGGCGAAGAACAAACAAGGTGCCTAAGCCTGCTTAGGGGCTTGGGTGAAAAGGGAAGCCCGGTGAAAATCCGGCACGGTGCCCGCCACTGTGATGGGGAGCTTTGCGGCAGCAAGTCACTGAAGGATGCTTCGGGAAGACGCCGCCAAGCGATGATCCTAAGTCAGGAGACCTGCCTTGTTTGGATCGGACGGATGCCTACGGGACTATAGGCAGACGTGCGGGAGAATGATGGCTGCATAAGGCCTGTTTGGGTCGTTTATGACTTTTGTATACATTTTTCTGCACCTCTGCTGTAGAGGTGCTTTTTCTTTTGCCTGAAACCTGCCCGTCTGTCTGCATCTGAATTCTATCATTCTAGCCAAAAGGGGGGATTCGATGGCGACGTGGGACTTAACAGGGATGAAACACCATGTGTTCATTTGCAACGGGGGGACGTGCCTCCGTCATGGCGGGGATGACGTCACGTTGGCGGTCCGTGAAGAGATCACCCGCCTCGGGCTGGATGACCTCGTTCATACGACACGAACGCGCTGCAACGGCCGCTGCCAGGACGCGTGCGTGATGATCGTCTACCCGGACGGCATCTGGTACCGGCAGATGACGCCGGAGAAGGCAAAAGAGGTCATCCATCGCCATTTGCAAAGCGGCGAGCTGCTTCGTACATGGGCGACGTATGAATATTGTGAAGACGGGTTGGCCCGTCTTGACGGGACGGAGTCGGTTATTGGCATTCAAAAGAGGAGGATGTAATGATGGAATGGGCGAGTTATGCAATGTTAGCGATATTTCTCGGCATGCGTCATGGGATGGACAGCGACCATGTTGCGGCCATTGCGGATATGGTCGGAAGCGAGTCGCGGCGAAGACAGCAGTTGGCACTCGGAATCATGTACGCTATTGGACACGGAGCGATCGTGTTTGTCATGGGGATGGCGGCACTCGTAGTTGGTGCTCGGCTTCCCGAGTCGTCAGCCGCCGCCATTGAGCTCTTAGTTGGTGGTACGCTTGTGCTGCTTGGCGGGATGATGCTTTTTTCTCTTTTTCGGCGGGGTGAGGTGAAAAGCCGGTTTCAGCTCCTTTATGAGTTCGGCTATACGGTTACTCGATGGTTGCGGGGAGGGAGAGAAAGGGGCAGTTGCCGTCCTTTTTCGCATGTTGGTTGGGCTGGCGCCTTGATCATCGGCATCATTCATGGCATTGGCGTCGAAAGCCCGACCCAGCTAGCCATTATCACCCGCGCAGCCGGAAAAGTGCATGTGAGCGCCGCTGCCCTTCAGCTTGGGCTGTTTGTCGCCGGCCTGCTCATGGCGACGATGGCCACAGCGGCTGGATTATCATGGGGATTTTGGAAAGCAAAACAACGGGAACGGCTGTTTTATGTCCTTGGTGCGGTCACAGGGATTTACAGCATATGGTTAGGGATGTCGATGATAATCGAGATATGGAGAGGGGGGCTGTAAAGTGAGCGGCAAACTGCTCATTGTCGGCTTCGGCCCAGGCAGTGTTGACCATATGACGAAGCGGGCCCGCGAAGCGATTGAAGAAAGCGACGTCATCATCGGCTATAAAACGTACATCGAACTGGTGCGCGACTTGATTGTTGGCAAGGAAATCATCAGCACCGGCATGACCGAAGAGGTGAGCCGCGCTCAAGCGGCGGTGAAATGGGCGGAGCGCGGCAAAACGGTCGCCGTCATTTCCAGCGGTGACGCCGGGCTGTACGGCATGGCCGGGCTCGTCTACGAAGTGCTGATTGAAAAAGGCTGGACGAAAGACGATCCGATTCAAGTGGAAGTCATCCCGGGCATTTCCGCCATTCACTCGTGCGCCGCTTTGCTTGGGGCGCCGATTATGCACGATGCATGCACGATCAGCTTGAGCGACCATTTGACGCCGTGGGAGATGATTGAAAAGCGGCTCGAAGCCGCGGCGGCGGCCGATTTTGTCATCGCGCTTTACAACCCGAAAAGCGGGCGGCGCACTAGGCAGATTGTGGAAGCGCAGCGCATCCTGCTCCGCCACCGGGCGCCGACGACACCAGTCGGACTAGTGAAAAGCGCGTACCGTGAGCGGCAGCAGATCGTCCTCACCGACTTGGCGCATATGCTTGACCATGAAATCGGCATGTTGACGACGGTCATTATCGGCAATTCGACGACATTCGTTCACGATGGGCTCATGATCACGCCGCGCGGCTACCAGCGCAAGTATCAACTAACCGCGGCCGTCCAGCCGCTCAAGCCGCATGAGCGGCTGCGCAAAGAAGCGGAGCCGTGGGCGCTTGACCAGACGAGACCGCTGAAAGATGAGGACGAAGGAAGCACGGAGGCGCCGAGGGCATCAGCGTCGTCCAAGGAGGCTGTCCTCGCCGGGGGCAGTCAGGAGGATCGTGCTTTCACCACCTGGGCCACCGCGGTTCGCCCCTCGGCTGTTGCCACGGTCGCGAAGGAGGCCGAGCCAACGCCGCCGGCTTCCGTTTTTTCGAATTTTTCCACATCGCTCGCCAACACAGCAGAACGGCAGCCGGCCGCCGCGTCAAAACGGGTGAAAGAAACAGCCGAAGACGCGCTCGCCGCTTTAGAGAGACGGAAAACAAGACAGACAGCCCCCGTGCTGTTCGAAGCCGCCGTGAGTCCGGGCGTGGCCAATAAACAGTTCACTCCGGAACAGCTCATGGTGCTCGCGGAAGTGGTAGGGCCGGATGGAAAAATGACCTACACACCCGATCATTATATGAAAATCGAACGGGTGACGGAAGATCCGGATGGACTGATCGCCCGGCTCGAGGCCGCCGGACTGATGGTCATGCCGATCGGTGATGTGCTGACGGTGAAGGCATGTGATTTTTGCGACGGGGAGAAAAAAGACGCCATTCCGTACGCGGAGGAATTGGCGCGGCGATTGGGCGGCATGGCGTTGCCGAAAGAGTTGAAGCTCGGCATCAACGGCTGCGGGATGGCGTGCTATGGCGCGGTGCGCGAAGACATCGGGCTTGTGTATCGGAAAGGGAAATTTGATTTGTTTTTGGGTGGAAAAACGGTCGGCCGCAACGCCCATCCCGGCCAGCTCGTTGCGGAAGGCATTCCTCCGGAGGAGATGGTGGCGGTTGTGACGGACATCATTGAGCAGTACAAAGAACACGCCCATCCGAATGAACGATTTCATAAATTTTTTGCCCGTGTGAAACAAATCGGCCGCTTTTCGCACGAAGAGGCCAAGACGGCGACGATGATCGAAACGCCGGCATGCGGCGAGTAACCGTCAGATTGAGCGACACGAAAGAGAGGAGAACGAACATGAGAGCTATTTTGTTTGTCGGCCATGGAAGCCGCGACCCGGAAGGGAACGAGCAAGTGGTGCAGTTTGTTGAGCGGCTGCGGCCGCGCCTTGCCGCTTCCTTTCATGTCGAAACGTGCTTCCTTGAATTTGGCCGTCCGTCGATCGGCGAAGGCATCGAACGCTGCGCGGAAGCTGGGGCAACGGAAGTGGCGGTTCTTCCGCTCATTTTATTGCCGGCTGGTCATTCGAAGCTGCATATCCCGGCGGAAATCGACGAGGCGAAAGCACGCTACCCGCATATGGTGTTCCGCTACGGCCGCCCCATCGGCGTTCATGAGCAGACGTTTGTGATTTTGCGCGAACGATTGCAAGAAATCGGCGAACGGCCGGAGCAGCCGGACGACGGAACGGCGGTCATTTTGCTCGGCCGCGGCGGAAGTGACCCGGATGCAAACAGCGATTTGTATAAAATCGCGCGCTTGTTTTGGGAACAGACCGATTATGCGCTCATTGAGCCGGCGTTTATGGGCGTGACCACCCCGTCGCTCGATGATGCCGTCCGCCGCTGTTTGGCTCTTGGAGCGAAACGGATCGTCATCTTGCCGTATTTTTTGTTCACCGGCGTGCTCATCAAGCGGCTCGAGCGGCAAGTGGCGCAATACCAAGCTGAGCACTCGCATATCTCATTTGCGCTTGCCGGCTATTTCGGCTTTCATCCGAAGCTGGAGGCGATCGTGCTTGACCGCCTCAACGAGGTGCTCGGCCAAGCGGTGGCGATGAATTGCGATGTCTGCCAATATCGGCTGCACGCCGCTCACCATCATCACCACCATCACCACCATCACCATCATTAAAGGGGGAAAGCGTCGATGATTTTGATGTTAGCCGGAACAAGCGATGCCCGCGAATTGGCGGTGATGATTCGGCATGCCGGCTATGATGTCGTTGCGACGGTCGTCACCGACCACGCGGCCGAACAGCTCCGGTCGGCTGGCATTCGCGCCCATGTCGGCCGCTTGGATGCGTCCCAGCTTGCCGAGCTGGCCCAAGCTGAGGGGGCCAAAGCGATCGTGGATGCGAGCCATCCGTTTGCCGAAGAAGCGTCGAAAAACGCCATGCAAGCGGCGGCCGCTGCCGGATTGCCGTACATCCGCTACGAACGGCAGGCGTCCTCGTTTTCATCCGAGAAGGTGACATTTGTCGACAGCTATGAAGAAGCGGCTGACTTGGCGGCGGAAAAAGGCGGCGTCGTGATGTTGACGACCGGCAGCAAAACGCTCGACATTTTTGCCGCGAGGCTCATCGGGCGGCCGAACGTCAAGGTGATCGCGCGGATGCTGCCGCGAAAAGACAATCTCGACAAATGCGAGCGGCTCGGGTTTTCCCAAGAGCAGATCGTCATGATGCAAGGGCCGTTTACAAAAGAGCTCGATCGGGCGCTCTACCGCCATTTCGGTGTCACGGTCGTCGTCACGAAAGAAAGCGGCAAAGTCGGGTTTGTCGATGAGAAAATCGCCGCCGCGGAGGAGCTCGGCATCGAGGTCATCGTCATCCGCCGTCCGCGGTTGCCATACGGCATCGTACACCACGATTTTGCCGGCGTGCTCGAGGCGTTGAAGCAGCACGCGCCGCTTCCAACCGTGTGAAGAAAGGGCTTCTAGCGGCCGCTCATGCAAGCGATCATAAGGAAGAAAGGAGAAAATTGGAATGGAATTCCATACCACATTTCGTCCGGCGACGGTGCAGCCGGAACAAATTGAAGCGCGCAGCTTTCAAA
Organism: Geobacillus vulcani PSS1; assembly: GCF_000733845.1. Taxonomy (GTDB): domain Bacteria; phylum Bacillota; class Bacilli; order Bacillales; family Anoxybacillaceae; genus Geobacillus; species Geobacillus vulcani. Next base: position 2,638,027 of record NZ_JPOI01000001.1, read on the forward strand.
TCATTGACGAAGAGATCGGCGAGCATTCGTTTACGGAAGAACAATACCGAATCGTTCAGCGCGTCATCCATGCCTCAGCTGATTTTGAGCTGGGAAAAAGCCTCCTTTTCCATCCGGATGCCATTCGTTCAGGCATTGACGCCATTCGCCAAGGCAAGCCCGTCGTCGCCGATGTGCAGATGGTGCAAGCTGGCGTTAATCAAGCGCGCCTTGCGAAATTCGGGAGTTCGGTGCGCGTGTATATTTCCGATGAAGACGTCATCGCCGAAGCGAAGCGGCTCAATACGACAAGGGCGATCATCGCCATGCGCAAAGCGGTGAAAGAAGCGGAAGGCGGCATTTTTGCCATCGGCAACGCGCCGACCGCGCTGTTGGAGCTCATTCGCCTCATCAAAGAAGGAGAGGCGCGGCCCGGATTGGTAATCGGCTTGCCGGTCGGATTCGTTTCGGCGGCGGAATCGAAAGAAGAATTGGCGAAGCTCGATGTGCCGTTTATCACCAACCGCGGTCGCAAAGGAGGAAGCACGGTGACCGTCGCCGCCTTGAACGCTTTATCGCTGCTGGCCGAGCGAGCGTGACGCACGATGGAAACAAAAAAAACACTGCGTGAAGGGTATACGACCGGATCGTGCGCAACAGCCGCCACGAAGGCCGCGCTCAAGGCGCTTATCACGGGCGAGGCCCAGACGGAGGCGACGATCCGTCTGCCGATCGGGCGGGTGGTGACCTTTTCGCTTGCCTCTTGTTCGTTCAATGGTGAAACGGCGACGGCGGCCGTTGTGAAAGACGGCGGCGATGATCCGGATGCGACGCATGGCGCGCTCATCGTTTCCACTGTTTCGTGGACTTCGTCGCCGGGCGTTCATATCGATGGCGGTGAAGGGGTCGGGCGCGTCACCAAACCCGGCTTGCCGGTGCCGGTCGGGGAAGCGGCGATCAATCCCGTGCCGCGCAAAATGATTCATGAAGCCGTCAACGAAGTGCTCAAGCAACACGGCATCGACCGCGGGGTGAACGTTGTCATTTCCGTGCCGGGCGGCGAAGAGATTGCGAAAAAAACGTTGAATGCTCGTCTTGGGATCATCGGCGGCATTTCGATTTTAGGGACGCGCGGCATCGTCGTTCCGTTTTCCACTGCCGCTTATCGGGCGAGCATCGTGCAGGCGCTTCAAGTGGCGAAGGCGAACGGCTGTCGCCATGTCGTCATTACGACCGGGGGGCGGAGCGAGAAATACGCCATGCAAGAATATCCCCATTTGCCGGAAGAAGCGTTTATTGAAATGGGCGACTTTGTCGGTTTTACGCTCAAACAATGCAAACGTCTTGGCATTAGGACGGTGTCGATGGTTGGGATGATGGGAAAATTTTCGAAAGTCGCCCAAGGGGTGATGATGGTGCACTCGAAAAGTGCTCCGGTTGACTTCGGTTTTTTGGCAGCGCTCGCTCGACAAGCCGGGGCTTCCGAGGAGCTGGTTGACGCCGTGCGAGGGGCGAATACGGCGGCGCAAGTCGGCGACATGATGCAAGAAGCCGGTTGCACGAAGTTTTTCGAGTTGTTGTGCGCGGCGTGCTGCCAGGCGGCGCTCAACGAAGTCGGAGGTGGTCTGACGGTGGCTGCGTCCATTTACACGATGAACGGACAACGATTAGGAAAGGCGGTGCTGTTGGATGGCGACGATGAAGTTGATCGGAGTGGGAGCTGACGGGCCAGTGAGCCTTCCCGATCTATATCAGCGCTGGATCATGGAAAGCGAGCTGCTCGTCGGTGGCGAACGGCAGCTGGCGATGTTTCCGGCATATCAAGGAGAAACGATCGTGATTCGCAGCGGGCTGAGCGAGCTCGTCGAGCGACTCCGTCATGAGACGCGCCGGACGGTTGTGTTAGCTTCCGGTGATCCGCTCTTTTATGGAATCGGCAGCTATTTGGCCGGCAAGCTGCCGATTGACGTGTATCCGGCCGTCAGCTCGGTGCAATGGGCGTTTGCCAAAATGGGGGAATCATGGCAGGATGCCGCGTTCATCAGTGTGCACGGCCGGCCGTTGACTGGACTCGCCCAACGCATTGATGGACAGCGCAAAGTGGCCATTTTAACCGATGAGACCAATTCGCCGGCTGTGATCGCCCGCTACTTGCTTGAATACGGCATGACGGAGTATGAGGCGTTTGTCGGCGAGGAGCTCGGCGGACCGAATGAGCGTTGCCGGTTTTTCAAGCTAGAGGAAATGGTGGAAGCCGAGTTTCTTCCATTAAATATAGTCGTGCTGCGGAGGACGGCGCCCAGTCCTTCTTGGCCGCTCGGCATTGAGGATGACGAGTTTTTTCAGCGCAAACCAGACAAAGGGTTGATTACGAAAAAAGAAGTGCGCGTGCTCAGCTTGAGTGCTTTGCGCTTGCGCCCGGACAGCGTCGTCTGGGATATCGGCACGTGCACCGGTTCGGTGGCCATTGAAGCGGCGAAAATCGCCCGCGACGGGGCAGTGTTTGCGATTGAAAAAAATGAACACGATGTGGAGATTTGCCGGCAAAACTTGCGCAAATTCCGCGTTGACATCACGCTTGTGCACGGCAAGGCCCCTGATCGGCTTGATGAGTTTGCTGACCCGGATGCCATCTTTATCGGCGGCACGTCAGGGGCGATGGCGCCGCTGTTGGACGTCTGTGCGAAACGGTTGAAGAAAAACGGGCGCATCGTGATCAACGCGGCGACGGTTGAGACGCTTGCCGAAGCGAGCCGCGAACTGCGCAGCCGTGGGTTTCATGTTGACATCACGCTTGCGCAAGTGTCGCGAAGCAAGCCGATTTTAGAGTTGACGCGTTTTGAGGCGCTCAATCCGGTGTATATCATAACAGCCAAGCGGGAGGGAGACGAATGACCGGCACGTTGTACGGCGTTGGCGTCGGCCCGGGCGATCCTGAGCTCATGACGGTGAAGGCGTATCGCCGCCTGAAAGAAGCGGACGTCATCGCGTATCCGAAAAAGGGACGGCAAAGCAAAAGTTACGCGGAACAAATTGTTGACGCCTATTTTGCTCCGGATGAAAAGCGGCGTCTCGGCTTGCATTTTCCGATGACAAAAGACCCAGCTGTGCTTGAGCCGAAGTGGAACGAGGCGGCGGATGCCATCTGGGCGGAATTGTCGGCCGGGCGCGATGTGGCGTTTGTGACCGAAGGCGATCCGCTGCTGTACAGCACGTTCATCCATTTGATGCGCGTGATGGCACAGCGTTATCCAGAAGCGCCGATTGAAGTCATCCCCGGCGTCAGTTCGGCGAACGCAGCTGCCGCTCGGCTGCGTCTGCCGTTGGCGGATGGGGATGAAACCGTGGCGATCGTGCCGGCGCGCGATGATTATGAGGCGATGAAAGCCGCCCTTCTTCGACACGATTGCGTCGTTTTTTTTAAGGTGGCGAAAGTGATCGATCTCCTGATCGACTTGCTGCGCGAGCTCGATTTGCTTCAGCGCGCCGCCGTCATCACGAAGGTGACGTCCGGCGAGGAAGTGGTGTGGAACGTTGAGGAATTGGACGGCGCGACGCTGGAATATTTGACATTGATGGTGGTGAGAAAGTGAAGCTGTATATCGTAGGGGCGGGGCCGGGAGCGCCGGACTTGATCACCGTCCGCGGCGCCGAGCTTTTGGCTGCGGCGGATGCCATTTTTTACACCGATTCGTTGGTGAGCGAGGAATTGATTGAACGCTACCGGAAGCCGGATGCTGACGTTTTTCATACCGCCGGCATGCATTTAGAAGAAATGGTCGCGGCGATGGTGGAACAAGCGAAACAAGGCCGGCTTGTCGTGCGTGTCCATACCGGTGATCCATCGATTTACGGGGCAACGCTTGAGCAAATCGCTTTGTTGAAAGAAGAAGGAATGGAAGTGGAAATCGTCCCCGGCGTCAGTTCGGCGTTTGCCGCCGCGGCAGCTGTGCAGTCGGAGCTCACCGTCCCGGAATTGACGCAAACCGTCATTTTCACCCGCGCTGAGGGGCGGACGCCGATGCCGCCGCGCGAGAAATTGCAAGAACTGGCCAAACATCATTGCACCCTTGTCCTCTTTTTAAGCGCAACGTTGGCAAAAAAAGTAAGAGCGGCGCTCCTTGAAGCGGGCTGGAGCGGTGAGACGCCCGTCGTGATCGTCTATAAGGCGACGTGGCCGGATGAGATGGTGATTCGCTCTACCGTTGCCGCCATGGCTGACGATATGCGGCGCCATGGCGTGACGAAACACGCCATCATGTTGGCCGGTTGGGCGCTCGATCCTCATGTTCATGAGCGCGGCTACCGTTCGAAGCTATACGACCGCACGTTTACGCATGGATACCGGAAGGGGGAGAAGTAAGGTGAGCACTGTTGCCGCCAACAACGAAAGAAACGGCGTCTATGCCGTCGTGGCCATTACAAAACACGGGGTTGAGATCGCCCGACGTCTTGGCGGTGCTCTTGCGGGAGCGGACGTTTATTATACGGATAAATTCGCCCGCGGCGATGAAGCCAAGTATGGAATCCGCCTGTTTTCCGGCAACGTTAAGACGCTGCTGCCGGAACTGTTCGCCCGCTATGACGGCCTTATTTGCATCATTTCGCTTGGCGCCGTCGTGCGGATGATCGCCCCGCTGTTAAAAGACAAAAAGACCGATCCCGCGGTCGTTGTCATCGATGATAAGGCGGAGCATGTGATCAGCGTGCTGTCCGGTCATTTAGGCGGGGCGAACGACTTGACGCGGCGCGTCGCTGCGATTCTTGGCGCCCGCCCGGTGATTACGACCGCTTCTGATGTGCAGCAGACGATCGCCGTTGATTTGTTCGGCCGCGAGTTTGGCTGGGAATGGGAGTCGGATGACAAACTGACGCCGGTGAGCGCTGCGGTCGTGAACGAAGAGCCGGTGGCGATCGTGCAAGAGTCGGGGGAACCCGATTGGTGGCCGGAGGGGCGGCCGCTGCCGAAAAACATCACCGTGTACGGCTCAATCGCGGAGGCGCTTGCCGCTCGTCCGGCGGCCGCGCTTGTGGTCACCCATCGTCTGCTTGAGCCGGAAGAAGAGGCGATTTTGCAAAACGGTGTGCTGTACCGCCCGAAGGTGATCGCCCTTGGCATCGGCTGCAACCGCGGCACAGCGGCTGATGAAATCGAAGCGGTCATCCTCGAGACGCTCAATGAGCTGCGTTTTTCGCTCAAAAGCGTCAAAGCGCTGTGCACGATCGACCTGAAAAAAGACGAGCCTGGGCTTCGCGAAGTTGTCGGCAAATACGGCTGGGAGTTCGTCACGTACACGCCAGAGGAGCTGAACACGGTGCCAATCGAAGCGCCGTCCGAGACCGTCTACCGCTACACCGGCGCGTATGGGGTGAGCGAGCCGGCGGCGAAATTGTACAGCGGGGCCGAGCGGATGGCGCTCGTAAAAAAGAAATCGGGCAATGTGACGATTTCGGTGGCGTTGATTCGCCATGGACGAGGAAAGGGGAGCGAGTCATGCGACGATTGGTCATCGCCGCCCCGGGAAGCGGCGCCGGCAAAACGACCGTGACGCTCGGCTTGATGGCGGCGCTGAAGCAGCGAGGATATACGGTGCAAGGGTTTAAATGCGGCCCGGACTACATCGACCCGACTTACCATACGGCGGTTACCGGCCGGCCGGCGCGCAACTTGGACAGCTGGATGATGGGAAGCGAAGCGGTCAAAACGGTGCTCGCCAACGGCTGTCAAGGAGCGGATATCGCCATCATCGAGGGGGTGATGGGGCTGTTTGACGGGAAACAGCCGCTCTCCGATGAAGGATCGACGGCGGAGATTGCGGTGCTGACGAAAAGCCCGGTGCTGCTTGTCGTTGATTGTTCCGGCATGGCCCGCAGCGCTGCCGCCATCGTCCGCGGCTTTCAGACGTTTCGTCCCGACGTGCACATTGCTGGCGTATTTGCCAACCGTGTCGGCAGCGAAGGGCATTTCCGGCTCGTCAAAGCGGCGGTCGAGCAAACGTGCGGAGTGCCGGTCATCGGGTTTCTTACGCAAGACGAAGCGTTGGCGCTGCCGGAGCGCCATTTAGGGCTTGTGCCGTCGGTGGAGCGCGGCGAGCTGGATGCGTTTTTTGCCGAACTGGGCCGGAAGGTTGCACAGGCGGTCGATTGGGATGCTTTGCTTCGCATCGCCGACGCCCCGCTGCTTCGGGAGCTGCGCCCGCTCTTTCGACCGGTCCGGCGCTATCGGGTGCGTCTTGCTGTCGCGAAAGACGCCGCCTTCCATTTTTACTATCCCGAAAATCTGGAGATGCTTTCTGCCTGCGGCGCGGAGCTTGTCTACTTTTCCCCGCTCGCCGGCGAACCGCTTCCGGATGGGGTGAACGGCTTGTACATCGGCGGCGGGTTTCCGGAAGAGTTTGCCGCCGTGCTTGCCAAGCAAACTGCGGTCAAACAGTCGATCCGCGCCGCCATCGAACGCGGGGTGCCGACGCTCGCCGAATGCGGTGGGTTTATGTTTCTCACGGAACAGCTTGTCGCGACGGACGGCACGGCCTATGAGATGGCCGGCGTCATTCCGGGGCGGGTCGTGATGAAAACGAAGCTTGCGGCCCTCGGGTACCGTGAAGTGCACGGAAGAAGAGGAAACTTTCTTTTGTCGGAAGGGGAGCGGGCGCGCGGCCATGAGTTTCACTATTCCGTGTACGAACCGCGGGGCGAGGTGCCGTTTGCCTACGAAACGAGCGGCCGGAAAGGAACAAAACCGGATGGTTATTTGGCGCACCGTCTTGTCGCCGGCTACGTCCACTTCCATTTTGCGTCCGCCCCAGCGATGGTCGAGCGGTGGCTCTCCGAATGTGAGAAGGTGACCGCCAATGGGTAAGGCGTTGCCAATCATGTTTCAAGGCACTCATTCCGATGCCGGCAAAAGCGTGATCGCCACCGCCTTTTGCCGCCTGTTCGCCCAAGACGGCTGGAAGACGGCGCCGTTCAAGTCGCAAAATATGTCGTTAAACTCCTATGTGACGCCGGACGGGAAAGAAATCGGGCGGGCGCAAGGCATTCAAGCCGAAGCGGCTGGCGTGCCGGCCCGCGCCGAGATGAACCCGATTTTGATTAAGCCAAGCCGCGAACATGAAGCGCAAATCGTTGTGCTCGGCAAACCGTACGGCAATATGCAGGCGTTCGCTTATCGGAACGAGTTTTTCCATCAAGGGCTGGCCGTCATCCACCAGTCGCTTGAAACGTTGATGAACGAGTATGACCGAATTGTCATGGAAGGAGCGGGAAGCCCGGCGGAAGTCAACTTAAACGACCGCGAGCTGGTCAACATGCGCATCGCCCGTCTCGCCAACGCCCCGGTCGTGTTGATCGGCGATATTGAGCGGGGCGGGGTGTTCGCGAGCCTCGTTGGGACGCTGGCGCTGCTTGAGCCTGAAGACCGAAAGCGGGTCATTGGCGTCATCATTAACAAGTTTCGCGGCGATGTGGCGCTATTGCAGCCGGGGCTTGATTGGTTTGAGCAACATACTGGCGTGCCGGTGCTCGGCGTCGTCCCGTATTTGCCCGATTTGGCGATCGATGCTGAAGATTCGCTGGCGCTTGAACGGTTTGCCGCATCGTCCGACGATCATAGGGCGATTGATATTGCGGTGATCCGCTGTCCGAAAATCGCCAATTTCACCGACATCGACCCGCTGTTGGCAGAACCGGACTGCCGCGTCCGGTTGGTGACGCACGCCGCCGAACTTGGCGAGCCGGATGTGATCGTGCTTCCCGGCAGCAAAAACACGATCGAAGATTTGATTTATATGAAAAAACGGGGGCTCACCTCCCGCATCGTGTCACTTGCTAGTGAGGGGAAAACAAAAGTCGTCGGTTTATGCGGCGGCTACCAAATGCTTGGCGCCGTCATCCGCGATCCATATGGAGTGGAAACGCCGCTTCCGGAAGTCGCGGGGCTCGGGCTGCTTCCGGTGGAGACAACGCTCGAGCGGACGAAAATCACGGTCCGTTCCGAAGGAGTGCTTACATGGGAAGGCGAGCGATTTGCCGTGCAAGGATACGAGATTCATATGGGCCGCTCGGCGCCGCTTCCTGGTTATGCGCCGCTCATTGAAGCGGATGGCCGCCATGAAGGGGCGAAGCGCAGTGATGAGCGGGTGCTGGGCACGTACATGCATGATTTGTTTCACAATGATGCGTTCCGCACCGCGTTTCTCAACAGTATTCGCCGCCACAAAGGAATCGCTCCTTCTGGCGTCCGGCTCTTTCGATCGCTCAAAGAAAAGGCGTTTGACCGGCTTGCCGCCCATGTCCGCGAGCATGTCGACGTCGGGCGGATCGAACAGATGATGCGTCAATTTCAGCAACAATGAGCGATATGGAAAACGATCATTGCGGTATGGATGAACGGGCGAAACTGACCGTTTTTACAGGACCTGCGAGCGAGAAAGCCCGCTCCTTTAGGGGTGGGATGAAAGCGAGCCGTTTTCTTATAACGGTATTCTGTAATCGCCGCAAGGAGGTGAATCCATGCCCACGATCACACGTTCGGTCTCCCGTCGCGCTAAGGCGTGACGAAGGAAAGCTGCTTTTTCGTTCCCACAATCATAGACGAGAAAGGAGGAAGCGCATATTCCCGCTTGATGGGGAATATTGTGCGTTCATGATGAATGTTTCAATCCCACCGATCCGCTGCGAAATGGTTGAACAAGCGCGTGCCTATATTGATCAATTGACCAAACCACCCGGCAGCCTTGGCCGGCTTGAAGAAGTGGCGGCTGAGCTCGCTGGCATGACCGGGGAGCTTCTCCCGCGCGTCACTCCGCCCGGAGTGCTTGTGTTTGCGGCCGATCATGGCGTCACCGAAGAAGGGGTGTCTGCCTATCCGGCCGAAGTGACGGCACAAATGGTGCACAATTTCGCGAATGGCGGAGCGGCGATCAACGCCTTCAGCCGGCAAATCGGCGCGTTGCTTCAGGTGATCGATGTCGGTGTCGCCGCACCGATCGCTGATGAACGCATTATTCAGAAAAAGGTGCGCCCAGGAACAAACAATTTCGCCAAAATGGAAGCGATGACGACGTCCGAGGCTGAACAGGCGCTTTCCGTCGGTTATGAACAGGCGGCGTCCATCATTGAACAAGGCGCCCGCACGCTCATTGTCGGCGAGATGGGCATCGGCAATACAACCGCCGCGAGCGCCTTATTGGCTGCGTTGACCGATGAGCCGCTTGAGCGCATCGTTGGCAAAGGAAGCGGGATTCGGGAAGAGAGATTGGCTCATAAACGGGACGTCATCCGTCGAGCGCTTTTGCTTCATCGACCGGATCCGGCGAAGCCGCTTGAATGGCTCGCGAAAATTGGCGGGCTGGAGATCGCGGCGATGGCCGGAGCGATGTTGGCCGCGGCTGAGCGGCGCATTCCGATCTTGCTTGATGGCTTTATTTGCACGGTGGCTGCCCTTGTGGCCCGCCAATTTGCCCCCAACGTCGCAGAGTATATGATCGCTGGCCATCGTTCGCAAGAGCCGGGCCACAGCATTGCCCTTCGTTTGCTTGGGAAAGAGCCGCTGTTGGATTTGCACATGCGCCTTGGCGAAGGAAGCGGAGCCACTGTGGCGTTTCCACTCTTAGTGTCGGCAACAGCGATGATGAATGAGATGGCGACGTTTGCGTCCGCAGGCATTTCGACGGTTGAGGAGAAAGGGGAGAGACAAGCATGACCGTCGGCAAAGTGTATTTAGTCGGCGCTGGACCGGGGGATGAAAAGCTCATCACGGTTTACGGCCGCGAATGCCTGGAACGGGCGGATGTCGTCGTTTACGACCGGCTCATCAACCGGAAGCTGCTGCGCTATGCGAAGCCTGGCGCCGAGCTTCTTTACTGCGGCAAAGAGCCGGGAAAACATGACACGGTTCAAGAACAAATTCATGAGTTGCTCGTTCAGCATGCGCAACAAGGAAAGACGGTCGTCCGTTTAAAAGGCGGCGATCCGTGCGTCTTTGGCCGCGTTGGTGAAGAGGCGGAAGTGTTGGCGAAAGCCGAGATTCCGTTTGAAATCGTTCCAGGGGTGACATCCGGCATCGCTGTGCCGGCGTACGCCGGCATTCCGGTCACCCACCGTGATTACGCCGCCTCGGTGGCGATGGTCAGCGGACATCGGAGCGAGCGGATTGACTGGGAGGCGCTCGCCCGCGGATGCGATACGATCGTCATGTACATGGGGGCGGCCAACTTGCCGGATATTTGCGGCCGACTGATGGCGGCCGGAAAGCCGGCGAATACGCCGGCGGCCATCATCGAATGGGGGACGACGGAGCGGCAGCGCACCGTGGCGGCACCGCTTTCGACGCTGCCAGACGAGGCGAAAAAAGCGGGCATTTCCCATCCGGCCATCATCATTATCGGCGATGTTGTTCGTCTGCGTGAGACGCTCCAATGGTTTCCGGAGCGGCAAGGGGGCATGGTCGATGCCGACGCCTCGTCGTAGCGGGCGGGTCATCGTTTATACGGGCGACGGAAAAGGAAAAACGACAGCTGCTTTTGGCTTGGCGCTGCGCGCCATCGGCCGAGGAATGCAAGTCGCTGTGCTGCAGTTTATCAAGTCGCCCGAGCGTACGTATGGCGAGCAGTTGGCCTTGCAACGTCTTGGCGTCGACGTCCGTCAGCTCGGCGCCGGCTTCACATGGACGAAAACGCCGGAGGTGCACCGCGAAGCGTTGCAGCGCGCTTGGACGGTGGCGAAAGAATATGTCCATTCCGGCCGGTATGACGTCATCGTGTTGGATGAATTGAACAACGCCTTGGCGATTGATCGGTTTCCGGTTGGTGATATCCTATCGGTCAACGATGTGCTGGAACTGATCCGCACGCGTCCGCCGGAGCTGCACCTTGTCATCACGGGCCGCGCGGCGCACCCAGAGCTGATGGCGGCTGCCGATATCGTCACGGAAATGAAGCTAGTCAAGCATGACTATGAACAAGGAAGGACCGCGATGAAAGGGATTGAATTTTAGAAGCAAAAAAGCGGCGAAAAAACGGCCGCTTTTTTTGCAGGTTAGGCATGTTCATCGGTTTTGTCATTTTGGATTTTGTTTTGTCGCCGCCCTTTGCTGTTGTCGCCGGAAACCGGGCCGTCGAGCAGCGCCATCGGATCCTGCGTCGGCGTGTTTTGATTCCGGCTTCCTTTATTTGGCCGCTTCGTCACGATTCCCACCTCCTTTTAGGCGCTATCACTCCATCATTAGTATAGGCTGTTCACATATTTTTATCATAAGTGGGAGAGCGTTCAAGCGAATTCGGCAAAAAAAAAACGGGGAGTGCTTTTACGGCGTCCTCCCACGTGCAAGCCGGCCGGATGCTGGCAAACACGGCGGCCAAGGCGAACAGGCTAGTAAGCGTAACCGCCGAAAGCGGAACCGACAATAATCAACAAAATAAACAAGACGACGATCAAAGCAAATCCGTTGCCATGCCAAGCGCCCATCCCGATTCACCTCCCAATCAAGCCTACAATATGATATGCAGCGCCGGCGCGAATGGTTGGGGAATTTGTCGATGGGCGACAAAAATAAGAAAAGCGCCTTGCTAGAACAGCGAAGGCGTTTTTCTGCTGACATTTCCTTTATTCCGCAAGACAGCATCATCGACCGGTTTGTCAAGCGGGACGTTTTTCAGCTGACATGTTCCTTATTCCCACTCGTAAGGCGTCTCTTGATAGACGTAATAGTTCAGCCAGTTGATGAACAGCAAATTGGCGTGCGAACGCCATGTATTGAGCGGCATCTGGCTCGGGTCGTCGTTTGGAAAATACGATTCCGGCGGTTGGATGGGCAGCCCTTTCGCCAAATCACGTTCATACTCCTCTTTCAGTGTCGTGGCGTCATATTCCGGATGGCCGGTCAAGAAAATTTGCCGCCCGTCGTTCGAGGCGACGAGGCAAACGCCTGCTTTTTCAGCCATCGATAAAATCGTCAGCTCCGGCACCTTTTCAATGTCTTCGCGCTTGACATCCGTATGGCGCGAATGCGGCATGCGGAACACGTCATCGAAGCCGCGCAACAGTTTGACATTTTTCACTTCCACCGTATGGTTGAACACGCCGAAACATTTTTCCGGCAACGGATATTTCGGAATCCCGTAATGGTAATATAAGCCGGCTTGCGCACCCCAACAAATATGTAAGGTCGAGGTGACGTTGTTTGTCGTCCATTCCATAATCTCCGTCAACTCGTCCCAATACGTGACTTCTTCAAACGGCAATTGCTCGACCGGCGCTCCGGTGATGATCATCCCGTCGAACTTTCGATGGCGAATGTGCGGGAAAATCGTGTAAAATTGCTCTAAATGGTGTTTGCTTGTCGTTTTCGGCTCATGGGTCGCCGGGCGCAAAAAGGTGACGTTCACTTGCAGCGGCGAGTTGCCGAGCAGCCGCAGCAGCTGCGTCTCTGCTTTTTCTTTTTCGGGCATCAAGTTTAAAATGACGATGTTGAGTGGACGGATGTCTTGCGAGTAAGCCCGTTCTTCGTCCATGACGAAAATGTTTTCCTGTTCGAGTATTTCCTTCGCCGGCAAGTCTTTTGGAATGTTGATTGGCAATGGTGTCCCCTCCGTTTCTGTCTCGTTACTAAATACCTTAATTATAAAAACTTTGCCAACATTCTTCAATTGCTTTTTTTGACTTGAAACCGCTCGTGAACAAAAAGGGGGAATCGCGATTGGATCCGACGGCGTTTGATAATTTAAAGACGGTGCTGGAAGGTGCTGTGTATGACGCGGACTTGCAAGGGCGCATCGCCGTGGTCGATCGCCGCGACCTTGTCGATTTGGCTCGTTTGTTGCGGGAGTACGCCATTTCATTTCGGCTCAATGATGCGCCGGATCCGTTCGTCGTCTGCACTGCGCGGCTTTCGCTTGATTTTGCTGAGCTGGCCAACGAGCGGCTCTATTGCGGCCAAGCCGGCTGCCGACTCGCTCTTCTGTTTACCCTTCCGGTTCGCCGTTCGTCCGTTTGTACGTTCATTGAAGGAACACTGCGGACGATTTGGGGCCAGGAGCGAATCATCCGACAAACGCTCCGCTTTCCATTTCCGCATGAACGCGGTCCGTATGAAAATGAAGCCGTGGTCGAGTTTGCCCGCCTCATTTATGAGGACAATGCTACTGATTTGCCGGCGATGGTGCCGTATATGATTTCGTCGCTCGAGCAGCTACAATCGTTTGTTGGACAGTAGCGATGCAAAAAGTGGAAACAAACGATGAAATCCGCTATGATGGGAATGAGGTGAAAAATCATGAGTGTATATCAATTTAGCGCCAAAACGATTCGTGGTGAGGAACAACCGCTTTCCGTCTATCAAGGCAAGGTGCTGTTGATTGTCAACACGGTGAGCCGTTGCGGTTTTACGCCGCAGTATAAAGAACTGCAAGAGCTGTATAACGACTATCGCGATCGCGGGTTTGTGGTGCTCGGCTTTCCGTGCAACCAGTTTGGCGGCCAAGAGCCGGGGACGGAAGAGGAAATTGAGCAATTTTGCCAGCTCAATTATGGCGTGACGTTCCCGTTGTTTGCGAAAGTGGATGTGAATGGCGATCACGCCCACCCGCTGTTTCAATATTTGAAAGAGCAAGCACCGGGGGCATTGGGAACAAAAGCGATCAAATGGAACTTTACGAAGTTTTTGGTCGACCGCAACGGCAAGGTTGTCGCTCGTTTCGCCCCGCAAACGAAGCCGCACGAGTTGAGAAAGGAAATTGAAAAGCTGCTGTCAAACAAGGAGGGGTAACGCTTGCGCATTCAAGCGATTGAACCGACGCCAAGCCCGAACACGATGAAAATCTTGCTTGATGAAGAGTTGCCACCCGGCATGCGCCATAACTATAAATCGGACAACATCAGTGAAGCGCCGCCGCTTATTCAAGCATTGCTGCGCATTGACGGGGTGAAAAGCATCTACCATGTCGCCGACTTTTTGGCGATTGAGCGCCATCCGAAATACGACTGGCGCGACATTTTGGCGAACGTGCGCGAAGTGTTCGGTGAGGAAGCGGATGACGGCACCGAGGCAAAGCCGAAAGGAAACGAACACTTCGGCGAAGTGAAAGTGTTCGTGCAAATGTTGTATGGCCTGCCGATGCAAGTGAAGCTTGTCGACGGGGAGCGCGAACACCGCATCGGGCTGCCGAAACCGTTTATGGACGCGGTCATTGAGGCGCAAAAATACGCGGGAAATGTCGTGCTTGAGCGAAAATGGGTCGAAAAAGGAGTGCGCTACGGCACGTTTGAGGAAATCGGCCGCGAAATCGTCGATGAGCTGTCGGCCGCCTATCCGCCCGAGCGGCTCGAGCGGATCGTCAACATGTTCCGCCGCGGCGAGCAGGAAAAAACGGTGCAAAAGCGTCCAAGCCTCAAAGTGACGAGCGAGATGCTCGATGACCCGGACTGGCGCAAACGGTATGCCGCGCTCGAACAGATGGCTGAGCCGACCGAGGACGATATCCCGGTGTTGGCGAAGGCGCTTAAGGATGAAAAAATGGCCATCCGTCGTCTGGCAACAGCATATCTTGGCATGATCGGCGGAAAAAAGGTGCTTCCGTATTTGTATGAAGCGTTAAAAGATCCGGCCGTTGCGGTCCGCCGCACCGCCGGCGACTGTTTGTCCGACATCGGCGATCCGGAGGCCATTCCGGCCATGATCGAAGCGCTAAAGGACGAAAGCAAGCTCGTCCGTTGGCGCGCGGCCATGTTTTTGTACGAGGTTGGCGACAAATCGGCGCTCGCGGCGTTAAAAGCGGCGGAAAACGATCCGGAGTTTGAAGTGAGCTTGCAAGTGAAAATGGCCATTGAACGGATCGAAGGAGGCGAAGAAGCGAAAGGCTCCATCTGGAAGCAAATGACGGAGAGCCGGAAGAAAGGAAACGAAACGGAACAGTAAAACAGGCGCGCCCATCGGTGCGCCTGTTTTTATGATCGAAAGGGGTGCCGATTATTCTTCAATTTCATTACTATTAAAATGGGATTTTAAATTTTTTCGCTTCTCCAGCTGCGGATTTGTTTCTTAGAAAAGAGTGTTTTCAACAATGGTGAAGCCTTGGAGAGAGCTCCAAGGCTTGGCTCGTCATTCCCTGAAATATTGTTCGATAAAATCTTTAACAAGAGGAGAGAGTTCGTTTGGCAATGCATGAAGAGGGAAAAATTTTACCTCAAGCGATTCTTCCCCGTCTTCTTTCAGTTCTCCACCGCGGATATCACGGGTGAGATAAACAACAGTGACTGGGTAATATTGATCTCCATTAGGCAGCCGAACAAAATATTTTTTTCCAGAAAACACATCGACTAGTTCCAGTTTGCCGATTTCCAGCCCTGTTTCTTCCCACACTTCCCGCCGGGCTGCTTCTTCTGCGGACTCCCCCAACTCCAACAAACCGCCGGGCAGTCCCCATAAGCCGTCGCGGCGTTTCTGCAATAAAATCCGTCCGCATTCATCGGTGACAGCGACCCCGGCTCCCGCCAAGATGATCGGCCGGGTTCCAATGATTTTTCGCAGTTCTTCAATGTATCCCATGTGCACGCTCCTTTCATGGCCATCGATGGCTTAGTATATGTTTGGTCGCTGACAATGGCCGCGGCGGTTGATAGAAAGCGAAACGAAATCGCTCGTTTGATGGCGGCCAAACGGGTGTGTTTAGCCCCGTTTGTTCTGAATGATGCCGTTTAGAGACATGCGGCAGTGGACGGTTCTCTTCATTGATTTTTCAAACGAAAATATAGTATGCTGATAGCGCAGCGATGATGAATGTGGAGGGATGAGGGCAATGTCAATGGCTTACGAAGACTATATGCGCCAGCTTGTGCAGCCGATGCGCGATGAACTTGTCCGCGCCGGTTTCCGCGAATTGCGCACAAGCGAAGAAGTCGAGCAGTTTATGGAACAAGTGGAAGGAACGACGTTTGTCTTTGTCAACTCGGTGTGCGGCTGCGCCGCTGGATTGGCGCGCCCGGCGGCGACGCAGGCGGTGCTGCGGAGCGAGAAAAAGCCGGATCATTTGGTGACGGTGTTCGCCGGCCAAGATAAAGAGGCGACGGCGAAAATGCGCGAGTACTTTGTCGGTTATCCGCCGTCTTCGCCGTCGATGGCGCTCTTAAAGGGGAAAGAAGTTGTTCACTTCATTCCGCGCGAAGACATCGAGTTTCACTCGATGGAGGACGTGATGGAAAATATTTTGGCTGCGTTTGACCAATATTGCGGCTGATGCGGTGCGAGTGAGGAGCGAACGGCGCGGCGTTGATTCGCTTTCGTTCCGCATACAGTAGCGCGCCGGCGGGAACGATAAAGACGGAGGTGATCGGCGTGCCGAAGCGGAAAAAAGACCGTTCGAAAACGGGCGTCAGCGCCCCGGATGTCAGAGGACAAGGCACGACGCAAACGGAAACAGGCGCTTATGAGCTTGACTCCGCCCGCAAAAAAACGAAAGTGGACTAAAAAAGGAGCTCCCGATGTGGAGCCCCTTTTTCTTTGCCCCTGTTAGGCATTGGCGATGCAGCTGTAAATGAAATACAACAACGTAATGAGACTGGCCGCAAAAAAGACTGTGTTCACGCTCCGTTTTCCCGCCTTTCTGTCTATATTTTCCCCGATAACATATGATACACTATTCATATAACATAGTATATACCAACAAAAGCAAAAAGAAAATGCAGTTTTTGTCTTGTCAAGGGAGAGAAGATGAAATGAAAAAAGCGAAACGAATGAACGCGTTTTCGGCATCGATTTTCGCCGAGTTGACGGCGTATCGTCAAAAGCGGCGCCACCTTCATGATGAGTGGATCGACTTGAGCGTTGGCAGCCCAGATTTGCCGCCGGCGCCGTTTGTGCGTGAGGCGATCGCCCGCTACGCCAATGAACCAAACGCGTATGGCTATACATTAAAAGGCATTCGCGAGTTTCATGAAGCGGTCGCCGATTATTATCGGACGGCGCATGGCGTCGTGCTCGATCCGGAGACAGAAGTGACGTACGTCATCGGATCGCAGGATGGGCTTGTGCATTTGCCGATGGTGTTCGCCGACCCGGGCGATGTCATTCTGCTGCCGGATCCCGGATATCCAGCGTATGCGGCGGGAGTGGCGATGGCTGAGGCGGAGCCGTATTTCCTTCCTCTTCGAAAAGAACGAGGATTTTTGCCTGATCTTGCCGCCATTCCGGAGGAAGTCGCCAAACGGGCGGTGATGCTCTTTTTAAACTTCCCCGGGAACCCGGTTCCGGCCCTGGCGACAGAGTCATTTTACCGCGAAGTGGTCGAATTTGCGAAGCGGTACGATCTCCTCGTTGTTTCCGATTTTGCTTACGGCGAGCTGTATTATGACGGAAACAAACCGGTGAGTTTTCTTTCTGTTCCAGGCGCAAAGGACGTTGGCGTGGAGATCAATTCGTTGTCAAAAAGCTACAACATGGCCGGCTGCCGTGTCGGCTACGTATGCGGCAATGCCGAGGTGATCCGCGCCTTCGCTGAATTCAAATCAAATTTGGATTACGGCATTTTTTGGCCGCTGCAAAAAGCCGCCGCGGAAGTGCTCCGCCATGGCGCCGGTTTTTGCGCTGAGAGCCGCATGATTTATCAAGCGCGCCGCGATGTGCTCGTGGAGGGACTCGCTGACATCGGTTGGACGGTTGACCGTCCACAAGCCGGCATGTTCGTGTGGGCGAAAATTCCGGACGGATGGACATCGCTTTCGTTTGCGAAGGCGCTCATCGACCAAGCCGGCGTCGTTGTGACGCCTGGGCACGCGTTTGGGCCGAGCGGCGAAGGGTATGTGCGCATCGCCCTTGTCCAGCCGGAAGAAGTGTTGCGCCGGGCGGTCGCCAAATTAAAAGCGACCGGCTTGTTCGCGTCTTCAGCCGCTGAGCGGCGGTAACGGGAGGTGAAGGTGATGAAACTGCCGTCTTGGCTGCGAAAAGCGCTTGTTGCCGCCATTACCGTTTCCACGTTTGGACTCGTCACGCCGCCCGCCTCATTGCTTGCCGCCAAAGAGCCGCCGTCAGACGATGCCTCGTCTCCCGACTGGCAGCACAGTCCAGTCGGTCGTGCCGATGAAGCCGGCTCCTTGACGCGCGCTCAATTCATTGAGCAGACGATAGAAAAGGCCGTTGCCCAGTCCCATGAAAAATTCGGTCGCAAAATCGCTCCGGTTATTGAAGAGGAGTTTCGCGCCGTCATTTTGCCGCGCATCGAAACGGTGATCGCCGAGCTTGCCGAGCGTTATCCGGAAGACGAACTCCGCTATTTGGCGGTTTCAGAAAATCCGTCCGGCGGGCAAGGGGAGCGCATGTTTCACTTGTATCGGGCCGATACGGGAGAAGATCTGATCCGCTTTCACGTCCGCCGCGAGCATCCGCCGCAAGATGGCTATTGGTTTCAGTTCCACTATCACACTTGTGAGGACGGCTTTCAAGCCCATCATGAGCTTGGGAAAATTTACTGGTCCAAAAATACGCCGCCGAACTGGCGTACATAATCACCTGCGGTTCTTTCCTGATTTTGCGCATTTTTCCCCGCTTCGTTCTATGATATGATTTTCATAGATTGAAAGAAAAAGAAGCGGGGGAAACCATGATGAAACGGCTGCTCATGAGCTTGCTGGCGGCGCTGTTCGCGATTCCGCTTCTATCGCTTTCGCCGTACCCGGCCGCCCACGGCGTGCTTCTTCAAGAAAGTGGCCTTGATCTTCGGAGCATTCCGTCCCGTGACGTGCTCGGCCGCATCGTTATCGTGCCCGAGACAGCGTTTCCGGCTGCGGAGGCGAACAAGACTTTTCAGACGCTTGCCCGCATTGATCGAAGCATTTTGGAGCAGGCGGCTGCTCATCATATTTACATCCAGCTGTTGACAGGCCCTATTACGAATGAACCGACAGCTCGCCACTTGCGTGGGAAAACCCCGCGCGGCTATGCGCCGGGATCCAAAACATGGGATGACGTGCCGGGCATCGGCGGGTCGCATTTAGTGCTCGTCCGCCTCGGCCATAGCGAAAAAGGAAAAGGGCACGGCTCGGTCAATTTGGAGTTGCATGAGTTTGCTCATTCGCTCGATTACATCGTATTTGACCGCATTCATGAAACGGACGAATTTCAAGCGATTTGGCGGGAGGAGGCGCCGCGGCTCTTTCCGGGTGAATCTTATTTTTTGACTTATCCGGAAGAGTATTTTGCCGAGGCGTTTGCCTATTATTACGCAAGCGAAGAGACGCGGCGAACGTTGCGGGCGGCAGCGCCGAACACATATGCGTTCATCCGTGGACTCGCGGAACGGGCCTCATAGAAGGCTCTTTTTTTTCGTGATGAGAGCGGTGCTTTATGGTATGATAAAGCGTGAGGTGAGAACATTGCGGCAATATTTGCAGTTATTGGAGGATATTTTGGAAAACGGCGTTGAAAAAGAGGACCGCACGGGCGTCGGCACGCTGTCGGTGTTTGGCCGCCAGCTCCGCTTCAACTTGCGGGACGGATTCCCGCTCGTGACAACGAAAAAGTTGCATATCCGCTCCATCATTTATGAACTGCTCTGGTTTTTAAAAGGCGATACGAATGTCCGCTATTTGCAGGAGAACGGCGTGACGATTTGGGACGAGTGGGCGGATGAAAACGGCGATCTCGGTCCCATTTACGGCGCGCAATGGCGGTCGTGGAAAGGAGCAGATGGGAAAACGATCGACCAGATCGCCTGGGTCGTTGAGGAGATCAAACGAAATCCGAATTCGCGCCGGCTGCTTGTGAGCGCATGGAACGTGGCGGAGCTGGATGAAATGAAGCTGCCGCCATGCCATTATGCGTTTCAATTTTATGTCGCAAACGGTCGGCTGTCGTGCATGTGGCAGCAACGCTCCGTCGATACGTTTTTAGGACTGCCTTTTAACATTGCCAGCTACGCGCTGTTGACGCATATGATCGCCCAGCAATGCGATTTAGATGTCGGCGAACTCATTTTCACCGGCGGCGACGTCCATTTGTACAAAAACCATCTTGAGCAAGCGAAACTGCAGCTGACGCGCGAGCCGCGCCCACTGCCAAAGCTCGTGATCAAGCGGAAGCCGCCGTCCATTTTCGACTACGAATACGACGATTTCGAGATTGTCGGCTATGACCCGCATCCGGCGATTAAAGCACCGGTGGCGGTGTAAAGGAGAGGGGCGGCATGATTTCGCACATTGTGGCGATGGACGAAAACCGGGTGATCGGCAAAGACAACCGCTTGCCTTGGCATTTGCCGGCCGATTTGGCGTATTTTAAACGGGTGACGATGGGCCATGCCATCGTGATGGGGCGCAAAACGTTTGAGGCGATTGGCCGCCCGCTTCCCGGGCGGGAAAATATCGTCGTGACGCGCAACCGCTCGTTTCGCCCGGAAGGCTGCGTTGTGCTTCATTCGCTTGAAGAGGTCAAGCAATGGACCGCATCGCGCGCCGATGAGGTGTTTATCATCGGCGGGGCCGAACTGTTTCGGGTGACAATGCCGATTGTCGACCGGCTGTATGTGACGAACATTTTTGCTTCCTTCCCCGGCGATACATTTTATCCGCCCATTTCTGACGATGAATGGGAAATTGTTTCCTATACGCCAGGAAGGAAAGACGAAAAAAATCCGTATGAACACGCCTTTGTCATTTATGAGCGGAAAAAGGCGAAATAGATGAGACACGGGCATGGATATGCGTTTGTCGTTGGCGTACGAAATGTTTGCGGAGACAGCCCCAAAATGGGGCGTCTTTTTGTTTGGGATCCGAACATTTTGAAAACGTCTGCGTCAATGTTTCTGCATAGAAGCGGGGCGAAGAAGGAACGATAATCAATAGAACTACAATGGAAATGGAGGAAGACGATGAAACATATCGTTCCGTTTGTCGTCAAGCTCGCCGCTTGGAGCGTCGTCTTGTTTTCGCTGTTTACGATCTTTAACGCCCCGCTTTCCTTGATTTCGCTCATGACGATGGTGACGGCGCTTGTTTCTTATATCATCGGCGATCTGTTCGTGTTGCCGCGCGTCGGCCATTTTGTCGCCGCCGCTCTTGACGTGCCGCTTTCCTTTTTGCTTATTTGGCCGGTCAGCTTTGCCCTCATTGCCCCGTCCGTCAACATGGCGTACGGCGCGTTTTTCAGCGCCTTGGCGATCGGGGCGGTTGAAGCGTTTTTCCATTTGTATATGGAAAACCATGTGCTTGAAGAAGCGGGGCGGGAAGAAGCGCACCGCTGGTATGATGAAGGAAGATGGGCGACGGAATTTGCCGAGGAAGAAGAGTTCAAAAAAGAGGAGGACGACCGGGCGTAGCGCCGGTCGTTTTTTCTGGCCGCTTGCGCATTAAGAAGTATATAGACTTCCATGACGAAACATTTTCGTCACCATCGGAAGGATGAAAATGTCCTTATGTTGAATGCTGGAACTCTACGCATTTTGGAATTCGAGTATTTTCAGGATAGATGCAACGAAGAAGTTGAACGATCTTTGATGAAAAAGCGGTTTGTCCATTTTCGACTGTCGAAGCAAGCCTGTGGCTTGTCTCCGTCACGCCTTGGCATGACGGAAGACCGAACAACCGCCTACTTCACAGACCCATCGATGGGTCTGGAAGCGGGTGACCCGACAGTTGATCCAATCCTCGGTAAAAGCTGCAAATAGGAAAGCTTCAAATGGCATCTAATATAGTTCGCCGCACCTATGCTGCGCAA